>JAITJW010000016.1 GCA_031278715.1 Treponema sp. | reverse complement strand
CTGGCGGTGGCGGCAGGTTACGCCGCCGATACGGGAAAAGCCCACAGCATCGACCTGAAGAAGATCAGCTATATTTTTTAAGGGGCCGTTGTTTTGGACATAGACCATCCGGCCTGGAGTGTAGCCCCCACCACCATATAACTGTACACGTACACGCCGGGTAGGTGCTTACCCCCGGCGTAATAGATCTCCACACAACCAACAGCGGCCCGGCGGGTCCGGCTTTTCCACCCGACTCATCAAAACACAGGGATTCTGTAATCCGATAGACTATGCCCCCATTGGGAAACACAAAGGGTAATGATGGATATACACGGAACATGTTCCCCGCGTGTGCCCGTTGGGTATGGGAGCGGCCGCGAACGTTACATAGTGTCTGTCCATAATGTAGACACATTATGGACAGACTCTAAATAGATTTAAGGAGAATGGGTATGAAAAAAATACTTGTTGTACTGCTGGTGTGCCTGACAGGATTCGGCGCCTTCGCCCAGGATATTGCCCTGGATGAGGCCATTCAGACCACCGCATTGGAAATGGGCCAGCGGCTCCCCCACGGGGGAAAGGTCGCGGTACTCAGTTTTTCAAGCGAGTCGGACCGGCTCTCCGGCTACGTGATAGACGAACTCAACAATGTCATCGTCAACGAGGGGAGCCTTACCGTGGTGGACCGGCAGCAACTGGACTTAATCATGCAGGAGATGCAGTTCCAGGAGTCCGGCCTTGTAAGCGACGACTCGGCCCAGGAAATAGGCCGTATGCTGGGGGCCCAGTACATCGTTTCCGGCTCCATAGAGCTTATCGCCGGATCCTACCGGTTAAGGATCCGTGCTCTGACGGTGGAAAACGCCACGATAGTCTACAGCGGTTCCTGGAATGTGGCCAACGGCGACCGGATTATCGCGTCCTTCACCGGAGGAGGGGCCGGGGGAACCGCTGGAGGAAGTGGTGGGGGAACCTCCGGAGGAAGCAGGGAGGCATCGACCGGTAATTTTACTACCGCGGAAGTTAACCGTGCCAGGTGGTTGAACATCCTGTTTGGCATTGGTTCGTTTTCCCAGCAGGATATCCTGGGTGGAGCCATTACCGCCGGACTGGAAGCCGGAGGAGTTATCTTAGTATGCGTCGGAATTGCGGTGGCAGTGGACAATAATTATGAAAGGTGGGACTCAGGTGGCTACAGTTATTCGGAGGATTCATCCGGCTATGTCCTTGCGGCCCTCGGCGGGGCTCTGTACATAGGCGGAGCCATCTACGGTTATTTAAGGCCGTCTTCGTTTGCTCGGCGTTCCGCTTCTGTGGCCAGGGGCCCGCTGGATAACTTGAATATCGCGCTGGTTTCCGACCAGCGGGGCGATCCGGGACTGCGGCTCAGCTACAAGCTGAGTTTCTAGGGGATCTCCCATGAAAGTGTTCCTGGCGCTGTTCTCCCTGGCCTTGTCCCTGGGGCCGCTTTCCGCCCAGGCCCCCTCCTGGTATCTGGACCGGGAAGAGGCGTATCCCTCCAGGTTCTACATCTCCGCGGTGGGGGAAGGAGTGTCCCGCGGCGCGGCGGAAACCGCGGCGGTGGCGGGGGTCTCCCTCTTCTTCAACACCTCCACCCAGGTTCGCAACGAGGCTATCCGGGAATTTAACCAGGTTGTCTCCGATACCGGCTCGGACCTGTCCAAAAAAACCTACGCCAGTGAACAGGCCGTGATCCGCTCCGAAGAGGAGTTCCTGGGGGTCCAGTTCGCCGATCCCTGGTATGACCAGGCGCGGAGGGTCTGGGCCGCGCTTGCCTATATCGACAGGCGGGAGGCCGCCAGGATATACGGGTCCAGAATTACCGCCAACATGGGGCTGTTACGGGCTGTCGCCGCCGACGCGGAGGGGGAGATGGAACCCCTCTACGCCTGCGGGCTTCTAAGCCGGGCCGCCGGTATCGGGACCCTTACCGAAGAGCTTATCAAAACCGCCGTGGTGGTGGACCCTGCCGTTTCCTACGCGGAGGACCTTGCCCTGATCCAGGAACTGCGTTCCGCGTACCGGACGCGGCGGGCGGGGCTTAGTTTTGGCGTCAGCGTAACGAGTCCCGAATCACCGGCGCGGCTGGAGCGGAAACTACAGCAGCTTCTGGAGACGATGGGGGCGGCGGTAACCACGCGGAATCCGCTGTACATGGTGTCGGCGGTACTGAGCGCCGATGAAGGTTCCAACATGGCCGGTTACTATGTCAGGCCGGGTATTTCTATCAGGGTAGAGCGGGGCGGGGAGGCGCTGTTTTCCTACGGGAAAAACTACGAGCGGTTCAACAACCTTAGCAGTACGAGCGGCGCTTATAACCGCGCGTTTATCGCGATAGAAAAGGACCTGGAAGAAAACTTTATTACGCAATTTGCCGCCATGATTGGCGGTAAGTAAACCAGTCCCTGGGACCGGAACAAACGACAAGGAGTAGATCATGAGAACAGGTGTAGTGGTTGTAGTAGTGTTGATGTCGGCAGCTGCGGCTGTATTTACCGCCTGCGCAGGCGCACCGCCGGAGCGTCCCGCTGTGGAACCCGCTGCAAGTCAGCCGGCGGTTCCTGTTACTCCCCCCGCCATCCAGCGGGACAAGGTAACGGTTGATTACCGCGGGGCCAGTCTGGGGGGCCAGGTTCCCGAATGGGTACTGTGGGCATCGGATGGAGACCCGGATAATCAGATTGCGGGGCTTGCCCGTGTGCAGGGAAAGAAAACCATCCTGGTACAGAACTCCGGGCAGGACCTTGACCTGCTACAGGCCTGGGTAAACCTTCAGGCGCTCAGCGATGCGTCCGTCATGGTAAAGACCACCGTCAGTACCGAGGCGGGCGCTGCGCTTACGGGGAACAAGAACACACCGGGAAACCGGAGCGCCGTGGAGCAGTTCATCAATATTTTCTCCGAAACGGAGATTTCGGGCCTGGGCCGGGAACTGGACTTCTGGGTAAAAGAGCGGTCCACCTCAACAGGCGAGGAGAACTACCTCTACTTTGTGGTGTTTGGCATAGAGGAAGAAAATTTTAACTACCTTATCGCGCAGGCGCTGGGAAAAGTTCAGGCCGAGACCGAAGAAGAACAGGAAATACTGGACGAGATTAAGGACCGTGCGAGCCGGCTGCGGTTCCGGGCAACCGGAGAATGAACCTCCCCGCCCTGAAGGCCTGAAGGGCGGGGTATTAGACCCCACGGCGAATAAACCGGAAAACAAAATTCCGGGGTATGAGCCCGGCTTCCAATCAACGGGGGCTTTTCCACAACCTGAAGGTTCAGGAAAGCCCCCTTCCCGCCGGGGCCGGCGCGGTCTTTTATCTCTGCCTGAAATTTGGTAATATCAGAGCTGTTCCCAAAACTCGGTTAGTTTTGGGAATAGCTTTGGAAAAAGCGGCCAAAAGTCCGCTTTTTCCTCTAAATCTAAGGTTGCTTTCCCAAAAGCTGAAGTTTTGGGAAAGCCTCTAAGGGCTGTTTTTTGAAGGTGTCGGCGGACAGTTTTCCATTTTTTACGGTTCATTGCTACGGCTGTCCTTCCGCTTCCCCTCCTTTTCCGCTGTTTTGTCCTGCCTGTTTCACGACACGGACAGAGGTATCCCCCAAACCAGAGCGGAACCTCTTGCTCATCCGGGTCTCACTGCGTACCGCCCGCGGGACGTCCATTTCTTAAAGTTTCTTAAAGCCGCCTACAAAGCGGAAACGGGATGTCTCTCGAAAGGCGATTTTTTATTGCCGAAGAGCTCACAGGCCGCGTCGGTAACCGGATCGGCGGATTCAAAATGCCGGGCGCAGGCGGGTGTTCCTCCGCAAACTTTTTTTGTTCTTCTTCATCGTCATCAAAGGCCAAATCCATCGCCGCCGGCGCATCCTGCATGGCGGCCGTTATCATTTCCTGCTGCAGCCTCATCATTTCGCTTTGCATTTTTGCCAGGTTTTCCGGGCCTGGGTTCGCGGCATACTCCATTTGCAGCCGCTGCATTTCTTCCACCAGCGGTGAATTGCCGTTCAAAAGCCGCAGGTTGGCGTCGGCCCCGGCGTTCAACAGCAGTCGGGCGGTTTGCAGGTTTCTCTTAATAAACTTCCCCGCCTTTTACCCGAGTGTGCGTTCCGCTAACGGGGCGCCGGTTTCCAGGGAGTACACCCCAAGACGGCCGTTGTCGTAAAAGGCGTAGGCGGCGACGGGTGAAGGGCCCTTGGGGAGGGCGGCGGAACCGGGGTTGCAGCAAAC
>JAITJW010000211.1 GCA_031278715.1 Treponema sp. | reverse complement strand
TCACTATCGCGGACAACGAATCTACACCGGGAATTCAGGGCTACGGCGGGCTCTCGTTCTGGGACATCCTCTACGAAAACGGGACCGCGGCTGCCGCGGACCGGCTCTGGTTCCGCAGGGACGGCATCCTGATAAACGATGCCCAGGGCTATGGGAAAAGTCCCCGTAGTTTCGCCACGGGCTTTGAACTCGGACAAATCGGCGGCGTGAACATCAACGCCTTCGACCTGGTGGCGGAAACCATCCGCCAGGCCAAAGCCGGGGTCTCCCTGAAGCGCGGCTTTAAGAGCGTCAAATCCCAGGGCGCGCCGGAAGCAGCGGAAGAAGACAACTAACAATGAACAGTGGGCAGGGAGCAGTGTTATGGAGAAAGCGATGAAAAAAACCGGGATGATTTTGGGGCTTGTGGCGATTCTTGCCCTTCTTGCCTGTGAACAGCCCGCCGGGCCGGCTCCACAGAATACGGCGCCCAATCCGGACCTGGTCCCTGCGGCCCGGGTCCTTACGGGCTTTTCCATAGCCGTTCTGCCTGACACCATCATCTACGCCCGTAACCAGCCCTTTGACAGCACAGGCCTGCGTATCGAGGGTCTTTACAGTGACGGGACCATGGAGGCTCTTGGGCCGGCGGACTACAGCCTGGGCCGGCCCGACACATCCCTTGGGGGGCTTAAAAACGTAAAGGTAAACGTGGGGGCCTTCGACCCCCAATATTTTCAAATCATCGTCAGAAACGACACAAAAATATTGCAGTCCGTAAGCCTTACAAAACAGCCTGAAAAGACCCTCTACTACCTGGGGGAAACCCTGAACCTTGGGGGCATACAGGTAAGCGGAACCTATTACGACAGTGAAACCCAGACGACAAGTATGGAGTCTATAAGCGTTGCACCCAGGATAACAGGGTACGACAGGACAAAGCGGGGAAGCCAGGTCCTTACGGTTACGGTGAACGGAAAGATCGCGTCCACGGGCTTTACCGTGACGGTACGGGTTCCCCAAAGCGCGGCCCTTACGCTGAACCACTACCAGCGGGGGAGGAGTTCCAACCACCAGGGGGAGGAGATGAAACCCGCGTACATCAAGGGCAAAGCCTTCGACCTTGCCGGTTCCAACCTCAAGGCAGCCCTTACAACGGCAAGCGGCCTTAAAGTAACCCTTAGCCCGGACAATGGTATCACCGCCGCGGACATAGAGGGTTATGACAAGGACCAGGTCGGAACCCAGACCCTGACACTCCGCCTGGACGAAAAGAACGAAACATTTAGCGTAGAGGTTCTGGACGCGGAACCCGCGGTGTGGTTTGACTACGGCTACATGCGCCATGCCGGGGACCCCGGCGGAGCGGGTCCCGGCGCGGGCAAGTACTACGTCCGGCCCAATGAACTCCTCGTCCTTGCGCCGGTGCGCTTCCTCATTGGGTATAACGATGATCATACGGACAAGGGCGTAAGCTATAGCTGGTCGGTTTCAGGCGGTTCTTACGATACTACCGGCGGGGGCGAATACTGCCGGTTCACCCCCACCGCAACGGGAACTTACACGGTTACGGTACATGTTACCGGCAGGAGTTACATTACCGGCCAAGACATAACCATAAGCGCCTCTACGGAGGTGGTCTGTTACACCGGGACGGTTCCCGCGGACAAGTCCTTTGGGGAGGACCCTTCCAAAACCTACCCCTACCTGCGGCACTTTGCCCCCGGACAGTTTACCGAGTCGGGTACCGGCTACGGCTGGAGCCTGGGCGCAGCCGGGGGCTACGAGATCTGGAGGGTGGACCATCAGGAGAGCTACAACATACGGGGGAACCCCTTTTTAACCTGGAGCGAAGCCGGGGTGGTCTGGGTACAGGAGGACAACAACGGCAACAACAGCCCCGACGAGATGTGGTACGAGCTTAAGGGTGGGGACGACGGGAACGCGGCCTATAAGGACCTTATCAGGCGGCGCTACGCCATTACCTACTTCAACAGCGGCGGTGAGGGCCAGGCGAATGATTATGGCCAGACTATCCGCACAATCTGCTGGGCGGACGCCAAGGGCCGGACCGGTCTGATTCCCGGCGGCTGGTCAGGGGTATGGGGCGTTACCGGTGATTGGGTAAGCTACACCGGCACCCTTTTGCGGGACAACGGTAAAATATGCAATAACCAATACCCCAATCTGGACGATAGCTGGGGCTATGTCGACGCGTGCAACCTGGGCGCCGCCGCCGAGAACAGAACCAAGTTTTTTATCAAGGACGCCATGCGGGCGGACGGCAGCCCCCTTACCCTAAGCAAGGTGCGCTTCATCAAGGTACAGAGCGCCGTCCTGTACTACGGCGGCATATTCGGGGAGGTTTCCACGGAGATCAACACCGCGGACTTCCTGGGCAGCCAGACCGATTTTCCCGATCCCTAAGACAGTGAACTGCAGGCGCCCGTATCGGCAAATGTAGGCTCATCGGGCTGCCCTGCAACAAACTGCTAACCGCGGCGGAATTCCCGTTCCACGTCGCGGTTCATGTCGCGTTCCCGGATACCGGCCCGTTTGTCGTAGAGTTTTTTCCCCTTGCACAGGCCCAGTTCCACCTTTACCCGGCTTTTTTTGAAGTAAAAAGAAAGGGGGACCAGGGTGTAGCCCCGTTCTTCCACCTTGCGGCGCAGCCGCTTTATCTGGTCCCGGTGGAGGAGCAGCCGCTTTTTACGATCAGGATCGTGGTTAAAGACAGACGAAAACGGATTTTCCGCCACCCGGAGGGAGCGGAGCCAGACCTGGTTCTCCTCGATCTCCGCCCAGGCATCGGGAAAGGATATTTTCCCGTCCCGGAAGGACTTTACCTCGGTTCCTTCCAGTTCAATACCACACTCCAGGCTGTCTTCCACCGTGTAATCGTGGCGGGCCCGGCGGTTTACGGCGATAATTTTGATTCCTTCGCCCATGTTATTCCTTTGGGACGATGAAGGGCCGGAAACCCACAAACGGGGAACACAGGTCCGGGGGCAGTGAACCCCGTGAATCGGGACGCTGGACGGCCCGGAGCAGCCGTTCCGGGGAGGAAAGCTTCTCTATGGCCCGCTGTTCCGCGGGAAAGCGGCGGAGGGGTACGTAGGGGTCGTCGCACCATTCCCACAGGGCAGAGGAGGCCGGGGCCGCGCCAAAACAGGATTCCCATTCGTCTTCGCGGGGAAGCCGGATCTCCCAGCCCTCAAAACCGGGGGGGAGCTGTGCGTCAAGCCAGCGGCAAAAAGAAGCGGCGGCATGCCAGGAAACACCGGTCTGCGCCGCGGCCCCCTCCCCCCCGTCTGCCAGGTAATCCCCGCTCACAAGTTTCTGTTCCTGCAAGGTTTCAAGGTTCTCTAGCCTCCATTCGGGCCGGGCTTCCAGGAATCTTTCCCAATCAGCGGCGCCGATGGGGTTTTCGGCGTAGTACAGGCCCCCGCTGCCGGCAGCCCCGGACAGGGCAAGGAAGCGGAGCCCCGCAATTTCAGCCGGGGGAAGCCCCTGACCCGCGGAACGGCTGTCCGGCGCGGCGGGGCGGCTGTCCGCTGTGGCGCCCCCCTGTCCTGCACTCTGTGCCCAGGCGGAATCCCGGACCAGGGCAGCGGATTCGGCGGGGAGCAGTTCCCCAAGCCAGAGCGCGGCGTCCGGGACGCCGGACAGCCAGGAGGCAATATCCACGGCGGAACGGCCCAGACTAAGGGCCGAGGGGACAAGCCCCCCGTTGTCCAGCAGCAGCTTGGCCCGCCCCAGGTCCCGTAGCGAGGCCTGGGATACCGCAAACCGGGCCGCCGCGCGGATAATCTCCGCCGCCTCCTCCCGCTCATCGCCGTCCAGCAAAGGCCCCGCCCGGTAAACCCCTTCGGAAAGGCTTAAGGGTATCTGGTAGCTTGCCGTAGCCTCCCCGGTAAAGGACCATGCCGTGTAATCCGCAGCCGCGGCGATTAGCACGGAAACAGGATCATCTGTCGCAAGAACCTCGTTAAGATCCAGGCGGCGGGGAAAAAACAGTGAAAAGGCGGCACGGCCGGGAACCTCCACGTCAAGGTCCTGGGATCGAAAACCGGGAAGGACGAATTCAACGGTGTGGGGGCCCCGGTCCAGGAACAGCTCTTCCGGCGTCGCTCCCCGGTTTACCCCGTCAACGCGGATAGCGGCCCCTTGGGGCTCGCTGTTGAAAGACACAAGGCTGCCGGGGCGGGATAAGCCGGGGAAAAGGCAGAGAAAAAAGAGAATTACCAGGATAATAAGGCCGTAGATGACGCTCAGGTAGACACCGGGCCGGATACCCAGCACGGACGGAAGTCGTACCTGATCATCGGCTGACGTGGAACCCTCCTTTTTTGCAGGTTCCGGTCGTTTACGCATGGACTGCATTATAGGGTTCCTCTCTCCGCCTTGTCAACAAAGCTGCTTCATGGTACTTTTTCCCCGCATGACTCATACACAGGATATATTCGACAGGATTCAGGCTTTAACCGAAGCCTTTTTGACACGCAGAAGGCGGATCCGTCGTATCAAAAGGGAAAAACAGAAGGCGAAAAACCCGGTCCTTGACTGGATCGAAGCGATTATCTGGGCGGCGGGCTGGGTTCTTTTGATCAACCAGTACCTGTTCCAGGCTTACCAGATCCCCTCAGGCTCGATGATCGACACCCTGCTCATAGGCGATCATGTCTTTGTGAACAAGTTTATCTACGGCCCGGAGCTGCTGCCCGGTTTCGTTAAACTTCCCAGCCCCGTCAAACCCAGGCGGAACGACGTCATTATTTTTGAAAATCCCGCGTACATTGGCCGGGGCACGGTCTTTGACGTGGCCCAGCGGGTTATCTACATGCTTACCTTTTCGCTGCTTGACATAGACCGGGACGAAAAGGGAGAACCCCGCGTCCACTTTCTTATCAAGCGGGCTGCGGGCGTGGCGGGGGACCGTTTTGTTATCGAACGGGGGGAGATGAAGGTACTCTTTGCCGGGGAAGACCGTTGGGTCTGGGAACGCGACTACGTCGCGGACAGGGGCTGGGAACACCGGCTTAGCCGCCTTATCGCCGAAGACGAGTACCCCGTCCAGGAGGCGCTGGGGAAGATCGAGGCATACCGCAGCCTTGGCAGCGAAGCCCCCCAGTCCGTGCTGACGGCCGGTTCCTCCCGCTACCTCATGCGCGATTCCTACGCCGTGGACAGGGCCTGGCTTGAAACCCTGCGGGGGGCCCAGCCCGACGACTCCCGTTACCGGGCGCTCCTTGCCCGCCTTAACCAGGGCTGGTACGTGCCGGAAGGCCGGATATTCCCCCTGGGGGACAACCGCGATAATTCCAGGGACGGCCGCTCCTTTGGTCCCGTGCTGATAAGCAAGGTGATGGGGCGGGGTTCCTTTATCTATTGGCCCCTGTGGCGTTCCGCCGGGGAGCAGGCCGGTTCCGGGACCAGCGCAGCCGGAGACATTCTGGGTATCACCTGGCGGGCCGGACCGATTAGGTGAACCGCATGGTATTCAATTTTTTTAGTAAATCGGCAAAATTTTCCTATGCGGAACAGAAAACTCAACGCCACCGGCTTTTGAGGGTAGTGTTCTGGATTTTAGTTTTTTTGGTGTTCTACAACGTCTTTAGTTCGTTCCTTTTTTCGGTACGGGTACTGGAAAACGATACCATGCGGCCCGGGCTGTGGCCGGGGGACCGGTTTGTGCTGTCTTCGTTCTCCCTTTACAGCCTTCTTGGGCGCTGCGGCCTGCCATCCGCCACATTGCCCCTTAAACGCGGAAATATCGTCCTGGTGGACATGGCCCAGGGGGAGGACAACAACATCGGCGCCGGTATTCTGGACGGAGTGCTGCGTTTCTTTACCGCCCAGCAGGTCTCCCTGATCAACCGGGAGCAGCATTTTTTCATGAAACGGGTTATCGGACTGCCGGGGGACGAAGTTTCCATGACCAACTTTGTTATCAGGATCAAGCCCAGGGGCGGACTCTATACGCTGACCGAGTATGAAGTTTCCGGCCAGGATTACGTGCTGGAAATCCCCCAAATACCCGCCCTCTGGGACGATTCGATTCCCTTTTCGGGCAACATGGACCGGATCATCCTGGGGGAGGACGAGTGTTTTGTCCTGTCCGACGACCGGAACAACACCAACGATTCCCGTACCTGGGGTCCCATCCCGCTTCACAAACTGGCCGGCAAGGTCCTGTTCCGTTACTGGCCCCTTAACCGCCTGGGCCGGCCTTGAGCCCGGGAATTCCCCCTGCCGATTACTCCCTCTACATCCACGTTCCCTTTTGCCGTTCCTTCTGCGATTACTGCGACTTCTATTCGGTCCTCTTGCCCCCCGGAGGAGAGGGTAACACCCTTGTAGAACGTTACATCAACACCCTTGCGGCGGATGCCCGCTGGCTTTTTGAAAAATTCCCCGCCGCAACGATCCCCGCCATCTACATCGGCGGGGGTACGCCATCAGTTCTGGGGGCGGAGGGCATACGCCGCCTGTTCGGGGCCCTGGGGGAGCTTCCGGGCCTGGGGCGGGACCGGGACCGGGGGCAAGACCGGGAATGGACCGTGGAGGCGAATCCCGAATCCCTTGACGGGGAGTTCCTCCATGCCTGCCGGGAAGCCGGGGTAAACCGGCTTTCCCTGGGGGTCCAGAGCTTTTCGCCCCGCCTGCGGGCCCTGGTACACCGGGGCGGCCCGGTAGAAGTACTTGAGCGGGCCCTGGACCTGGCCCTGCGCTTCTTCCCCCAATCCTTTTCCGCGGACATTATGGCGGGCCTTCCCGGCCAGGACCTGAAGGACCTTCTGGACGATATAGAAAGACTCCTCATCTTCCATCCCGCCCACGTGTCCCTCTACGCGCTTAACCTGGAGGAGGGCACCCCCCTGTGGGACCGGGCGGCAGAACTTCCCCCCCAGGACAAGGCCGGCCGCCTGTGGATAAGGGGCCGGGACGCCCTGGAACGCTCCGGCTACAGCCAGTACGAGGTAAGCAATTTCTCCCTGCCGGGACACGAATCCCGCCACAACCTGCGCTACTGGGGCATGAAAAACTGGCTGGCCCTGGGCCCATCCGGGTCCGGCACCCTGATCGACGACCGGAAAGGCACCGGCCTGCGCGTTAACTGGTCCGCGGACCTGGCGCTCTGGCTTGCCGGAGACCCTGCCCGGCCGGGCCGCCTGGAACAGGAGAATCTGGACCGCCTGAGCCTGATGAAAGAGAGCCTCCTTATGGGGTTCCGCCTTAGCCGGGGGCCGGACGCCCCCCTTTTTAAGCGGCGTTTCGGCCTTTCCCCGGAGGAAGCCATCCCCAAAACCCTGGCAAAGTGGCGCAGCCGGGGCCTTATAAGAGCAGACCCCGCCAATTCGCCGGCAGGCCAAGGCCCCGCCCTTACCCGGAAGGGCCTCCTCTTCCTGAATTCCTTTCTTGTGGATATTTTTGAGGAGCTGGATCCTGATTAACTGGACCCCAATTAACTGGACCCTGATTAAAAGGCTGTTACCCCAGCGCCGTCCTGTTTGAACCAAGGTAATCCGACAAACGCCGGTATACCTGGTTTACAATGTGCTTTTTTTCAATGTCCACATCGTCCCCCAACTCGTCAATAAGGGCCTCAAGACTCGCCAGACTCTCGTTCAAGCTTATATGGAAACCCCGTGAGCATTTGAACCGGTAGTTTCCCTGCCCGTTGGTAAAAAGGCCGATAAAACCCAGGGAACCGGCCCCCGCCTTCCAGCGGGCGGGGCACAGCAGTTTGGGCAGTTCTTTCAACAGGGCCTCCAGATTGCGTTTGGAATTAAACGTATCTTTTTCGGCCCAGCGGCGCTCAAAAACCCCGTCCAGGTCAAGCCAGGGGGCCAGGGACAGGATTAGGCTGAGTTTTTCCCCTGCCAGCAGGGTACAGGTCCCGTTCACAATAATAGTGCCTTTAAGACCCTTGTAGTACTGTTCTTTCGGCAGGTCCTCCCGGATACGTTTAAGCTGTTCCCAGGGCAGCCGTACTTCTTTTTTACCCTTTATTGTTTTTATTTCAAAAACTTCGTCCCGTATTTTAATACTGTGGGTAAAATCCCTCACATTTTTAAGCTTTTCAGCCCCGTGACGGTGAATCTTTGCCTGGTCTGTTACAAAACCGGCAAACAGATCCGGACTTAACCGCTCCAGTATTCTCTCCGAAAGGGGAGAAACCGACATGGCGTACATCCGGGTTGTCCGCACAATTTCCCCCGCCACAATGTACCGGGGATCGGTTTTGAACATCACCGAACCGGGATGAATACTGATCCGGTCGGCGGTCAGGCTGCGGTACGTTTCCCGGCCCTCCCGGACACAGACAAACTGGATCATCCCGCGGGCTACACAGCAAAGGTAGTCGTCCGGGTCTCCGCCGGAAAGGATGGGGACCTTTAAGGCCGATACAATCTCCTCCAACTGCGTAACCACATTGGCAATTTCTCTCATAGCCCGCTCGTCAAGGTAATTTTTTTCGCAAAAGCGGACTTTGTTGGAGGCGTCAAGGTAACTCGTAAAGAGTTTGAGGTAAGAAACGAAGTCCCCCCGGTTGTCCCGGAAACTGTGGTGGGCCCGCCGGGCGTCCATTTCTTCCCCCGGAGGCAGCAGATAAGGACTCTGGGTAGAAAGAAAAGCCGCGGCGATCAGCGTTTCCCGCAGAACCTGGGGATACCGCAGCACAGCTTCCACGATGATCCGCGACTGCCGGGGGGCCAGCGGGAATTCGGTCATCATTTTACCGGTTTTTGAAAGAGTCCGGTCCTCTTCCAGAGCTTCAAGCAAATTAAGAGTCTCGATAGCAGCCGTTAAACCCTCCCTGCCGGGAGGAGAAATAAAATCGAATTCCTCAAAATTGGAAAGTCCCAATTCCGCCATCCGGAGTACCACTTCGGATAAATCCGTACGAAAAATCTCCTCCGTGGTAAAAAGAGGACGGTTTTCAAAGTCTTTACGGGTGTAAAGCCGGTAACAGCTTCCCTCCCTGGTACGTCCGGCCCTGCCTTTTCGCTGATTTGCCGATGCTTTTGATATGGGCGCCTCCACAAGGCTGGATGCAAAACTCCGGGGGTTGTAGTAATTCAGTTTGGAAAGCCCCGAATCAATTACCCCGGTAATACCGTCAATCGTCAACGATGTTTCGGCGATATTGGTGCTTACCACTACCTTGGTTTTACCCCTGGGAGGATCGTCAAAAACCCGCTCCTGTTCTTCCTTGCCCAATCTGCCGTAAAGGGGAACAAGGTGAAGGTACGGTCCTATGGGACTCAGCGCAAGGCTTTTTATACAATCCTTGATTATTTTTTCACCGGGAAGAAAAACCAGCAGATCCCCCTCCCGTTTTTCACTTATAAAACGCTGAATTATCGTGCCGATCTTGTTAATCAGGAGTTCCTGGACCGCCAAACCGCCGCTATCGTCTTTCAAAACCGGAGGATCGTAGATCAGCGTAACAGGGTATGTTACCGCGTCAATTTTTACCACCGGACATTCGCCGAAATATTCGGAAAAAACCTCCGCGTTGATGGTGGCGGAAGAGACGATCACCTTAAAATCCCGCCGGGCTTCCAGAATCCGCTTCAGCAGCCCCAGGATAAAATCAATATTAAGGCTCCGTTCATGGGCTTCATCCACCACTAAAAGACCGTATTTTGAAAGCCAGGGATCAAGTTTCATTTCCTGAAGCAGAATTCCATCGGTCATAATCTTGATTTTCGTATCCTGAACGGTCTTGTCCTCAAAACGTATCTTGTACCCTACAAGTCCCGGCAGCGTACCCCCCTGCTGACGGGCAATAAATTCACTTACCGACAGGGCGGCGATCCGCCGTGGCTGGGTTACGCCGATAATACCGTTTTTTGAATACCCCGCTTCGTACAGTATCACCGGAAGCTGGGTGGTTTTTCCCGAACCCGTGGGACTTTCCACTACCACTGCCTGGCTTGTTTCCAGCGCCTCAAGTATCAAATTTTTGTGCTTGTAAATCGGTAATTCCGAATAATTCATGTACCATTCCCCTCCATTTCTGCCTGCCGTGCAGGCGGCTACACGGCCCGGTAACACGAACCGGACCCTATTTGTTTTATTTTAGAACGGGAAACGAAAACTGTGAAGCCATCGCGTTGGAAGGCCGGCGCATACAACGTACCGCACATGCCAAAAACAGGGTTAAAGATGTTTTGAAGGTCTGTCGATTGACATTTTTTTTATTTTCCACTTTCATTATTTTTAATTTATGTATATTATAAGAAGTGATGTAAGGAGAAAAATTTGAGGAAGCTAAAAACCGGATCGAAAAGCGTTTATTTTTTTGGAAACGGCAAAGCCCAGGGCAATGCCGCTATGAAAGAGATACTTGGCGGCAAGGGCGCCAACCTTGCGGAAATGACCAGTTTAGGTATTCCGGTCCCCCCGGGATTTACCATTTCCACCGCCATCTGCGCCGCATATTACGAAAACCAGGGGAATTTCCCCCCCGGATTTGAAGATGAAGTGCTTGCCGGCCTTGCCAGACTTGAAAAGATCATGGGCAAAAAACTTGGGGACGCTCAGGACCCCCTTTTGGTATCGGTTCGTTCCGGCGCAGCGGTTTCCATGCCCGGCATGATGGACACGATCCTGAATTTGGGCATGAACGACAACGCGGTGCGGGGCCTTGCAAAAAAAACAGGTAATCCCCGTTTCGCCTGGGACGCGTACCGCCGTTTTATTCAGATGTACGGCGATGTGGTCATGGAAGTTCCCCATGAATTATTTGAGGGGGCCATTGCCAATCGAAAAAAAATACAGGGCATAAGCCTTGATACGGAATTAAGCGCCGCTGATCTTGAAGAACTGGCAGCCACCTACAAAGAAATCGTGCGCCATGAAACGGGCATTGATTTCCCGCAGGATCCCCTTGATCAGTTATGGGGTTCAATCCGCGCCGTTTTCGGTTCCTGGATGAACGACAGGGCCATCCGGTACCGGGCTTTGAATGAAATCAGAAGCCTTAAAGGGACAGCCGTCAATATTCAGTCCATGGTATTCGGGAATTTCGGTGAGGATTCCGGTACCGGCGTCTGCTTTAGCCGCGATCCTTCCACGGGGGTCAACGAATTTTACGGCGAATATCTGATGAACGCCCAGGGTGAGGACGTAGTGGCCGGTATCCGTACCCCGGAAAAAATCGCCACCCTGGCCCAAAGAAACCCGGAGATATACCGGCAACTGGTGGATATTAAAGACCGGCTGGAAAATCATTTTCGGGATATGCAGGATATGGAATTTACCGTACAGCAGGGGGTTCTTTATATTTTGCAGACCCGAAACGGCAAACGATCAGGAGCCGCCGCGGTACGCTGCGCCATTGACATGGTGCATGAAAAACTCATTGACAAAAACACCGCTATTCTCCGGGTCAGCCCCATCCATTTGGATCAACTGCTCCACCCGATGATAGACCCCGCGGCCCTTCAAGACGCCCAGCCTATAACCAGGGGACTTAACGCGTCCCCCGGCGCTGCCGCCGGAAGAATAGTTTTTACTGCCCTGGACGCCGAAAGCTGGCACACGCGGGGGGAAAAAGTACTGCTCGTGCGCAAAGACACCAGCCCGGAAGATATTGGCGGCATGGTAGTTTCCCAGGGCGTACTTACCTCTACCGGCGGCATGACCAGTCACGCCGCGGTGGTGGCGCGGGGAATGGGAATACCCTGCGTGGTGGGGGCCAAGGAAGTATCGGTAATTGATAATACGGCCCGTATCGGCAATAAAATTTTTAACGAAGGGGACTGGATCAGCATTGACGGCTCCACCGGAGACATATACGATGGTAAACTCCCCCTTTCAGCGCCGGAAATTTCCGCGGAGATGAGTACCTTTCTTGACTGGTGCGACAAGGTGCGGGAATCTTCCCGGCGGGGAAAGATCAGGGGATTCAAAGTCAGGACCAACGCCGATCAGCCCGAAGACGCCAAGCGGGCCTTTGCCTTCGGGGCCGAAGGTGTGGGGCTCTGCCGCACGGAACACATGTTCTTTGACAAAGAAAAACTTATCCACTTCCGCGCGATGATCGTGGCGGATACTGAAGAGGAACGGCGGCTTCAGCTTGCTAAAATACTTCCCCTGCAGCGGCAGGATTTCTTCGGCATCTTTAAGGCTATGGAGGGCCGTCCCGTAACTATCCGCCTGCTGGATCCGCCGCTTCACGAATTTGTACCCCATACCCCGGAAGAAATTGAGGAACTGGCCGCCCATCTGGGGCTTAAGGCGGAAGAATTACAGCCCAAGATCGAAAAACTCCACGAGGCAAACCCCATGCTGGGACACCGGGGCTGCCGTCTTGCCATTACCTATCCCGAAATTTACGACATGCAGGTAGAGGCCATTGCCCTGGCCGCCCTGGACTGTGTCAGGCAGAATATCCCGGTGGAACCGGAGATCATGATCCCCATCGTCGTAACCGCGCGGGAGCTGAAATTACTGCGTCCCAACGCGGAAGCCGTACTGCAGCGGGTGTTTGAAACCGAGGGCCTTAGTTTACCCGCGGTTCATATCGGCACGATGATCGAAGTCCCCCGTGCGGCAATCCGTTCGGGACATATCGCCCGCTACGCGGATTTCTTCAGTTTTGGTACCAACGATCTTACGCAGATGACCTTTGCCTTCAGCCGGGATGATGTAGCCTCGTTCCTCCCCACGTACCTTGAAAAACAGGTACTGGATGTGGACCCCTTTAAGTCGATTGATGAGGAGGGGGTTGGCGATTTAATACGTTTCGCCATCGGCGAAGGAAGGGCCGTAAAACCGGAACTCAAAATAGGAATATGCGGAGAGCACGGGGGAGATCCTCAAACCATTGATTTCTGCTACCGTGTTGGTTTAAGTTACATTTCATGTTCACCATTCCGTGTGCCCCTGGCGCGTCTTGCCGGAGCGCAGGCGGTGATAAATAATTCCAAGGTTACCGCAGCCGCCGGGACTAATTCCGCTGCCGGGCCGGGAACCGGGAAAAACAAATCCAAACTCCAAAGGGAGGTACAGTCGATGAGTGACACTGAGAAGAAAACGGCTAAAAAGCCGGCCGCCAGGAAGACTACCGCTAAAGCGGCGGTAACGAAACCTGCCGCTGCAAAAAAACCGGGCCGGACCACCGCCAAAGCCGCCGCCGAGAAGAAGACGTCTGCCAAGACGACGTCTGCCAAGACGGCCACAAAGACCGGCGCCGCGAAAAAGCCCGGACGACCCGCCGCCAAAGCTGCCGCCGCCAAGAAGACGGCTGCAAAGACGACGTCTGCAAAGACGACGTCTGCCAAAAAGACGGCCGCCAAGACGACGGCAAAGGCCGGCGCCGCGAAAAAGCCCGGACGACCCGCCGCCAAAGCTGCCGCCGCCAAGAAGACGGCTGTAAAGACGACGGCTGCAAAGACGACGGCTGCCAAGAAGACGACGGCAAAGGCCGGCGCCGCGAAAAAGCCCGGACGGCCCGCCGTCAAAGCTGCCGCTGCCAAGAAGACAACGGCTGCAAAGACCGGCGCCGCGAAAAAGCCCGGACGACCCGCCGCCAAAGCTGCCGCTGCAAAGAAGACGGCCACAAAGACCGGCGCCGCGAAAAAACCCGGACGGCCCGCCACCAAAGCCGCCGCCGAAAAGAAAACCCCCGGAAAGAGAGGACGGCCCGCCGGTTCAAAGAACGCTGTTAAAAAACCGGTCGAACTGGAACAGCCTATTGATACGTTCCTGCCGGTTTCCAGCTCCGAGACTCCGGTCAACAGTTTTGACGACACGGCGCCGGTATCGTACACATGGGATGACGATCCCGGCGGCGATAACGACTGAACTGCCTCGTGTTTGAGTAAAGGCCCGCAGAAAACCTCTGCGGGCCTTGCAGAATGAATAATCCCCTAATTAAAACGTTTGTGGGCCTGCAGGGAAATCAGCGGGCCTGCGTGTATACAGAGCCCCTGTGGGGCCTTTCCATGAACCTCTGCCTGCCTTACGCGTCGGTCTACATGATCGCCCTGGGCCTTAAAGATACGGAAATCGGATTTATCGCCACGGTGTACATGCTCTCCCAGGTGGTTTTCGCGTTTTTAAGCGGCCCCATTACCGATAAGCTGGGCCGCCGCAGGACTACGGCGTTCTTTGATCTTCTGGCCTGGAGTATTCCCTGCCTTATCTGGATCAGGGCGGAAAATTTCTGGTTTTTCTTTGTCGCTGCCCTGTTTAACGGCGCCATGAAAGTACCCACCAATTCCTGGGACTGCCTCCTTGTGGAGGACGCCGAAAAAAGCCAAATTACCCGCATCTATTCGCTGATCATCGTATGCGGTCAGCTTTCCGCACTGTTCGCCCCCATATCCTCCATTCTGGTATCCCGGTTTACCCTGGTACCCGCCATCAGGATCCTCTATACCAACGCCTTTGTCGTAATGACCGCCAAAATAGTTATACTGTACACCTTTTCCAGGGAAACCCGGACCGGCGTAGTCCGCATGCGGGAAACCAGGGGGAAGAGTATCTTCTCCCTTATCGGCGGTTACGGCGGCGTGCTGCGGATCATCGGACGGTCCAAGGGAACTATTTTTTCCCTTACCATCACCGCCCTGGTCGGCGCCGTAGGGATGATCAACACAACCTTTTGGCAGGTTATCGCCAGCAAACGGCTGGGGGTTCCCGATTCCCTATTGCCCTTTTTCCCCATGCTCCGTTCCCTTATCGCCCTGGCCTTTTTCTTTCTGGTTATCCCCCATATCACCAGGGTAGTCCTTAAAGTTCCCCTGCTCCTGGGTTTTGCCAGTTATATGATAGGCCAGACCCTGCTGATCTCCACCCCCACAACAGGGGCCCTTACCTATGTTGTCCTCTGTGTTTCCCTGTTTTTCGACGGTTTTGGTTTCGGTATCCTGTCCATGCTTGCCGAATCCCTGGTCGCCCTCCACGTCAACGCCGGGGAGCGGGCACGGGTCATGGCGATCCAGCACATGATCATCATGTTTGTTACATCCCCCTTTGGCTGGATCGGCGGTTTTCTCTCCGAACAGTCCCGCGTCCTCCCCTTCGTCCTCAACATCTGTCTCCTGGGCGCCGGTTTCCTGGTTACCCTTGTCCACTACGCACGGAACCCCGGCGCAGACCACTAACGGACAGATTCTGTCCATTCTTGAAACTGAAAATTACCGGCACAGGACTGGGCTAAACCGGGTTTAAGTTTTATGATAACAGCATAATAATTGAGGAGAGGTTTATGCAGTTCAATGGGTTTCATCACATCGGTTTGTGGGTTAAGGACACGGAAAAAAGCCTGGACTTCTACACCAGGGGCTTAGGAGGAACGGTGGCGTTTAGTTTTCCTATGGGGGACAGCGGCAAGACCATTTACCTGGTCGATCTGGGAGGTAACGCAGTCATCGAGATTATCCCCCGGGGAAACGGGGAGGAAGAGCGCAACGCCCGTTGGGCCCATGTAGCGCTCCGTACCGCTGACGCACGGGCCGCTTACAATACGGCGCTTAAAGCTGGGGCGGTTTCACAGACAGCCCCCGGCGATGTACAACTGGGGACGATGGCGGCTTGTATTGCCTTTGTCCTGGGGCCGGACAACGAGATCATCGAATTTTTTCAGGTTAAGGGCTGACAGACCAGGGTCCGGATCAAACTCCCAGGACCGGGAAACCATGTCCGGGGATAGTTCCAGACCTCTCCAGGCCCTTCGCCTTCCACTTTGCCGCACGCATCTGAGGGCCCCCGCAAAATCCCTGGCGACCGGAGGCTTTTCACAAAGTATGAGCATATAGAGCCATTCCCAAAACTCGGTTAGTTTTGGAACAGCCTCTTTTGGGAAAGTCTCGATGTTCTATGCGTTTATTGAAAAAAACTGTCTTCCGTAATAAACTCTTTTTGACTTGAGGAGATTGCCTGATTACAATGAAATGGGGCTTGGTATGGTGCTTTGTCTTTTTTACGTCTCTCCTTTACGCCCAGACTGCCCGGGAGATGGATCTGCTTCTTGAGACACGGGAAGTGAGTTTTGATCAGGCAAGCCGTTTTGTCCTTGTTGTTGCAAATGTAATGACGAATGAAGGGGCGGATACCGGTACGGCCTATGATCTGGCCCTGGAGCGGGGCTGGCTGCCGAAAAATGTGGAAGCGGGCCGCCCGATTAGATTGGGCGAACTCTGTAGCCTGATCATGGGAGCCTTTGAAATCAAAGGGTCGTTCCTTTATACTCTGTTTCCGGGTTCCCGTTATGCGTTTCGGGAACTCGATTACCTTAAATTGATCCCCGGTCAACGGGACCCCGCGCTAAAGGTTTCCGGTGAGCGGTTCCTCCAAATTCTGGGGATGGTGGCAGCCTATACCAAAGTGGAGGAAAAAGCCGCTGAGGAAGAAGCCCGGCGCCGGGCCGCTGCCGAGGAAGCGCAGCGCCTGGCCGCTGAGGAAGCGCAACGACTGGCCGCCGAGGAAGCCCGGCGACTGGCCGCTACTGAGGAAGCCCGGCGTTTGGCTGCCGCTGAGGAAGCCCGCCGACTGGCCGCCGAGGAAGCCCGGCGCCTGGCCGCCGCTGAGGAAGCCCGGCGTTTGGCCGCTGCTGACGAAGCGCAGCGACTGGCCGCCGCTGAGGAAGCCCGGCGTTTGGCAGCGACTGAGGAAGCCCGGCGCCGGGCCGCAGCCGAGGCAGCCCGGCGGTTCGCCGCCGCTGAGGACGCCCG
>JAITJW010000182.1 GCA_031278715.1 Treponema sp. | reverse complement strand
TAAATCTTGTTTTTTTTTTTTTAATTTTAATTAGCCCCCCCCCCCCCCCCCCCCCGATAAGAATACTAGGAATTACCGGTCCCAGGGCGGCCAGTCAATTAAAAAAACCTGGACCAGAGACGATACACACATAACCATTCTTACCCTGCCCACGGTAATTTGGTACGTCCTGTTTTGTTACCTGCCCATGTTTGGCATCTTTATTGCCTTTATCAATTATCGAATTAACGGCGGTTTCCTGAACAGCCTTATTACCAGCCCCTGGGTGGGTCTGGATAACTTCAAGTTTCTTTTCAGTGGTACCGATATTTGGTTCATTATTCGCAATACCCTGCTGTACAGCACGGTGTTGATCATCTGCGGTATCGTCCTTCCCGTTATTTTTGCCCTGATTGTCAGCGAACTGCGGCAAAAAGGCATGGCGAAACTATACCAGACCCTTATGTTCTTTCCCTATTTTCTCTCCTGGGTGGTGGTTTCCGCCCTGGTTTTGGGTTTTCTAAGCTACGATATGGGGATAGTGAACGACATTATGGTCAGGCTGGGCCTGGAACGGGTGTTTTGGTACCGGGAACGGGGTTTTTGGCCCCCCTTCCTGGTGCTTACCAGCCAGTGGAAAGGACTTGGCAACGGTATGATCCTCTACCTGGCCGCTATTACCGCGATGGATAAAT
Organism: Treponema sp.; assembly: GCA_031278715.1. Lineage (GTDB taxonomy): Bacteria > Spirochaetota > Spirochaetia > Treponematales > Breznakiellaceae > JAISFT01. The sequence continues at coordinate 8,689 of JAITJW010000182.1, read as the reverse complement.
CGGTTTTTGAGGCGGCGATCATCGACGGGGCCACCAAGATACAGCAGATCTGGTACATTACCCTGCCCCTTCTGAAGCGGCTTATCGTACTTATGCTGATCATCGCGGTGGGGGGCCTCTTCCGTTCAGATTTCGGCCTTTTCTTCCAGGTGCCCCGTAATTCAGGGGCCATTTTTGATGTAGTTTACACGATTGATGTGTACGTGTACCAGCAGTTGCAAAAATCCACCATCGGCATGGCTTCCGCCGCGGCATTTTTGCAGTCGGTTTTAAGCTGCATCCTGATTCTCACGGCAAACTGGATTGTCAATAAAATTGACACCGATCTGGCGATGATCTAGGGGGTTCCATGCGAGATAAACAAGAAGCTAGACACGTTGCCCGCTATGCCCGGCGGAAAAGCGGCATACTGCAGTTTACCCAGATAAAGCCGGTAACGAATATCATTTTTCATATCATCCTTCTAAGTTTTTCGCTAATGTGCATTATCCCTTTTCTACTGGTCCTCTCAATTTCCCTTTCCCCGGAGAGTGCCATTTACGAATACGGCTACCAGTTGATACCCCGTTCCATTTCATTTGAAGGCTATAAGTACCTTATCGACCAGCGTACCCTGATTCTGCGCGCCCTGGGCATGTCGGTATTGGTAACGGTGCTGGGAACCCTAATCGGGATCATCCTCAATACCACCATGGGTTACGCCCTCTCCCGGCCCGAGTATAAACTAAAGAAGTTCTACACCTGGCTGGTGTTCATCCCCATGGTATTCGGCGGGGGCCTGGTGGCTTCGTACTTCGTCATAGGTCAGCTTCTGCGCCTTAAAAATACCCTCTGGGTACTGATCCTGCCCCTGAGCGTTTCTTCCTTCAATGTTATTATCTGCCGGACCTTCTTCCGTACCAATATTCCCGATTCGGTAATCGAATCGGCGAAGATCGACGGGGCAAGCCAGTTCCTTATTTTCTTTCGCATCATCCTGCCCCTGTCGCTGCCGGTCATCGCCACTATCGGGCTTTTTATGAGTTTTGGGTATTGGAACGACTGGTTTCAGGCCATGCTGTACCTGGACAATCGGAACCTGTACACGCTCCAGGCCCTGCTCAATAAGATCCTTGCGGATATTCAGCAGTTGGCGAAGCTGGCCCCCATACTGGGGGTAAACTACGCCGAGCAACTGGCGCGAATACCCCAGGAAGCGGCGCGGATGGCGGTGGTGGTAATTATTGTGCTGCCCATTGCCTGCGCCTATCCGTTTTTCCAGCGGTATTTTGTTTCAGGACTTACAATCGGATCGGTAAAGGGTTAAGTCTTTATCCAGTCTGCCGGACGGATGTTATCCGTCTCGTTTGACCGGGGATCCGATTAGAAAGTATTTTTTTCTAAGGGGGAATTTGGTATGAAAAACCGGATTCTTTTAGTTGCAATGGTGCTGTTCAGTCTAACTGCGGCGATCTACGCCCGCGGGACAAATCAGGCGGGAACCGGCAGTGTTCCTACGTTTGAGTGGTGGCTCATTGGCGATCCACCGCCCAATCTTGCAGAGGGGCAGAAGGTCATCAACGACTATACCGAATCGAAAATCGGCGTGAAGGTGGAGTTTAAGTGGTTCGGCTGGGGCGATGTTACTATCCGGCAGACGACGATGATGAACTCAGGCGAATACTGGGATATGTGGTCCCTCCTGGGCGCTAACTATTACGACTGGGCCCGGCGGGGAGTCTTCGCGGACATTACCGATTCCATCCCCAAGTATCCCGGCCTTACCCGGATTATCCCCCAGGCCCTGTGGGACGGCTTCAAGGTCAGTGGCCGGATCTACGGGGTTCCCACCTACAAGGATTCTGCCGCCGCCCACTACGTTATGTGGAACGAGGCGCTAGTCCGAAAGTACAACATCGACGTTAACAGCATGAAGACGATAGCCGATTACGACAAGGCCCTGCGGACCATCAAGGCGGGCGAAGGGGCCCGGTTCTACCCGATCCACGGCTCCAGTAATGGTGAGCCCAACGGTCGTTTCCTTTATATGCTGGACTACGATCAGTCTTTTGGGATGAATATTATCGGCGTCAAATTTTCCGACCCCAACACCAGAGTGGTGAATATGCTGGAGGACCCCGAATTTGTGGAATACCTCCGCTACTTCCACCGCTGGTACCAGGATGGGATCATCAACCCTGACGCGCCGGTACTTAGCGAGGCTCCCAAAAATCCGGCCATAATTCTGGGACAGGGTTGGAGCCTAGCCTGGGACGATTCCTGGGCCGTCAACCAGGGCTGGGAACACGCCGTGTCCAACCTGGAATACGGGCCGGTGTACACCACCGATACGATCCTGGCCTACAATGGCATCAGTGCCAATTCCCGGAACGTGGAAGCGGGTTTGAAATTCCTGGAACTGGCCAATACAGACCGGAAACTGCGGGACATGCTGGCCTACGGCATTGAAGGGCAGGATTTTGAGTATGTTACCCCAGCTACCATCCGTAAACTCACCACCAGTTGGAGTATGGCAGCCTATCAGCAGGCCACCTTCTTCATCATGTCCACCACCCACGGCATCCCCAACCCCTGGGACGAGGTACGGCAGCTCAACGAGCAGGCGAAAATTTCGAGTGTCTTCGGTTTCGCCTTTGACCGGACGCCGGTTCAGAACGAATTTTCTAACTGTACCGTGGTATGGGATCGTTTTACAGCCGAACTGTTCACCGGCGCGGCGAACCCCGATGTGGTGGTTCCCCAGGCCCTGGCGGAACTGCGGGCCAACGGTTTTGACCGGATCATTGCCGAAGCCCAGCGCCAGGTTGACGAGTGGAAACGGACCAGATAAGATTTTTGGAACAGCAGCCTAAAAATTTATGAACCAGGCCGGCCTGTTGGCCGGCCAAATTTCTTAAAACCGGAGTCCCCATGATTGCCGATTCTATTCATTACCTTGACGCTATCCTTGATGCAATGGCCGTAGAGTGGCCCGACAACAGAACGGTAAATATTGTGTGCCACGGCCACAGCGTTCCGGCGGGGTATTTTGCCACCCCCTATGTAAACAGCAGGGAAGCGTATCCGGCCCGCTTGCACCGTATTATTACAGAACGTTTTCCCTTTGCGGTGGTAAATGTTATTGTTACGGCCATTGGGGGTGAAGCCTCCCCAGCCGGGGCGGCCCGCTTTGTGGAAGATGTACTCTGCCATAAACCGGATCTGGTAACGGTGGATTACGGATTAAACGACCGCGGCGCCGGACTTGCGGAAGCGGAAAAAGCCTGGCGGTCCATGATCGAGGCTGCCCTGGAAAGGGGATGCAAGGTTATTCTTCTTACCCCAACCTGGGATCGTTCCTATTTTACCAGGGATGAAAACTGGAAACAGCTTGAAGACCACGCCGCGCAGATACGCAGGCTGGCGGACAGGTACGGTGTAGGCCTGGCCGACAGCTTTGCTGTTTTCCGTGAACAGGTACGCAAAAACGAAGACCTTGTGGGACTTTTATCCCACGTGAATCATCCCTCGGCAAAGGGACACCTCTTGGTGGCGGAAGCACTGGGGGCCTTTTTCCTTCCCCGCTGAGTGAAAGGCTGAGTGAAAGGGGCCGGTGTCCGCCCGGCTGTTTACAGCCGGCGGCGGGCTCAGGCGGGGGTTCAGTTAAAGAACATGTTTTCTACCGATTCGCGCAGCGCGCTGTCAATATCCTCGCAGGGGATAAGGGAGGCGGGGTTTACAAGGGCCAGGCTAAGCCCTGAGTCGGCGGCGTGCTTAAGGAACACCCCGGTTATGGCTTTTTGGACCTGTTCGGGTTCCCCAAAGCCGGCGCTGAGTTTCGAGAGGCCGCCCAACACACCCAATATCTGGGCGCCCGGACAGTTGTCCCGAATCCACGCGCAGCTACGGATAAAGTCCCGGACGCGGAGGTCATGTTCCACAATTCCTCCGGGCGCCCCGGCATCGAAGACAATGTCCTGGGCCGGAAAATCCGAATCCCGGAGAAGTTGCCAGGACCGGCGGCATATCTCAATTTTTCGCTCATAATCCGGCGCAGGGCCCCGTTCATCGAACAGCGTTACTACCGCCGCCGCGCCGCGGGAACGGATACTACCGGCCCGTCGCAGGAACTCGTCCGGGCCCTCCCTGAGGCTGATGGAGTACACCAGGCACTTCCCCTGGACACAGGCAAGGCCCGCCTCAATTACGCTCCAGCAGGAGCTGTCGATCATGACAGGGGTTCTGGCAATTTCCGGGTCTTGCGGAATAAAGTTGAGGAAATTCCTCATGGCCTGTTCCCCGTCCAACAGGGCGTCGTCCATGCAGACATCAATAATGGAAGCCCCCTCCCCGATCATCCCGCCGGCCTCCGCCAGGGCATCGTCGTAGTTTCCCTCTTGAATGTAGCTAAGGAATTCCCGGTTTTCCGCCACATTGGTCCTCTCCCCAATCAGGCAGGGCCCCTTCCCAAGGGCAAAGTCCACCAGACTGGACAACCGGGTGGCGGGAAGCGCAGACCGGGGGAGAATACGGGGAGGGTAGCGCTTTGCGGCCTCCGCCAGGGCGGCGATGTGGGCGGGGGTAGTACCGCAGCAGCCCCCGGCGATATTGACCAGCCCTTCCTTAAAGTACAGTTCCATTTTTGACATCATGGATTCAGGACTTTCGTCATAGGCGCCAAGCTGGTTGGGCAGCCCGGCGTTGGGGTGGGCGCTGATAAGCCATGACCCGCCAAACTGCAGGGAAAGGGCCCCCAGGTCCGCCACGTGGCATTTAAGCGTCTCCGCCCCAAAGGAACAGTTAAGCCCCAGCGCCCAGGGTTTGGCATGAGCCACGGAGACACAGAAGGCCCCCAGGGTTTGACCGGCAAGGATACGGCCCCCGGCCGGCGCGGCGCTTGCCACAGTGGCGGAGATCATAAGCGGCAGATCCAGGCGCCGTTCCTCGCACAGGTTATTGATGGCAAAAATCGCAGCCTTGGCGTTAAGGGTGTCGAAAATCGTTTCCAGCAGCAGAATATCCGCCCCGCCGTCCAGGAGACCACGGGCGTTGTCATAGTAGGCGGCAGCCAGTTCTTCCCAGGTAATAGCCCGCGTTTCGGGCTTGTTGATATCCGGAGAAAGACTCCCGCTTTTCGCCGTAGGACCCATGCTTCCCGCCACAAAGCGGGGTTTACCGGGCACGGAAAACTCATCCGCCACCTTCCGGGCCAGCGCCGCCGCGGCCCGGCTTATTTCATAGGCAAAGTCTTTAAGGCCAAAATGTTCCAGGGAAACAGCTGTAGCGTTGAAACTACAAGTCTTGGTAATATCCGCCCCGGCTTTAAGGTACTCTTCGTGAATACGGCTGATCAGTTCCGGCCGGGTAAGACAGAGGAGATCGTTACAGCCCAGAAGCTTCACCGGATGCCCGGCAAAACGTTCCCCCCGGAAATCCTCTTCCGTAAGGTGGTAACTTTGGATCAGGGAGCCCATAGCCCCGTCAAGGATGATAATCCGCCGGGCGGCAACGGCGTTAAGCGCCTCCCGGACCGTTTCCCCCGCTGCATATACGTTATTACTCATAGCGGGATTCTATCAAATAGAACAGGTCAGGTATACGCCTGCCAATAAACTGCTCAGGCAGCCGGAGACTCCCAACCCGCCGCCAGCTCATGACAGGACCGACGATCTTCTGCAACAAAAAATCCTGCAACGGTGTCTTAATCTGGATGAAAAGGTGGTAATAGTATAGAATGACGCTTTATACTATTATTGTCAGAATGAAAGGAGAGAACCTATGGCGCCGGTATCGGCTGCTGCCGAAGTAATTATTGCCCTTATTCCCATCGTGGGGATCGTGCTGGGTTCGGTGGTGATATTTTTTTACCTCCTTTGGAATTACCGGCATAAAGACCTGCTTATCAAGGCCGGTCAGTACGCCCCGCCCCGGTTCGATCTTCTTTCCTTCAGCCTGTTGGCGGGTCTGCTCCTAAGCTCCGTTGGAGTTACGTTAACCGTTTTCTTGCTTATTGTTCGGGCTTCAGCCTATGGGCTCCTGGGGGGGCTCATTCCCCTTTCTATTGGCGCGGGACTTTTAATCTATTATGGGATAAATCACCGCCACAAGGCGCCATGACAGATGGTTTTCTACCGGAAGGGACGGCGGAAGAAGCGGACGATCTGTTCATTGCCGGCCGGGTGGTCTCCGGTGAGAGAGATCTTTTTCGTTACCTGGTAACCCGGCATCAAAAGGCGGTGTACAACATGGGCCGGAGCTTCTTTCGCAACCGCGAGGATATTTCCGACTTTGTGCAGGAGGTGTTCCTTAAAGTTTACCGCAGCCTTTCCCGTTTTGAGGGCCGGTCCCGCTTTTCAACCTGGCTTTACAGCATTGCCTATAATACGGCGGTAAACGAGATAACCCGGCGGAAAGAGTACCACAGCCTGGTGGAGGGAGATATAGTTATAGACGGAGATACCCCGGAACGGAAACTGGTTCGGGACATTGCCCGGGACGCGGTGCTGGAAGCGGTGGGGGAACTCCCCGAACGCTACCGGATTTGTGTGGATATGTATTTTTTTTATGACCGATCCTATCAGGAGATCGGGCTGATTACGGGATTCCCGGTGAACACCATAAAATCCCATGTGTTTAGGGCAAAAAAACTGCTTCGGGAGAAGTTGAAAGGGATTGCCCAGGGGGGCATTGAATGAGATGTGATGATTTATTTGACAGAGTATATGAATTTTCCAGGATGGCCGATCTGCCCCTGCTGTTCCGCCTGCAAATCCGGCTGCATTGCCTGTTCTGCCCCCAGTGCGCCCGGGAACTTGAGCGCTTTCGCCTTGTTCAAGCTGTCTTACGGAACGATTTTCTACCCCCCGGCGCCGATTTTGCCGATGCTGTAATGGCCCGGCTGGAGGCCGAAAATCCGGCGCTGTTTGACGCCGAAGAAGGGCTGGACGGAATCTACGACGAAACAGAGGGCGTATCCCTTCGATTCTGGGTGGTTACAGGCTTTATCCTGCTTTTTTCCCTGTCAAGTTCCTTTTTTGGAATGGATTTTATAAAAGCTGCCGTCCGGGAAAGCTCTTCTTATCTGCTTCCCCTGGGGATCACCATCGGAGCGGTTCTTACCTGCTACGGCGCCATCTTTATTGGCAGCCACATCAAGGAACTTTCGGAGCGCTTTGGCCTGCATTAGGGGCAAACAGGCGGCTTTACACCTTCCTGCAAGTCCTCGTTGACATATATTCCCCGCAAGCATAAGCTTAAATCATGAATATTTCCACGTATACCGTTAAACCAAGACTTCCCACCCCATTAAAACCCCTGGAAGAGATAGCCCGCAATCTCTGGCTTTCATGGAATTACGATGCGGTCCAGCTTTTTATCAGACTCGATTATGACGCATGGCTGAAGTCCCAGCAAAGCCCCATCAAAGCCCTGGGCATGGTAAGCCCGGAGCGGCTTACCCTGGCAGCCAAGGACGATTCGTATCTGGCCGCCCTTAAAGATGTGTACGACCGGTTTCAGCGGTATAAGAAGGGGGATACCTGGTACCGCGGTGCCAAGAAGGAAGTGGTAGCCTACTTCTCCATGGAATACGGTATGGATGTATCCCTGCCCATCTATTCCGGGGGCCTGGGGATCCTCTCCGGCGATCACATGAAGACATCCTCCGACATGGGGCTTCCCCTGGTGGGGGTGGGACTTCTCTACCGGCAGGGCTACTTTAAGCAGGTCCTGAACGCCGACGGCTTCCAGCAGGAAAGTTACCCGGAAAATGACTGGTACAACATGCCGGTAGAACGGCGGACCGGCAAGGACGGGAACCCCATCAAGATAACCGTTGATCTGGCGGGCCGTCAGGCAGTGGCCCAAATTTGGGAAGTTAAAGTAGGCCGTTCTTCCCTGTTCCTCCTGGACACGAACATCGAGGAGAATCCGCCGGATATCCGGAACGTTACCGCCGCCCTCTACGGCGGCGACAAAGAAACCCGGATACAGCAGGAGATCCTCCTGGGGATAGGGGGCATCCGGGCCCTGCGGGCATTGGGCATTAACCCTGCCGCCACCCACATGAACGAAGGCCACGCGGCCTTTATGGGCTTAGAACGGATCCGGGAAGTGATGGGGGACAGGGGCCTGAGCTTTGCGGAGGCCCGGGAAGCGGTGTGGCCCACCAATATCTTTACCACCCATACCCCGGTCCCCGCGGGAAACGAGCGTTTTGACATTGCCCTTTTGGATAAGTACATGCGCTCCTGGCCCCAGATCCTGGGGATTTCCTGGAAGGACTTCCTGGCTCTGGGCCGGGAGAACCCCAATGATGACCGCGAAACCTTCTGCATGACCGTATTGGCCCTTAAACTGGCGGCCTATGCCAACGGCGTCGCCAAACTCCACGGGGATGTTTCCCGGATGATGTGGAAGGGCCTGTGGCCGGGGCTTCCCCTGGACGAGGTACCCATCCACCACGTTACCAACGGAGTCCACCCCCGGACCTGGGTGTCCAGCGGCATGGTAGACCTTTTGGACCGCTATTTTGGACCCCATTTTGAGGAAGAACCCACCGATCTTGACATTTGGGACCGGATGGACCGGATTTCCGATGAGGAACTCTGGCGGACCCACGAGCGCCGCCGGGAACGGCTGGTGGCCTTTGTGCGGGAACGGATCCGCCGCCGCATAGACCGGACCGGATCGGAGCGGCACTACGCCGGCC
>JAITJW010000137.1 GCA_031278715.1 Treponema sp. | reverse complement strand
CCCCCATACACACACGCATTTTACCGTATAATTCAACGATTTTTCATTTTCTGTTTAATCCCGCCGTGTAGATATTCTATGCCATGGCGGAATCCTCACCGTTATGGAGTCTCCCATGGCCTATGTAACTGAAAAAGGGGCGGTCCGCCCATTGGTACACAAGATCACCCTGGGGCGGAGAATTCTGAATGCCCGGTATTTGTATATTTTGTTGCTCATACCCTTTGTGTATGTGGTGATATTCAACTATATACCGATCTACGGTATCCTCATGGCCTTTAAGCGTTTTGCTCCCCGGCAGGGGGTGTGGGGCAGCCCCTGGGTCGGATTATACAATTTCCGGCGTTTTTTTGATTCCCCAAACTTTTTGCTGGTCATGCGCAACACCCTGGTTTTGAGCCTCTACGGATTAATCGCCGGTTTCCCCTTTCCCCTCATCCTGGCAATATGCGTAAACCACAGTCTTTTGCGGAAATTTACTAAGTTTACCCAGTCGGTAACCTTCGCCCCCTATTTTCTTTCAGCGGTCCTCCTGGTTACTCTGCTTACCCAATTCCTGGGGATGAGATCGGGCGGCATAAATATGATTCTTTCCTTTTTTGGTGTTCCGGAAATTAACTTTATGGGGTCCTCTTCCCTCTTCTCCCATATTTATGTCTGGTCGGGCATTTGGCAGGGAACAGGGTATTCGGCGATTATCTACATCAGCTCCCTCGCCGCGGTTGACCCCACTATGCATGAAGCCGCCATCATAGACGGGGCAACCATGTGGCAGCGGATTTGGCACATCGACCTCCCTACCATCAGACCCATCATCGTCATCATGCTTATCCTGAGTATGGGCGGTATCCTGGCGGGGAACTTTGAAAAAACCTATCTTATGCAAAATTCACTTAATATGGCTAATTCCGAAATTATCCCCACGTATGTGTATAAAGTCGGCTTAGGCGTAACCGGGGCTACCCGGCCCGATTATTCCTTTGGCACCGCCATAGGACTGTTTCAAAATGTGGTCGGAGTCATCCTTACCCTGCTGGTCAACCGGATTGCCAACATCCTCACTGACGAAGGCATGTTTTAGGAGAAGCCATGAAAAGACAAACCGCGGCCGACAGAATATTCCACTATTCCTGTACTGCATTTCTGGCCTTAAGCTGTATACTGGTGCTCTACCCCCTGATCTATTGCATTTCCTGTTCTTTCAGCGCTACCTCGGCCATCACCCAGGGAAAAGTATGGCTCTGGCCGGTTGAATTTAACCTCAAGGCCTATAAATCGGTTTTCAGCTTCAGCCGCCTCAGGTCGGCCTTTGGCAACTCCCTTCTTTATGTGGCCGGGGGTACTGCCGTATCGGTTGTCCTGCTGCTCCTCTCCGCCTATCCCCTGTCGCGGAAGGATCTGCCGGGGAGGAAATTCTTTACCGTTTTTTTTGTCATCACCATGTTTTTTAACGGCGGCCTTATCCCTAACTATATACTTATGAGAAATTTGAACCTCATCGGCTCCCGGTGGGCGCTTATCATTGGGTTCATGTTCTCCTGCTACAATATGATCATCGTAAAATCCTATTTCCAGAGCAGCCTGCCGGCGGGGCTCTTGGACGCGGCCCAGATAGACGGCTGTAACGATCTTCGTTTTTTTCTAATCATCGCCCTGCCCCTGGCCGTACCGGTCATTGCGGTTATGGTTCTCTTCTATGCGGTGTGGATTTGGAACAGTTACTTTAACGGCGTCCTCTATTTAACCGATCCTTCCACCTTCAGTTTTCAAATGGTACTGCGGGATATCCTTTTTGTCGCCCAGATGCCCCAGGAACTGCTCATGTCCATGGACCCCCAGCGGTACCAGAATATGCAGAATATCCTGCAGCAGCTGCGGTATGCAATTTTGGCGGTAGGCGCCCTTCCCATGATGGTTCTGTATCCCTTTATCCAGAAGTATTTTATCAGGGGTATGATGATCGGTTCGCTCAAGGAGTGAACCGGAAGATTCCGGTGTTGATCGCCCCGGGCGATGACATAAATTTTTTTAGAGGAGAAGAACATGAAAAGAAGAATCTATTGGGCGGTTACAGCCGCCGTACTGGCATGTCTTTTGACGTTTTCCATGGCCTGCAAAAAGGATTCCGGCGCCGCCGCATCGGACTCCGGTTCCGCCAGGGTAAGGGGAAGCCTGCCCCTGGTAGATAAAAAAACAACCGTAAGCCTGTTCCTGGGAGAGTCCGGAAATGCCAATGTGGTATCAAGTTTTGCCTATGGGGACAACTTGTTTACTAAAAAGGTTACCGACGACACGGGGATCGAATTCAATTTCACCATCGGAAGCATAGCCAACAAGCGGGAACAGCTTAACGTGCTCCTGAGTGCGGGCAACTATCCTGAAATTCTCATCACCGATACCTTGGGGTACAGCGAGCTGGTATACTATGCGGGTCAGGGTATTCTCAAGGCCCTGGATGATTTTGATCCCCTTGGGTATCCCAATATCAAGGCCGCCTTCGATGAATACCCCGCGATGAACGAGAAGCTCCGCAGCAACGACGGGAAACTATACGCCCTGCCTTCGGTAAACGACTGCCTCCACTGCATCTATTCCGGAGGCCGGATGTGGTATTACCTGCCCTGGGCTCAGGCCAATAACCGCAAAATGCCCGAAACCCTTGACGAATTCACCGATTATCTGCGCTTTATCAAGAATACCGACATTAACGGAAACGGCAGGAAGGACGAGATTCCCCTGGCCTTTGAGGGCAAAAACTATTTACCCCATTTTGTTGCCTTTTTGTCTAAGCCCTTTATGCCTTTTGTGCTGAGCGGGGATTACTTCGGCCTTGCCCTGGATAATAAAAAGGTGGTAGAGCAGTATAAGGATCCCCGCTTCCGGGAAGCCCTCAAGTATATGACCAGCCTTTACAGCGAAGGCCTCATCCTGGCCGACTCCTTCAGCATGACCGAGGATCAACTCCGGGCCATTGCCACTTCCGATACTCCTATCCTGGGGGTTTTGGGTTCACCCTGGAAGAACAACTATACGGTGAATCCTTCGGTGCGTTTTTTGGAGTACTTTGAGCTCCGCGCGCTTGCAGGTCCCAACGGCGAGCGCCATGCCAACAATCAGGATCCCTGGTCTATTATTACCGCCAGCTTCTTTGTTACCGACAAGGCAAAGGATCCCGAATTGGCCGTGGCCCTTTATGACTATTTCATCAATTTTGATGTCCAGCTTGATTCGTATATCGGGCCCAAAGGGGTTGCCTGGGATGACGCAAGCCCGGGAACCCTGTCGATCCTGAACCTTCCTGCATCTCACCGCATGCTGGTAACCTACGGTACCCAGCCCTTCAACGCCACTTGGGATCAGGCCGCCCCGATGATCCGGAACAAAAAATTCCGGGGCGGGGAAGAAGCCAGCGGCGTGCCCGACATGGTGGATTTCCTGACCAACAACAAGCTCTCTCTCCTGGAACCGCTGCTTCAGAACATGTCCTTTACTAATGAAGGGTTCTGGTATCTGACCTCTGCAATGAACGAAGAATGGGCCCTGCCCCAGTC
>JAITJW010000129.1 GCA_031278715.1 Treponema sp. | reverse complement strand
AACTGGGGCTGGGCCTGTACCGCCGTAACGCCGCTGGATACATACAGCTTGATCCAGTCCGGGGTTGATACACCGATGGCGTTCCCCTTGTTGTCCAGTTCCGATGTTGTTACTTTCGGACCTCCGGCGCAGCCGGAAACGAGCGCCGCCAGGACGGCCAGAACCGCCAAAATTACTGTTGATTTTTTCACAGTGTTCCTCCTGAAAAAATTGACAACCGCGGGGCTACGCCCCGTTGTGGGTTGTTTGTTGGTGGGATAGCCTGTTCCGACTCAATAATACGCGTTGAATTGAGGTTTTAGGGCCCGGTAGAGTTCGCGGTACAACCCAAAGTGGTCTTCGTAGAGCGCGGCGGTTTCTTTGGCGGGGATGAATGTCCGCTCGACACTGACCAGCGCAGCGGCGGCCTCCCCAAACGAAGAGTAGTGCCCCAGGGCAGCGGCCCCTATTGCCGCAAGGCCCAGCAGCTCCGCGTCCCGCCGGACGGGGAGCAGGGCCGGGTAGCCACTGATGTCGGCTTTAAGCTGGTTCAAAAAGAGGCTTTCCGCAGGGCCTCCGGTAAGACGGAGTTCCCTGACCGGGGCGCCGCAGTCCTCCATCACGGTGATAACGTCGCGGATGGCAAAACAGATACCCTCGGCCACAGCCCTGGCCAGTTCCGCCCGGCCTGTGGCAAGGCTGAGGCCCTGAAACACACCCCGGGCATGGCAGTTCCAATGGGGGGCCCGTTCTCCGGCCAGGTAAGGCAGGAAAACAAGGCCCCGCGCCCCGGGCGGGGACTGCGCGGCCAGTTCGTAAAACGATTCGTAGGGCAGGCCCTCCAAACCCAGAAATTCCCTGGCCCAGGCGATGGCCCTGCCGGAGCTGGAGATGATCCCCGAAAGGTTCCACAGGGGCCTGACGGGATGACCGTAGCTCATGAGCCTGGTGTCCACGATCCGCTCCTGCGTACAGAGGTTGACGCCTTCGGAAGTGCCGGAACGGTCGCAGACCTGACCCACCCTGGTAACGCCTGCCCCTACGATTGACATGAAAAAATCCGGGCCCCCGGCAAACACCTTGAGCCCCGTAGGAAGCCCCAGGCGGGAAGCGATGGCAGCGGCGGGGGTCCCGATGAATTCGCCGGGGGATATGAACGGGGGGAATTTGGCCGGGTCCAGTTCCAGGGCCCGCAACAGGTCCTGATTCCAGTACCAGCGTTCAAAACCCGTGGAGGGGAAAACGGTCCGGGCTTCTCCGGTAAGGGCGTAGACCAGGTACTCCGGGGCGGAAAGGAACCAGCGGGTCGTTTCGTAGAGTCCGGCCTCCCGGTTCTTTATCCACAGGGCCTTGGGGACAAAGAAGCCGGGATCCACATAAGCACCGGACAGCTCCGAGACCCTCAACGATTCCTCTCCGGCCCGAAGATCAAGCCACAGCCGGGCCCTGCCCGCGGGCAGGGAAAGTCCGGCGCCGCGGACCGTGGGAGTCCCCGTAACCGGGACCAGCGTAGGGCCGTTCCCGGATATGACCAGGGCTTCCAGAGCGCCCAGGCCGCCGAACCGGGGCAGGACCGCTTCAAAGGCCGCCAACCAGACACCGGGATCTAGCTCACAGGTCTCCCCGCCACCGGTGTCCAGGGGGATGGCCGCCTGGCCAAGACAGAGCCCCTCACGGCTAAAAACCGCCGCCTTGAAGGTAGAGGTCCCAATATCAACGGTCAGGATCACAGCAGAATCCCACCAGTCCAACAGGCTACCATACTCATTATACTAAGGCGTTATACCCCCGATAACCGTAAGCCTGCCGTCCAGAGTGGGACTGATCACACCGCCCTGGGCCTTGATGTACTCGATCACCACGTAGGAGAGCAGCAGGGACGTATTAAACGGATTCTCCGACCTGGTAAGGGCCGTGTACCCATCCCCGCCGCCCAGCAGGTAGTCGTTGGTACAGAACCGGTACGTCTTCGCCGGGTCTACCGGGACACCGCCAATGGTAAGATCCTTCACTACACCAGTGTCCTGTCCCGCACTTTTATCAATGGTGAAGCGGACTTCGCTTGAAAACTGGGGGAACCCCCCCGCACCCTGGGGGATAGTCCCGATAAAGTTGAACAGCTCGATAATATCGGAACCTTTAAGGGACACGATGAAAAGGTAATTCTCAAAAGGCAGAAGGGTCAGGATACTTTCCTGCGTGATGGGACCTTTAGGCAGGGCCGCCCGGATGTTCCCGCCGTTGTGGAAAGCAAAATCAATGTTCTGGTTGTATACGGTTTTGAAATACCACACATTGGCGTCGGTTACCATATTCCCCAGGGCAGTCTCCTGGTAACGGGTAAGCCGGTTGCCGAAGACAAAATCCTCCGCCGCCTCCCCCACCACTTCTTTAAGACTGGCGTTGGCCTTTTCGACATAGGGGACCAGAAGGGCGCTCACCGCCGCGTTAGGGGCGTAGGTCTGCTTCTCCTGGGTGTTAATCGGTTCAGGCCGCCAGTCAAAACCCGCCAGAATCCCATCCCGCACGCTGATCTTCCCATAGCCTACGTACTTACCCCATTCGTTAGCAGTAACAATATAGGTGTTCCCGACTTTCCTGGGGGCCTCAAAGAAACTGTGGGAATGGCCGTCAATAATAATGTCGATGCCGGGAACCGCGGCGGCCAGTTCAGGGGAGGTAATGTGGTCCGGCCCCTCCTTCACGTCCCCGATGTGGGTAACGCCGATAACAAGGTCCACCCCCTCTTTTTTCAGAGCCTCCACCGCGGCGCGGGCAGCGTCGATTTCGTTAAGCCAGACAAGGCTTGGATCGGGACTGGCGATGATCCGGGACCTCAGCGTGGTAATGCCGAACAGCCCCACCCGCAGGCCGCCGTAATCCTTTACCAGGTACTGCCGCCCCCCCAGGAAATTCCCGTCCGCAGTTTTTATGTTGGAACTGAAAAAGGGAAAATTGGCCAGTTCGATCTGAGCGAGCAGCTGGTCATGGCTCTTGTCAAACTCGTGGTTGCCCATCGTGGCAATATCGTAGCCCATCATGTTGTAGGCCAGAAAATCCGGCTCCGCGGCAAACATGTTGGAAAGGGCGGGCCCGGTATTTATGTCCCCCGCGTCCACCAACAGCACATAGGGGTTCTCCGCACGGACCTGCTTGACAAAAGTAGCTACCTCCGCCAGACCGCCCTGCCCGTTGTTGGGCAGTATAGCCCCGTGGTGGTCGTTAGTGTGGAGCAGCACCAGTTCATAGTCCCTTCCCAGACTGGCCGTATCCCGCACGGGCCGGCCAAAGACGGGGGAAACCAGCAGGGAGAACAATACCGCAAGCGGTAATATCCGGAACAAACGTTTCATCGTGATCCTCCTGTTAAGATAAAAATCGACCAATCGGACTTGTTCCAAAACCCGGTTAGCCTTAGAACAGCCTCAATCAGCTATGTTTGAAGATTTTATATGAGAAGTACAACAAAGTCCTAGTAGCGAAAGGGTCCTGCTGCGCAAATTTGACATGAATTTTGGAAAAAAACAGCGGATATTCTGTATAAATATACGCAATATAGGCTTGTTTTGGATATTTATACATTCGGGACAACCAGCTGTACACCCTCCAGTTTCTCCTGTGGCAGTACCTGAACGAAACCTCCTCATCTGAAAGCCCGGTCCCCGGCAAAGCCGGGGATGCGCCCAAATCTACAAATTTAATCGTGTCAGAATAGTAGGCTTCCGGCCTTAACCCTTCAGGCCGGCGTAGGCGATGCCCTCGACAATGTACTTTTGGGCAAGGGCGTACACAATTACTACCGGGATAATCGAAACAACCGTTCCGGCCATGATAGCCCCGTAATTGGCGCTGTACTGTTCACGAAAACCCGCCAGGGCAATCTGAATGGTCTTGAGGCGCTCGGAGTCCAGGTAGATCATGGGTCCCATGTAGTCGTTCCAGATACCGTTGAAGGTAAGCACACAAAGAGTGGCAAGTCCTGTTTTTGTCAGGGGCAGGATGATGTTCCAGTAAACCCGGAAACTGCTGCAGCCGTCTATTTTTGCGGCTTCATGAAGGCTGTTGGGTATACTCATCATGTTCTGTCTTAAAAGAAATACACCAAACGCGCTAAAAGCGTGGAGTACAATCAGGGCCCCGTGGGTATTGTAGAGGTTAAAACTTTTTACAATGATGAACTGGGGGATCATGATCGCATGCCAGGGGATCATCATGGTGGCAAGATAAGCCAGAAAAATTTTATCCCGGCCCGGGAAGCGCAGTTTTGAGAAAGAAAAGGCCGCAAGGGAGCAGGTAAAAAGCTGAATCACCGTAATAATTATTGTGAGCTTTGCGGAATTAAAAAAATTGAGGGGGTAGTTAATATCTACCAGAACCGATGTATAATGCCCTAAAAAAAGCGGTTTAGGTATCCACTGAATTGGGTACGTGAAGATCTCCGTATTGGGCTTGAAGGACGCGCTTAGCATCCAGATAAAGGGAACGACCATAATATAGGCCACAAAAAGGCAGATCAGAAAGAGGACCACCCTTCCGGTTACGGTGGAACGCCGCGCCCGGCGGGATTGGCCGTGACCGGCGGGCCGGGCCGGGTCCTTTGCATTATCTGCCATAAAAGTCGTCTCTGTTTTAATCATCCGTGTTAACCCAGTGTTTTTGCCCCTGCCATTGGATCAGGGTAATAATCAGGATCATCATAAAGAGAAAATAGGCGATAGCCGAACCGTAGCCCATTCTCCAATCCCGAAACGCCTCGCGGTAGATACGGAAAACCAGAACTGTTGTTGCCCGGCCCGGTCCGCCCTTGGTAGTGATGTTGATAATGTCGAATACCTGGAATGACGCAATGATGCTGAATATCGTTACCATGAAAGTCGTAGGGGAAAGCATGGGCCAGGTAACATGACGGAAGCAGTGCCATGTACCGGCGCCGTCAATGCGGGCCGCTTCGTACAGATGATTGGGAATGTTTTTAAGGCCCGCCAGGAACATGATCATATAGTAACCCGCCTGTTTCCAAACCACCACAATAACTACGGTGATCATGGCCGACTTGGTTGAAAAAAACCATTTAGGAAGCATTTCGCCGGGTATTCCCAAAAAAGAAAGGAGATGGTTTACCGGGCCGTTGTTGGGATCAAACAGGAGCATGAAAACACAGCTTACCGCCACGGTCGATGTCAGATTTGGGAAAAAGTAAAGGGTTTTGAAAACATCGGAAAGGACAACGGCCTTGTTCAGTATGAGGGCAAGGACCAGGGCCGTCAGCATGGTTAAGGGAACACTTGTCAGGGCATAGAAAAGATTGTTCTGAAGCGCCGCGATAAACTGGGAATCCCGAAACATCCGCAGGTAATTGGAAACACCCACAAAAGATGCTCCGGGAAATCCGCTGTAATCAGTAAAACTAATGCCGAATCCTATAACAACCGGGATCGCGATAAAAACAAGAAACCCGATAAAATTCGGCACCAGATACAGATAACCTAAAAGCGCCTCCCTTTTTTCCATGGGAGACATTCTGCTTTTCATGTTTCCTCGTTTACCGGGCCCGGTTTACCGGACCCGGTCTAGCAGACCCGGTCTAGCAGACCCGGTTTACCGGACCCGGTTTACCGGGAGTTGTCGATGATCTCTTTTCTTAACGCGTAGAAATTAGAGAACATCTTGTCCAGACTCTGCTCCTGCAGCAGATAGAGTTCGATTTCCTGCCTGAACGCATCGGCAAGGGACGCGTAATAAGACTCGGTGGTCTGTTCCTGGTTTATGAGCGAAGAGAAGCGGTACTCTACCCCCGGAACCGATACCAGGCGCTGGTACGTGGCCTGGGCGTCTTTGGTAGGATAGGCGGGGATGGCTTTGGAATTGGCAAATACCGACGTTCCTTCACCGGAAGTCAGGGCCCATTCGATAAATTTGTAAGCCTCCTGGGGGTGGGCCGACCGGGCGGAAACTGCGAAGAATCCTACGGAACCCGCGGAGGAACCGCCGGGAAGTCCGGGGAACACCGGCAGAGGGGCCGCGCCGTATTGGAACGGCGTTTCCAGAAGACTAAATGTCCAGTCGCCGTTGATCATCATGTAAACATTTCCGGCGGCAAAGAAAGAATTGATATCAAAAGTCCCTACGCTCATTTCCCCGATGTCAGGATGACTGTGATCTTCCACATACATGCGGTATAAAACCTGGGAATACTGGCGTGTCAGGGGCATAGGCTCGGCAGCCGTCAGGTATTCGGCCCCCGCCACGGCTCCAAGGTTAAGAACCCAGGGGGGACAAACCCCGCCCCAATATTTCTTTCCGCCTTCGGTATAGGTAAGCTGTTTGGCCAGGGCAAGGTACTGGTCCCAGGTCAGGTTCACCGGGTAAGGGATGCCCCTGGCATCAAACAGATCTTTGTTGTAGTAGATCATCCAGCAGGAACCCGTAGTGGGAAGGCCGTAGTATCTGCCATCTTTGGTTGCGCCTTTGAGGGTTGAGTCCCGGATAGGCGTAAGATCAAGGCCCGATTCCTCCATATACGCTGTAAGATCCTTCAGGGCGTTGTTGGAGATGTACTGCTGAACCGGCGCGGGGTTACGAATCCAGAAGGCGTCGATCTCGGTTGAACCGGAAACAAGAACTTTAATTTTGTCATCGTAATCATCGTTGGGTGTGTAGTTAACCTGAACCTGGAAACCGCTGTTCCTGGCGTTAAACGCGGTAACCAGAGGGTCAACTTCCCGCTGCATATCCGAGGCAGTATGGAAGTTAATGATAACCGGCCTATCGGACGAAGGCTGGCCGCCGCCCCTGGCAAACGCCACAGCGCCTGCAGCAAAAAGCGCAAGCATGACAAACACTGTCTTTTTCATCTTTACATTCCTCCAAAAAATATATCAGATCCCCTACGGGTATCTGTAACCACCGTAAAAAAACTACCGGAACCGGGGTCCCGGTTATGCGCCGTTCCTGGCGGGACCGGTACTCTGGTACTCCCGCAGGATGCAGGGTACCAGCCGTTCCGGAATCTCGATATAGCGTCCCTCGATCTTCGCAATTAGCTGGGAGACCGTTGCCTCTATAAGGCGTCCTATGTTCATTTCAAAAAGAGAGAGCCGCGGTACCATGTACGAAGCCGCCGCTGCAGATGACACTATCGAAACAATGGATACATCTTTCGGGATTGAAAGCCCCTGTCTCATGACCCCGCTTATGATACCGGGCAGGGCCTTATCGTTCATAACGACAAAGGCGGTGGTTCCGGGACAGGCGGCAAAAATCTCCTCCATTTTGCCCAGGACCGCTTCTCCATTGGATTCGCAGAAATACTCCCTGCCTGAAATTTCAAGGCTGTGGCAAAGTTCCGTAAAAGACTCATGGGTCCGCACAACCGGTCCATAACCGTTTTTGAACGATTTTCTGCTTTGGTTTATGAACACAATACGGCGGTGCCCCAGTTTTTTCAGCCAGACGAGGCACTGCATCATCGTTGTGAAAAAATCAACGTCGATATACGTTTCATCGGGGGCGGCATCATCGCGCCCCAGAAGGATAAAGGGAATACCGGCCTTCCGCAAAACAGCGATCCGCCTGTCCTTCCGGTGGACTTCCATCATGATAACGCCGTCCACAAGTTCCTGGGAGATAAGCTGGACCAGTTCATCAGGATTATTGGTTTGAAGGGTCCAGATAACCAGGTGGTAGGCCCGGCTCATCACGTTTTTGGAAGCTTCCATGATCAGGTCGATTTCGGGCAGGCCAATGCCGTGATCAACCGGCGGAAACAGGATGGCAATGATGTGCGTCCGCCCGCTGGCGAGACTCCGGGCAATGGCGCGGGGCCGGTAGCCCAGCTTCTGCACCGCTTCTTTTACTGCCAGTTTTTTACGCTCGGATATGGACCGGTTCCCGTTGAGGGCATAGGACACGGTACTTACTGAAACGCCCGCCATTGCGGCTACATCTTTTATGGTTGCCATTAGTATCCCCGAAACGTTTTGTTGAAACGTTTCGATGCTGAATTATAATAACCGGGATTCTTGCGGCTGTCAACACAAAAATGTTTTCTTGTGGGGGTGGTGTCTGCCGCCCGGTTTGATTATCACCGTGATGGGGCCGCCGTTTTCCCGGTATCGCCGTTCAAAGGCCCCGCCGTTTTCAGGATAGTAGACCGCCTCATCCGCGTCCCCGGACACCAGGATAACGGGTATACCCCGCTTCGCCAGCGCCGGGGCGTGGTTCAGGGGGCTGTCATCGTAATCCTTATAGGCCAGGCGCCAGCCCCTGCGAACCAGGTCCAGGTCCACACCGGCAAAGGCGTCAAAAAACTCCGCCCGCCAAACCCAGGGCCTCCCCTCCGCCGCCTCCTGGGGGGACATCAAGGTTACCCCGCAGGTCTTACCGGGTACGATGCCATCCAGGTTGAATTTATCCACGCCTTGTCGTGGTCTGCGACCCCTCAAAACTGGATGACCGGGGCTGCAACAGGCTGCTACAGTCCCAGGGCCTTCGTAAAATTCTCCACGACCTGTTCTACGCCGGGGCGGGCGTCCACATCGATCAGGAGGCCCTGTGCCCGGTAAAAATCAATAAGGGGAGCGGTCTGGGCACGGTACACCTCAAGGCGCTTCTGCACCGCCTCCGGCCTGTCGTCGTCCCGTGTGTAGACTTCGCCGCCGCAGTGATCACAGGCCCCTTCCCGTTTCGGCTTATCAAAAATAATGTGAAAGTTGTGGCCGCAGGAGCGGCAGACCCGGCGGCCCCCCAGCCGTTCAAGCACGGATTCATCGGGAATATCAAAATTCAACACCCGGTCTACGGGGGAAAACCCGGCCAGGGCCTCGGCCTGGGGGATGGTCCGGGGAAACCCGTCCAGAATATACCCCTTCCGGGCATCTTCCCGGCCAAGGCGTTCTTCTACCAGCTCAATGGTGGTCTGGTCATCCACCAGCCTGCCTGAATCCAGAATGGCCTTAACTTTAAGGCCCAGGGGACTTTGGGCAGCTATGGCGGCCCTGAATATCGCCCCGGTGCTGATATGGGGGTGGGGCGCCCCGCAGGTCTTTTCAAGAATCGCCACTGCCCGCCCTGCCAGGGTACCCTTCCCCGCTCCGGGAGGACCCAAAAAAATCAGCTTCATATATGTTACCACCTATAAGATTTTTGCATCGTTATGCACGATAATTTTAACGAAACACCGGCTTATTTTCAACGCGTGAGGTATCACGAGAGCCGGCGCTCTGTCCGCAGCCGCCCGGCGGTTTCGAACCGGGACACTGCAATAAGATGGGGCTTGTAAAAAAATTGTGAAGTTGGTTTTAATAATGGTTATGCCAAAATTTTCAGTTTTGGATATATTGTTCTGCCCGGATCTTCCAAGAGGTATTTTATGTCCCAAATTAAGTGGCTTTGGAATTATCTAAAGGGGCACCGCTCCGGCCTTGTGGTGGGGATTGTCCTTTCAGCCATCACATCGGCGATGACGATTATCAACCCCATGTTGTCCCAAAAATTGATCGACGATGTTATAACACCGGGGAACGCGGAGCCCCTTATTCCCCTGTTGATTATCATGTTTGTGGCGCAGGTAGTCAGGCTGGGGCTGCGCTATGCCATGCACAATGCATTTCTGGAACCAATGAGTAATACCGCCATGTCGGTACTGCGGAAGGATATGTTTGAAACGGCGCAGAAACAGGACTACCGGTTCCTCCACAAATTCCCCACAGGAAACCTTATGACCAGGCTAACCCAGGACCTTGACCGGGTCCGGCATACGGTATCGTATATTTCGTATGCCTTTGTGGATACGGTGATCGTCTTTTTGTTTGCCTTTATCTTTCTGCTGTTTGTAAACTGGGAACTTACCCTCTGCCTTACGGCGGTTACGCCCATTATCCTCCTGGCAACCCACCGGTTTACCACGATCATCCGGCCCCGCTTCGTACTTCTGCGGCAAAAGTTAACCAGCCTGGGGACGGCGGTAACCGAAAATATCGACGGTAACCGGGTAGTCAAGGCTTTTGCACGGGAAGATTATGAAATTGAGAAATTCGAGGTCCACAACGCCGAATTCCGGGACATAAGCTGCGGCAACGCCCTGATCACCGCCCGGTATCAGCCCATACTGGAACTGTTGAGCAACCTCCTGGTTATCATTACCCTGATCGGGGGCGGATATTATCTTATTAAGGGCCGTATGACCGCAGGCCAGTACCTGGCCTTTTCCTCCCTAAGCTGGAATGTGGTAAACCCCCTGCGGATGCTGCCGGCAATTTTGGCGGATATTGAACGCTACAACGCCACCGCCACCATGATCCGGGAAGTACTGGAGGCCCCCAAGGGCTTTTCGGACGCCCCCGGAGCGGTGGAGCTTTCCGCCCGCCCCAAGGGGGATATTGAGTTCCGGAATGTGAGCCTTAGTATCCAGGGGAATCCCATTTTACAGAATATCAGCTTCAAGGCCGGGCCGGGGGAAATTATCGGCATCCTGGGGAGTACGGGTTCGGGAAAGACATCGCTTATCAACCTTCTTGGTCATTTTTACGAACCGGATACCGGCGAGGTACTCCTTGACGGGGTGAATATCAACAGCTACACCATGTCTTCGCTGAGACAGCACATAGGGCTTGCCATGCAGGATGTGTTCCTCTTTTCCGACTCGGTAAAGGGGAATATCGCCTACGGCAGGCCGGATCTTGACGATGATACCATTGTAAAGCGGGCAGCCCAGGCCGATGCCCACAGTTTCATTACCAAAATGGAGGAAGGCTACGGTACCCTGGTGGGGGAACGCGGGGTCGGGCTTTCAGGCGGTCAGCGGCAGCGTATCGCCCTGGCCCGTGCCCTGGCGGTAGAACCGGCGATTCTGATACTGGACGATACCACCTCCGCGGTGGACAGCGAAACAGAACAGTACATCCAGAACCAGTTAAGAAGTCTGGATTTTCCCTGTACGAAAATCATCATCGCCCAGCGAATATCATCGTTCCGGGGGGCCAGTCAGGTCCTGGTCATGGACAAGGGCAGAATCGTAGAACGGGGTACCCATGAACAGCTTCTTGCCAACCGGGGCTTTTATCACCATATCTGGTGCCTGCAGTACAATGTGGACCCCAATGCTCCCATTGGAGAGAACATGGGGAACCCCAATATTACTATTGGGGACACGGCGCAGACTGCTTTTTCAACCGGAGGAACAAAGTAATGGCCAGGAAAATACAGGAACAACAAACCGCATCGAAACGTAATCGTTACGATGTTGATGAGTATCTGGACGAGAAAGTCAGCCTTTTTAATATCCGCCGCTGCTTCCGTTACCTGGCCAAGACCAAGATAAGCCTGGGCATAGCCCTGCTCCTCTCGATCTTCGCCAACCTGGTAAGCTTGATGGGTCCTCTTTTTATGCAGAGGGCTATGGACGAGGCAATTCCCGCTAAAGACATGGGGCTTCTCCTTACTATGACCCTGTACTTTGGTATTACCATCATCATAGCCATAACACTGGGGGCGGTCAGGAACGTCCTGGTAGCCAGAGCAGGGGCGGTTATTACCCATGATATCCGCTTTGACCTGTTCACCCATCTGCAAAAGCTGCCCTTTTCTTTCTACGACAGCCGGCCCCACGGAAAGATCTTCGTCCGTGTGGTGCCGTACGTGAACAGCGTTTCCGATGCCCTGTCCAACGGGATCATAAACTTCATCATCGAAGTATTAAACATCGTGTTTATCATCTTCTTCATGTTCCGGGTAAGCCCCCAACTGGCAAGTGTTACCATTCTGGGCCTGCCGGTGCTGGCCATCTTTATCTGGACCATCAAACCGGTCCAGCGCCGGGCATGGCAGCAGGTTTCCAATAAAAACTCCAACCTTAACGCCTATATTCAGGAGGCCATTGACGGTGTAAGGGTAACCCAGGCCTTTGACCGGCAGGAACGGAACAGCGGAATCATGAACACGCTTACCGGGGAACGCAACAAAGAGTGGATGCGGGCCCAGTATATTTCCAACACCACCTGGGTTTCCACGGAAACGATAAGCCAGATTGTATTTTCGTTTGTGTATATCGTGGGGGTTTACCACATACACCCCATGGTCAGCTTCGGTATGCTCCTTGCTATGGGAAACTACGTTTCGCGTTTCTGGCAGCCTATCATCAACCTGGCAAACATCTACAACACCTTTATCACCACCATGTCCTACCTGGACCGGATATTCGACACCATTGCCGAACCGGTAACTATTAAGGATGCCGAGGGGGCGGTGGAATTTCCCTTTGTCCGGGGGCACGTAGAATTCAAAAACGTAAGTTTCAGTTACGACGGCACCCGCAAAGTGCTGAACCAGGTCAGCTTTGACGGCCATCCGGGGGAGAGCATCGCCCTGGTGGGTCCCACCGGGGCGGGAAAAACCACCATCGTCAACCTGTTGTCCCGGTTCTACAATATCGAGGAAGGCCAGGTCTGCGTTGACGGACAGGACGTCATGAAGGTAACGCTTAAATCGCTGCGCAGCCAGATGGGGATCATGCTCCAGGACAGCTACCTGTTTACCGGTACCATTGCCGATAACATCCGTTACGGCAAACTGGATGCCAGTAATCAGGAGATACAGCAGGCCGCCAAACTTATCGGCGCCCACAGCTTTATCGAAAAACTGCCCCAGGGCTATGACACCCCCATTACCGATCGGGGAGGGGGCATATCCCAGGGTGAACGTCAGCTCCTTGCCTTCTGCCGGACCCTTATCTCCGATCCCCGCATCCTCATCCTGGACGAGGCCACAAGCAGCATCGATACAGGAACCGAACAACTGGTTCAGGAGGGAATCCGCATACTGATGAAAGGCCGGACCTCGTTTATCATCGCTCACCGGCTTTCCACCATCCGCGACTGTTCCCGGATCATGTATATCAAAGATGGTGAAATTGCCGAAGCGGGAAGCCACGAGGAACTGATGGATAAAAAGGGTCTTTACTACCAGCTCTACTGGACCCAGCACGCCGAAGAGGTATCACTGTAAGGGAGGGCCGGAACCGGCTTGCATCGCCATGAATGTATTTATCGTCTACGCCCACCCCAGCGGGGATTCATTTACGCGCCGGATACGGGACCGTTTTATCGAGGGGCTGGAACACGCGGGCCATTGTTATACCCTCTCCGATCTTTACCGGATGAATTTCCGGACCGACATGGACGAAGACGAGTACCGGCGCGAGGCTTACTACCGGCTTGAAGATCCGGTCCCGGAGGATGTGCGGCGTGAGCAGGAAAACATAAACCGCAGCGACGCCATTGTCTTTATGTACCCCGTTTTCTGGTCCGATGTTCCCGCCAAACTTAAAGGCTGGTTCGACCGGGTCTGGACTTACGGTTTTGCCTACGGCCCGCAAAATGACGGCCGCCGTTCCATGAAACAGCTGGAAAAGGGCCTTGTCATCTGCTCCGCGGGGAACACGCTGGACTATTTCCGCGAAACGGGGCTCCTTGAAAGCATGGAACGGATCATGCTGAATGACCGGCTCCACGACCGGGTAAAAACCAGGGAACTTGTCATCCTGGAGGCCACAAGCCGGGAAAATAGCAGCCGGGAAGAGAACTGGGACAGGCATCTGGACCGGGTCTTTTCCCTGGCGGTGAACATTTAAGCTTCCTGCGCCGGCCCCACCGGCGCAGGACCGCGGGAGCGGGGTCGCCGGAACAGGGCCATCGGAACAGGGCCGCAGGAGCGGGGTCGCCGGAACAGGGCCATCGGAACAGGGCCGCAGGAGCGAGGTCGCCGGAACAGGGCCGCAGGGTTATTTTTCCTGCCGGTCTATGTTCGATATGCGCCAGTTTCCCTTGTGCCGGATAAGGGTAAGATCGTCGATCAGCGGGTAGCCGCGGGGGGGAATAAAGTCCTCCAGGGAAACGGTAGCCGTCCCGGTGCCCCCAAATCCGGCATCCGGTACGGAAGCCGGCGCAGGTTCCGGCGCAGGCCCCGGAACGGCAACAATGCCCCCCGAATCCTCGTCCCCGCCGGGAAGCCAGATAATGTAATCCGCCCGGTAGCGTATCTGGTCATCGGCCTCATCCCCCGCCAGCCACGTGATGTTCAGGTCGGTAACCCCAAGCACCTGGGCCGTCGTGGGCGGGGCGCCGGCGGCAAACCAGTCCTGGGCCGAAACCATGACGGAGCTGAACTCGTAAGCTTGGCGGACCCGGCTGGTTACAAAATAGCGGGTGATCATGTCGATGTCCCCCTTGCCGGCCTTGTTGATAACACAGGCTTCCATCAGCGTATGATCCAGCGTAGCAAAGGCGCCGTAATAGCTTTCCAGCACCTCAAGGGAATCCATACCCGCGGTCGTGGGCAGGCTCCGGTGGGAAGAGACCATGCTGCTTGTGAACAGGATCACCACGGCCAGCGCCGCTGCAATACCGCTAATAATGGCGGTGTTTCGTACTAAGAAACGCCGGGTTCCTACGGTAAGATTCCGTTTTTTTTCGTATCGTTCCCGTTCTTCCCGCAGTTTTTCCCGTTCCCGCGCGCTTAATTCACGGAAAAAAGAAGCGGGACGGCGGCCCGCAGCGCCGGCCCCTGCCGTATCACCGCTTCCCGAAGTCCCGGCGGGCGGGCCCAGCAGTTCGGCAAATTCCTCAAGCGAAGGCCGGGACGCCTGCTGACCCTTAAGCCCCGCGATGGCCCGGTCCGCCAGACCCGCAATCCCGGAGTCCAGACCCGGCGCCGCAAGGCCCAGGGGCAAGAAGACCCCCTCCCTCATATCCTGGTGCAGTTTCTCCGGATTACGGCTGGGAAAAGGAAGGGCGCCGGACTGTTCCAGAACCGGCGGTCCCAAAACATGCCGCTCCGGAACGGGCCGGTGAAGATCAGACCGGTGAAGATCGGGCCGCGCCGGACCGGACAGCCCCTCCACAGGCGCCTCCGGGAGGAAGGCCCCGCCGGCGGCATGGGCAAAGATCCGGTACAACATGGCGCCGGCGGTAAAAGAGAACGCCGCCTTCCCCGTAAGATCCTGAAACACCAGGGATTCACCACCGTCAAGCCACAGGTCCACGGCTTCCGCCTGGATACAACGGCAGCGCAGCCGTTCCGGCGGA
Source organism: Treponema sp. (assembly GCA_031278715.1). Lineage (GTDB taxonomy): Bacteria > Spirochaetota > Spirochaetia > Treponematales > Breznakiellaceae > JAISFT01. The sequence goes on along the minus strand of JAITJW010000129.1, from coordinate 2,604 downwards.
AAGAAAACGGTCCCCAGAGGGTACGACCCGCCAGCACCTAGGACAACAAACAGCCCCACCGGCCACAGGCCGGCCTCAGACACCAGGGGACAGGCGGCCAGCCAATAGCGCAGGGCCTCCAGTGCCAGGTCCTCCCGGCCCGGGGAAAGGAGCAGATCAAAACGCTCCCCCTCAAAATCCGGCCCCCAGACCACCATTGTCCCCTCACTTTCAATGACTCCGCCGGGCTGCCAGGATTTGACCGTACCGTCCGGCAGGACAATATGTCCCTCCTGAGTAATAAACTGGGCAAGCTTTGCCTGGGCAAAGGCCTGAGCGTTCAGACCTGTGTCAAAACCCAGCCGTCTCTTGCCGCCAAGCTCAACATGAAAGATCCCTCTGGCCATAATCCTTAACTCCTGCCTCCGCCTACCGCGCAGTAGGCGAATAAAGGTACTTAAAATACTCCATATCCGTAGAAAGAGTCTTGTCGAAACCCGGCATGGTGATCCGGTAAGATTCTACCGCCCGCCAGAAGTCAAAAAAACTCCGGTCCCGGCCATAGGCTTCCGCGTAGATCCGAGCCGCCTCAGCATCCCCCTCACCCCGGATAGTCTCCGCCTTTTCGTAAGCTTCGGAAAGGATGGAACGCCGCTCCCGGTCCATACGACCCTGCCAATCCGCCTTTTTACCTTCCCCCTCGGATCTGAACGCCTGGGCAATCTGGTTCCGTTCCTTGATCATCCGCGCGTACACACTCTGGGTAAGCTCATCGGAATAGCGGATCTGCCGGATTACCACATCGATTAACTCAATGCCATACTCAGGAACCAGACGCCGGGACCGGGCCAAAATCTCCTCCGCCAATTGACGGCGACCCTTCACAATCGGCTCGTAGTTGGTCTCCGGCTGGATAGAAGACTGCAGCAGTTCCGGGTCGATATTTTCCCCCAGGCCCAGCGCCTCCGGACTGCCGGACCGTTCCATGATAATGTTGGAATTCCGTACCGATTCCCACAGGTAGTTCTCCGCCACCACAGTCCGCACCTCCGAATCGATTACCTCCGCCAGTTTAGCGTAGGCCGCGTCAACGGTCTTGATCGATTCGTAGAACTTCGACGGATCGGCAATCTTCCAGCGGGCCGTAACATCTACCCAGATGTACTGCTTTTCCTTGGTCGGCATACTCCGCTGTTCCCCGTCCATTGCCATGACCCGCTTAGGATACCGGACCACATCGTCGATAAAGGGAACCTTAAAGTGGAGCCCCGCTTCGGTAATCACATTTACCAGCTTCCCCATCTGAACAATTACCGCCTGCTCCCCCTCGTCAACCACATAAAAAGGACCGGCAGCCACTACACCTATAAAGATCACCGCAATGACCACAAGGGTTACAATAAATCTTTTCATCACTGCACCCCCGTCGTACGGGCGCCCAGGTCCCGCAGGGGCAGGAAATTGTCAAAATTCCGGTCCAGAAGCACCGTACCCTCATCCCCCTCAAAGACCTCCTCCACCATCTCGTAGTAGAGCCGCTGCCGGGTAACTTCCGGGGCCCGGTGGTATTCCTCGTACACCGCGTTAAACCGGGCTATATCCCCGTTAGCCCGGTTGATCCGTTCAGTCTTGTAGCCCTGGGCCTCCTGAATGATCCGCTCCCGCTCCCCCCGTGCTTTGGGGATCTCCGCGTTGTAAACCTGCTGTCCCTCGTTGATCAGACGGTTCATATCCTGTTCCGCCTTGTTTACATCGTCAAAAGCCTCCTGTACCCCCGCAGGAGGGTCGATATTCTGAAGCTTAACGGCGATTACATCGATTCCCAGACCGTAACCACGGAACGTCTCGTTCATAAACTCCGCCCCGGAAGCCTCAATGACACTCCGCTCCGGCCCCATAATATCCATAATCGTCCGGTCCCCCACCAGCATATTGATGGCCGACCGGGACACATCCTGGATAGTACGACTCTGCTCCATCACGTTAAACGCCCAGGCCCTGGGGTCTACCACCCGGTACTGGATAATCCACTCCACCTCCACAATGTTCAGGTCCCCGGTAAGCATCGTCGATTCACTGGTCTGATTAGTGTAGGTCGATTTGATCCCGCTTGTTATCGTACGAAAACCAAACTGCTCAGTCTGTACAGTCTTCACATTCACCTTATAGGTCTTGTCAATCCCAAAGGGCAGCTTGAACTGGAGTCCCGGTCCCTGAGTAGTGTAGTAACGCCCAAAACGGGTTATTACCGCCTCTTCAGTCTGGTCCACAATGTACACACTGGTCCCCAGCAGAATCACCACCACAATCACCACCAAGACCACCAAAAACATTGCCGGACTGAACCACTTTCCTAATTTAACTGGCATAATACCTCCATGAGCTTCATGTTAATCAGATTATAGCTTAAAATGGCAACTTAAAGAACCGGCCGCAAGGGTGACTGACACCAAATTTGGGGCCTGCTACCAAGAACAAACCTCCCGTAGCCATCGCGCCCCCTCTGGCCCCGCCGGGTAGAACCGGGCGGTTACCCGCCCGGAACCCCCACAGACCCGGACGTGCCCAATTTTCGTACCGCAGGTACGCGGCATCCGGTTCTTCCAGAAAAAGTTTCGCTAAACG
>JAITJW010000122.1 GCA_031278715.1 Treponema sp. | reverse complement strand
GCATACTTTCTTTTTTTAGTCAAAAATGCTATCATACCAACATGAGGATTACTACACGAGGCCGTTATGCTCTCCGGGCAACCCTGGCGCTTTCACTGCTTGGCAAGGGGGGAAGGCCGGTTTCGGTCAACGATCTGTCCGAATACGAAGATATTTCCCCGGTATTTCTTGAACAGATTTTTTTTAAGCTCCGCAAGGCGGGGATCGTGGACTCAGTCCGGGGGGCCAACGGAGGATTTTACTTCGCCCAGCCCCCGGAATCCCTTACCGCCCGGACTATCCTTTTGGCCGCCGGTGAGGAACTGGGGGATCTGCCCTGTGATAAACACGCGAAAACCTGTAACCGTGTGGATTACTGCCCCAGCCATAAAGTCTGGGTGGATCTGAACAAACTTATGAACAACTATCTGGAAAGCCTTACCCTGGCTTCGATCATGGACGGGGGGATATAGCAAGCTCATGAAACGTTCAAACGATCATGCCGGGTATCAAAAGGCCCTTGAAACCCTTAAACGGGCACACCGGGGTATGACCGCCGCGGATCTGTCCGCTGCCGCCGCCCTGCCCCTTCCCGCGGCCCGGGAATTTTTAAGCCGGGCAGCGGACGAGTTCCGGGGAAGATTACAGGTAACCGAATCTTCGGAGATCCTCTACGATTTCCCGCGGGGCTTTACCAGCCGCTACCGGAGCCTTGGGGCCCGGTTTGGCCGCTTTATGGACAAATTTATCTCCCTTAGCCTTACATGCCTAGCGTGGATCTTCAAAGTCTGGATTGGCGTCATGCTTGTAGGTTACTTTATCATCTTCATGCTTATCGCACTGGCGGCCCTTACCCTTTCGATGGCCGGGGGTTCTTCCAATTCAAACAGCCGGTCCCGGAACAACTCCGTCGGCGGTTTTTTCCTGGCTTCCCGTATTTTTGACCTTATTATCCGGCTCTGGTTCTACTCGGAACTTACCAAGGCTATGGACGGATCCTACCGGAAATCCGCACCGGCACGGCGGGGGAAACCCCTGCACAAGGCGGTTTTCTCATTTGTCTTTGGGGAACCGGATCCCAACGGCGACGCGGATACGCTGGAAAAGCAGGCCCTTATCGCGTACCTTGGGGCCAACCGGGGTCTTATATCCCTGCCGGAATATATGGCCATTACCGGCCTGCCCCCCCAGGAAGCGGAGCGGGGTATTCTGGCTTTTTGCGCCGAATTCGGCGGCAGCCCGGAGGCCACCGAAGAGGGGACTATCGTGTACCGTTTCCAGGACATCCTCCTGCGCGCAAGTACGGCGGAGCGTGAAACTGCCGCGGCGGACCGTGGAAAAGGATCCCAGGCGCTCCGGGGCCCGCTGCGGCGGCTGCGGGCCTTTTCCTCTAACAATAAGACGATGAACAGCTGGTTCGGGATCATCAATTCGGTAAACCTGCTCTTTGGGGGGTATTTTTTCTACCAGGCCTTCAACACCGGAATCATCAGGACCACCGAGCAGCTCCGGGCCAGCCCCCGTATCTATGCCATTACCTATGATTGGGCGTCGTCCGTCTTCAGCAACCCCCAGCCCTTCATACTGGTGGGCCTGGGACTTATCCCCCTCCTTTTTTCTTTTTTCTTTTGGCTTGTCCCCGCGCTGCGCCTTGCCCGCCTGGACGGTGAAAACCAGAACATCAAAAAACGGAACCTCCGCAAGATCGGTTTTGGCAAAATATGGGAAAAACCGCGGGACCTGGTCCCCGCCGCCATTGACAGCCCTGCCCCGGAGTGCCGTCCCAGGACCCTGGAGGCGGAGCGCGAAAAGCTTATCGTGGAAATGGGTTCCTATTCCCGGCCCGATGTAGAGGCAGACCAGACCGGCAAAACCATTTACAGCTTTACGGAACTGGAGCGGGAAAAAAAGGCCCTTGCCGCGGGCAGGGCCGCGGTAAACCCGGAGGATTTCAAGATCGGCAAGGTGATCTTCGACAGCGAATAAATACGGAAGATACGGTTCGGCATCTGATGAGGATCCTCATCAGATGCCGAACCGTATCAGATGCCGATCCGCATCAGGGCAGCCCCTTAAAATAAAAAACGCTCCGCGTCTACAAGCAGCTTGCTGAATTCAGCGAAGCTGGTCCGTGTTTGCGGCAGGGAGCGTAAAAAAAATTCCCCGTACCGTTTTTTCAACAGCCGGTTGTCCAGCACCGCCACCACCCCGTGATCGCTGGAACGGCGCATCAGCCGGCCAAAACCCTGTTTGAATTTCATCACCGCTTCCGGCAGGGACAGGTCCATAAAGGCGTTGCCCCCTCCCTGTTCCAGGTATTCCCGCCGGGCCTCAAAAACCGGATCGTTGGGGGTCCTGAACGGAAGGCGGGCCAGGATCAGAAGGCGCAGCGTATCGCCGGGGGCGTCCACCCCCTCCCAAAAAGAATCGGTGGCAAAGAGGACGGAACCTGTGTCCTTCAGGAAATCTCCCAGGAGACGACTCCGGTCGTCATCCCCCTGTTTGAGACAGCGAATCCCCTCTTGTGAGAGGACGGGGGCCGCCGCGTCGTAGGCGGCCCGGAGGGAGCGGTAGGAGGTAAAGAGGACCAGCGCGGAACCGCCTGATACAAGAACCAGTTCCGTAACCGTCCGGTTCACAAAATCCTGGTAGGCCGGTTCTTCCGGCGAGGGGGCGTCGTGGGGAACCGCCAGCAGTACGCGGGAAGCGTAGGGAAAGGGGGATGGGAAGATCCCGCGAAGGGGCGGACGGTCTTCTATATGGGTAAGGCCGCAGCGGAGTTCCCAGTAACCGAAATTCCCCGCGATGGTAAGGGTGGCCGAACAGCAGATCACGGTCCTGGCGGGTTCAAAAAGACTTTCCTTCAGGTCCGTGGCCACCTCGATGGGGGTTACGGTAAAGCCGACCCAGGAATCCTGCCCCCCTCTGCCCCGCCGTTCCAGCCACATTACCTTGTCCGGCCGTTCCCGGTACTCCACAAAGGCGTCGCAGACAGCGCCGATGTTCTCCAAACGACGCAGTATGACCCCTATCTCCCACACAAACGACTCTTCCCGCTCTTCCTCCGGAATATCCTCCAGCGGATCCCGGACCAAATTTCCCAGATGGGCCAGAATCTTCCGCAGGGCGCTAAGCAGGGGGAACAGAGTCCGTGCGGCCTCTTCCCGTGCGGGACTTAACCTGAACACCCCTTCGCCGCCGCAGAGACCCAGGGCCGCCTGGTCCAATTCGTCTGCAAGGCCGCGGATTCCGTCGATAGTCTCCACGATCCGGTCAAGCTTTTCCTCCTCCCGGTCCAGTCCGGGGATCTTGAGGAGCAGCCCCATGCGCCGGGCCTGCCTTCTCCGGTACAGGCGGCCCAACTGGTGGAGGATGGAAAGACGGCTGAATTCCTCGGAAAAGAAGGAGGTCGCCGCCTCCTCAATGGAGTGGGCTTCGTCCAGGATCATCCGCGTGTAGGGGGGAAAAACCACGGTACTGTCATACCCTGCACCCTTCCGCCGGGCCGCAAGGTCCGCAAAAAGCAGGTGGTGGTTTACCACCAGGATCCGGGCATCCGCTGCCTCCCGGCGCAGGGAAAGGACAAAGCAGCGTTCCCGCCAGGGACAGCGCATCCCCATGCAAAGATCCGCGTCGGAGGAGACCCGTAACCAGATCCCCTCCCGCGGGGAAAACGAAAGATCGGAACGGCTGCCGGAGGCGCTCGTCTCCACCCAGGCGGCGATACGGGTAAGTTCTTCGGCCTCCCCTTCGTCCGTATTCAGCTCTTTCAGGGCATCGTCCAGCCGCCTGCGGCACAGGTAGTTCCCCCGGCCCTTCATCAGTACCGCTTTGACTTTCTTCCCCCCCGGACCCAGGGCCGCCTGTACCAGGGGAATATCCTTGTCGAAGAGCTGTTGCTGCAGCGTGATCGTGGCGGTCGAGATCACGATCCGCTCGTCGTTGTCCAGCGCGAAACGCAGGGCCGGGAGCAGATAGGCAAACGACTTCCCCACCCCGGTTCCCGCCTCACAGAGAACCAGCTCGTCATCGTTAAAGCCCCGGATAACCATACGCATCATTTCCAGCTGGCTTTCCCGCGGTTCAAAAGACACAAGCCTTTTGGCAATATCCCCCCCCTCCTGGAGGGAAGCGCAGAGTTCATCGGGATCCAGGACCTTTGCCGTTCGCCGCCTGACCGGTTCGGCCACGACGTAGACTTCCTCCACCTGGTTATCAACGATAAAGGCCCCAATACCCCCCTCTGCCGCCCGGCCCGATATGGCAAGATCGTTATCGCTGGGGGTCAGGAAGCCGGAGGGGTGGTTATGGATAAACACATCGGGGGTACCCTCGTCGTCGGTAATGAGGGCCAGAACTTCCCGGTCCGTTCCCCGCGCCCGTACCCGGATCCGCGCCACCAGCCCCTCATCATCAAGAAAGCCCAGCGCCAATACCTCGTTCCCCCCAGCCGCGGCTATTTCTTCCCGCAGAATCTCCAGACAGTCCCCGGTAAATCGTTTTGTGGCTTTCACGTTCTTTCCTTCGCCGGCATGAATTTGAACACCCGCCACTTGTCGTGGAGGCCGTTTTATATAATCATATCTTCATGAGGTTATCTATGGCGCACAATGAGCGGTTGGTTAAAGACGGCGTGTATTGGATCGGCGGGAATGACCGGCGGCTTTCCGTTTTTGAAGGCGTTTACCCCTCTGAACGGGGGGTTTCTTATAACAGTTACCTGGTACTTGATGAAAAAAACGTACTGCTTGACACGGTGGACAGGGCAGTCGCCGGTGTTTTTTTTGAAAATTTGGAGTATCTGCTTAAAGGCAAGAGCCTTGACTACGTGATTATTCACCACATGGAACCGGATCACAGTGCCTGCCTTTCGGAACTGTTGTTCCGTTACCCGGCGCTTACGATTGTTACCACCCAAAAATCGGCGGCCATGATCGGACAGTTTTTTAACTTCGCTCAGGATACGGATGTCCGGATTAACATTGTCAAAGAGGGCGATACCCTTTGTACGGGCAGGCGGAATTACGCCTTTGTCGAAGCCCCTATGGTCCATTGGCCGGAAGTCATGATGTCCTACGAATCCTACGACAAGATCCTCTTTTCGGCGGACGCCTTCGGCAGTTTCGGCGCCATAGACGGCAATCTCTTTGCCGATGAGGTGGACTACGAAGGCCTATGGCTTGACGACGCCCGGCGCTACTACACCAATATTGTGGGAAAATACGGCGACCAGGTACTGGCGGTGCTGGACAAGGCTGCGAAGCTGGATATTGGGATGATATGCCCCCTTCACGGGCTTGTATGGCGGAAAAACCTGAACTTTTTCCTGGAAAAGTACCGGCGCTGGGCAGGCTACACCCCGGAAGCCAACACAGTCCTTATCGTCTATTCGTCAGTCTACGGTAACACGGAAAACGCGGTGAACATCCTCTCCGGGACCCTGGCGGACCGGGGGGTAAAAAACATCACGGTTTACGACGTATCGGCCACCAGGTCCGACGTTATTGTGTCGGAGGTGTTCCGCTGCAGTCATGTTGTTTTTGCCGCCACCACCTACAACGCCGGTATTTTTATCAAAATGGAAGAGGTCCTGAACGACATCAAAGCCCACCAGATCCGTAACAGAACCGCCGCGCTTGTCGAAAACGGCAGTTGGGCGCCGGTTTCCGGGAAACTCATGAAGGACCTGGTAAGCGCCCTTCCCGGCTGGAAGATCCTGGGCGATACGGTAACGATAAACTCTTCCCTTAAAGAGACGGGCCGCCCTTCCATCGAAAACCTGGCCGATACCATCGCCGCGGATCTCCCAAAGATCCAGGTCCCCGTCCACGGGAAAAACGCCGTGGATATTCCGGCCTTCTTCAAGCTGACCTACGGCCTCTTCCTCCTTACCGTCAGGGATGGAGAAAAAGACAACGGCTGTATCATTAATACCGCGGTCCAATTAACCGACACCCCCAAACGGATCACCATTTCGGTGATCCGGGCAAACTACTCAGACGAGATCATCCGCAAAACCGGAATCTTCAACGTTTCGGTCTTAACCGTGGACACCCCGTTTAAGGTCTTCCAGCGTTTTGGATTCCAAAGCGGCAGAACCGTAGACAAATTCGCCGGTACCTCAGAACCGCACAGCCCGGTCCGCAGCGCCAACGGCCTTATCTACGCCCCGGTTTACGGAAACGCCTTCATCTCCGCCAAGGTCATCGATTCCAAAGATTGGGGGACCCACACCCTCTACACCGCGGATGTAACAGAGGCGGCCGTCCTTTCCAACGTAGCTTCGCTTAGCTACCAGTACTACGCCGATCATATCAAGCCAAAACCCCCGGCAGCCACGGCAAAAAAGAAAGGCTGGGTCTGCAAAGTCTGCGGTTACGTCCACGAAGGGGAAGAACTCCCGCCGGACTTTATCTGCCCCCTTTGCAAACACGGCGTAGACTCCTTTGAAAGACTGAGCTAAGCGGGCTAACTACGGGGCCAATGCGGGGGACGTCCCGCTATGGTTGGATTTAAGGTGGCAATGCGGGGGATTGACAGACCCCCCGCACCAGGGCATAATTGATTTTGTTCATAACTGAGAGATTAGCTCATCTGGATAGAGCGTCAGCCTCCGGAGCTGAAGGTGGCAGGTTCGAGTCCTGTATCTCTCATGCCCCTTAGGGGGCTTTTTTTATGTCTTCCCAGGTTTACCCTGTTTACGGTGGAATACCTCTTTACCGGCGACAAACACTTTTTTTACGTCGATGTTGTCGTCAAAGAGGATAAAGTCCGCGTCTTTTCCCGGAAACAGGCTCCCCTTCTTTTCAAGACCGGCAACACGCGCGGGAATGCGAGTCATCATGGCAACCGCTTTTTCCAGAGGCAGTCCCGCCTGTTTGACCATGACCCGGACAAGCCGGTCCGTGGTGGCTACACTTCCGGCGAAAGCCGAGCGATCCGGCAATTTGGCAACACCGTCTTCGATTATGGCCTGGAACGCCTCTTTGAGGCTGCCAAGAACGGTGGGGCCTTCCTTTCTGTCCGCGCCCCGCATACTGTCGGTAACAAGGCAGATTTTTTCATTGTCCTTGCATTTGACAATGAGTTTGAGCAGTTCCGGAGGAAGGTGGGAACCGTCGGCGATTATCTCTATCGTAAGACAGTCAATAAGATAGGCGCTTTCGATTACCCCCATAACGCGGTAACCGCCGCGTCGTATGACGGAGGACATGCCGGAATAGAAGTGGGTTACATGGGTATAACCGGAATCCACCGCGGCCAATACCTGGTCATACGTAGCGTTGCTGTGGCCTATGGACATGAGGATACCCTGGGAGGAAAGCCTCCTCCCCATTTCCAGGGCACCCTCAAGTTCAGGGGCTACGGACCAGCGTAAAATAGAGCCATCGGCCTTTTCCAGAATTTTTTCATAATGCTCCGGGGCGGGATTCCTGATGTAAGCGGGATTTTGGGCCCCCTTCTGTTCGGCGCTAATGTAGGGCCCTTCCAGATGCAGCCCCGGAAGGCAGGGCAGGGGCAGGGTATGCTTTTTCGCCTTCTTAAAAGCCTCGATAGTCAACAAGAGATCTTCGTCGGCAGCGGCGGTGGTAGTGGGCAGGAGAGTGGTCGTTCCATGACGCAGGTGCGTTTTCGCCGCGTTGATAAAGGCTTCTTCGCTGCCGTCCATAAAATCGTACCCGCCACCGCCGTGAACGTGAAGATCGATAAAACCGGGTGAAAGGTAGAGGCCCCCGCATGGTATGTTCCGCGCCTTAGCCGCTGACGCCGGACCCATAGCCCCGGCCTCAAGAATAGTACCGTTGTCTTCAAGCAAAAAACCATCGGGTACTATACGGTCGTTTATAATCAGTTTGGCGTGGGTATAACAGTTCACGACGGCCTTTCTTTTGGTACTGACAGGGTGGTCCTAAACAATTTTTAGTCCCTCAATTTCCGGCAGTCTTGCCCCCGATTCCCCGTCCACATACATTATCGCGCTTCGGTGGTTTCGTAATATGGAAGCCGGGTATTTTTCACCGATGGCGTTATTCAGGGAAGCATAGACAGCGTCCATCTTGTTTTTGGCCGGTACAACGCAAAAAATTTGTTTGCATCCAAAAAGAGCGGGAATAGTCAGGGTAAGGGCATGGGTAGGAACTTCGTCAATAACAGAAAAACATCCATCGTTTACCTGCTGCCGCCGGCAGACCGGATCAAGGGCAACCACTTTTACAGTTTTGCGGTCACGGAAATCGGCCACTTCGGGATCGTTAAAAGCGATATGACTGTTTTCTCCTATGCCCATACAGACGATGTCTATCGGTTCACTGTGTAACAGTTCCGCATAGCGGCGGCATTCTTCTTCGAGGTCCTCCGCCAGGCCATTGAGGTAATGGACTTCCCTAAAAAGGCATTTCGCAAAGATACGTTCCCGTAGGAAATTACCAAAGCCCTGGGGAGCGTCCGCCTGGAGCCCCACATATTCATCCATGTGAAAGGCCGTCACGCGGCTGAAATCTGTGCTTCGCTCACGGGAAAGAGACTCAAGGAATTCGTTCTGGGAAGGAGCGGCGGCAAAAATCACACGGATACCCGGTTTTGTATTCAGCAGAGTTCTCATTGCCCCGGAAACCTCCGCCGCCGCATCTCTCCCCATTTCCCCGCGGGAATCGTATTTTTTAATGATCAACTTGTCCTTTTGATAGACCGTCATACATCATATTCCTTCGTTAGGTATGGGAAACAACCTAAAATGATCTGAACCATGCTTCTTCCATCGTATCGCCGGTTACCTCGTAGGTTCTGCCGTCTATGTGCTTCATATACGGCTTGGCTTTTGGGTTGGGAATCTGGGTCCGTTCGGTACACTCCACTTTGAGCGTAACCGGTTTTGCAAGCACATAGGGCTTTGTGTTTGGAAAATTCGCAATGGCTTCTTTCGTTTTTTCCCGTATCAGGGCATAGGCCCGTTCCGGCGGCAGAAGCATCGCGCCAAAGGCGGTTAAGCCTTTTTTTACCTCGGCGGTAATGACCCAGGGAAGAACGGCCTTTGCTTCGGCACAGGCTTTGTCATCGCCGCTTACCATTATGACCGGTTTACCCTGATCGCCGACTATTGCCGCGTCCAGGGCTATCTCCCCGGCCTTTTCCCCGTTGATCCAGTAATTCTGTATTGATACGGAACTCATGGTGTGTTCCAGTACCGCGTTCCTTGTACCGGCCATGGCATGGTAACCGAGCAGTATCACCGCGTCGCACTGATCAAGACCGGGCCAGCGTATATAACCGCTGTTCCCGATGACGTAATAATCGGCCAGGGATGTCAGGTTTTCCCATATAACGTTGCTTCCGCTGCCGTGGGCATCTCTCACAAACACCTTGCCGGCGCCGGCATCTTTGCAGGCCTCTACGCAGACATTGATATCCCTGGTCATGAGGGTACGAATTTCGTTGTACCGCGGGAGGGTATCCAACACCTGGGGTTTGTCATATATCCCGCTGATTCCTTCGGCATCTACCATAATGTAAATGTTCATTTTTGCCTCCTATAATGACTATTCTAATGTCATTCTTTTATTGTAATTCCTTCCGGATAATCCAGGGCGACAGCCTCGGCGCCGGCCCTGTTATGCCGTATGTTGCGCAGGGTTACGTTTTTCAGTTCCGCATGGCTGCTCTTGAACGCATACGTGGAAAATTCCGCGCTTACCCCGTCCACCGTTATGTCGTGCATATCCCCCGGCCTGTA
>JAITJW010000117.1 GCA_031278715.1 Treponema sp. | reverse complement strand
CGGTTACTACCCGGCAAATTTTTTGATCGTTTCAAGGTCCAATCCGGTAATATCGCTCACCATCGCGGGGGACATCCCTTTTGCCAAAGCGGCCTTGGCTATTTCTTCCCGGCCCTTTTCCCGGCCCTTTTCCAGACCTTCTTCCCGGCCTTCGTTATACCAAACCTCTTTGGCATCATTCCAGTTCCATTCGGTCGTCAGCATGTTCATCACCTCCGAAGCGTGCAGTTCCAAAAAACTTCTCAATATGTCATGTTCCCGACAATAGGCTATCGCCAGTTTTAACGCCCTTTCCCGGTCTCCCTTCTCCCGTTCATATTCCTTCACCTTCCCGATAAACGCGCGGTATCCGGCCAATACCTTGCTCCGCCCCACTATCCCTTCGTTCCGTCCCTCGTTGATGTTGATTACACGCACTATAAGTTCCAGTTCAACCGTTCCTTTTTCCGGAATTCCTAAACCCGCCCCGTTCTCAAACGCTTCGGACAACCGCAACACCTGCTCGTCAGGATACGGCGCCGTCCCGTTGTATAATACGAAAAACTCAGGCCGCGGTATCCTTAGCGCCCTGGTCGTGTAGATGTTTTTATCTCCCAGGATCTTTTCATATACCCGGGCAATATACATCAGCAGCCGCAACGCCATGTTGGGATTAATGGTGCTTTGGTGTTCCAGCAGGACAACTAGCTTATCCCCGATGGTGAAGGAAATATCGTTGATCCGTTCCATGAAAAGTACGTCTTGCAGGGTGTTGATGGCAACCGGCACGTCCGGCGGCAGGCTGACGCCTTTCAGGGCGCCGTACAGTTCCCGAAGGACTGGGGGATCGCTAAAGAGGACGGAAAACACGCTGTCTTTATATTTGATATTGGCGCCCATAATGATTTCCGAAAACAAGTATACGGGTATTTGTTGCTATTTTCAACGTCACGGGGGGGCGGTTTTTAAGGCGGCCCGGCTGGCCCCTCAAAGGAGCGGCGGCGGACACAGCCTCGTCAATCCGGGAGGCTTGTCATTCCTTATTATACCCAAGTACGATAACATCTAGACTTTAAGGAAGCTGTTCCAAAAGCTGAACTTTTGGAACAGCCTCATCTGTCATTTTTACGTGAAAACAAGGTCATATTGCGGTGTTTGCCGGTAAATCTTTACGATCACGGGTATGACGAGAGTCTGTCTATAACGTAGACGCATTATGGACAGGCTTCTTTAAAAAACGCGTTTGCGTATGTAAATGCGTCGGACTAAAGTCCGCGGTCTGTCCGCAAAGTAACCGACTTTGTGGACAGACACTAATTACAAGGAAGGCGTAATGAAGGATCTGGACGGGGCTCTGCGAAAATACGGGCTGAGTATGCCGGAACCCCCGGCGAAGGGGGGTATCTACGAGCCGGTCAAGGAATTTGGGGGGAATTTCTGTTACCTCTCGGGCTGTGGGCCCGTGATCAACGGGCAGCAGCTCTACCGGGGCAAGCTGGGGGCCGAATATACGGTGGAAGAGGGGCAGGCGGCGGCACGGTACTGCGTACTTAACCTTCTGGCGAATCTTAAGGCGAAGATAGGGGATCTGGGCCGGGTAAAGCGGATAGTCAAAATGCTCTGTTTCGTGGCGGGAACCGATACCTTCTACGAACATCCCCAGGTTGCCAATGGGGGGAGCCAGCTTTTGGAGGACATCTTCGGCCTTGAGGCGGGCCGTTGCGCCCGATCCGCCGTGGGAATGAACGCCCTGCCGGGGAATATTCCGGTGGAGATAGAGCTTCTGGTGGAGCTTGTATGAATCCGGGCAAAGACCGGTACCACCTGGCGGGGGAGGAAGGGATCGAATCGCCCGCTCTGATCTACTACCGGGACATCATCGAAGAAAACCTGGAAAAGACCATCCGCCTGGCGGGAGGCGTGGATCGGCTCTGGCCCCACGTCAAGACCCACAAAATGGAGGCCCTGGTAAGGATGCAGGCGCGGCGGGGTATCCGGCGTTTTAAATGCGCCACCATTGCCGAGGCGGAAATGTGCGCCCGGGCCGGGGGGGAACATATCCTCCTTTCCTACCCCCTGGTGGGGCCCAATATCGGCCGTTTTATCCGCCTGGGGGAAATATACGGGGAAGCCCTGTTTTACGCCATCGGGGACGACCGGGAACAGCTTGCCCGTCTGGCTGAGGCCGCCCGCATGGCGGGACGGGAAATCCCGGTTCTGATTGACGTGAACCTGGGGATGAACCGAACCGGCTCGGCTCTGGAAGAACTCGAAGCCCTTTGCCTGGACTGCGCGGCCCTGGAGGGCCTCCGTCTTATGGGCTTCCACGCTTACGACGGGCATTTTTCGATCCCCCTCCGGGAGGAGCGGGAAAGGGCCGTGGAGGGGGTCATGCTCCGCCTGGGGAAGATAACCGAAACCCTGAAAGCCCGGGGCCTGGATCTCCCCCTCCTGGTAGCGGGGGGAACCCCCACCTTTCCCTGCCACGCCAGGGGGAAAACCGGCTATTTTTCCCCGGGCACCTGTTTTGTCCAGGACTGGGGTTACGCTTCCAAATATCCGGATCTGGACTTTGTCCCCGGCGCGG
>JAITJW010000100.1 GCA_031278715.1 Treponema sp. | reverse complement strand
CGGCCTTCCCCCCTTGCCAAGCAGTGAAAGCGCCAGGGTTGCCCGGAGAGCATAACGGCCTCGTGTAGTAATCCTCATGTTGGTATGATAGCATTTTTGACTAAAAAAAGAAAGTATGCACCCCAGGCTTATATTTTATTTTGAGGCATTACGGTATTCGTACGTAAAGAACGAACCGTAGCCTTGCCGAAAGTTCCGGCGGAAAATATACTGATTTCCAGATGAACACAGTAGTGTTGAAGGCCGAGGACCTGGACGGGTACCTTACGGCAGAAGACAAGGACCGGCTGGAACAGATGGACAGGGCTTACCGGGAGGCCATGATCCTGTTTGGGGAACTTTCCCATGCCAACCAGGTGGAAACCCGGCGGCACGCGGAGGAGAGGCTCATCTCCAGCTACAACCAGATGGGGAATCTGATGCAGGAGATATGCAGGGAGGAAGCCGGCCTTCATGTATACTCGTTCCAGACCCCCCATGAAAGCCACGCCGAGGCTTCCCGGCTTATCGCGAAGCTGCGGGATGTGCGGACGGAAAACCAGGAATTTGTGTACTACATCCAGCGGGCCTACGAGATGCTGTTCAAACTTGCCTACGGCGGCAGGGCGGGGAGTGATAAAAACTACCTGATCGTGAAAACCCCGGTAACGGTCCCGGTGGACAACTATGCGGTTCACAAGATCACCAACATCGACGGGTTTATCGAAAATACCGTGATGTGCGTCATGCTGCGGGGGGCCCTGCTTCCGTCGATGATCATGAGCAAGGAGATAGAGGAGTACTCCTCCCACGGTTACGTTACCCCCTTCGCCCTGTTCCGCATCAAACGGGACGAGCGGAAGCAGGAACACGACATGGAGTACATTCTGGATCTGGAGAAGTCGTTCTTCAGCCTTGCGGATCTTGACGGGAAAGATCTGGTTTTTGCGGACCCCATGAACGCCACCGGGGGGAGCCTGGTAACGGTTGTTAAGTACCTGTTGTCTGAGGGGGTCAGGCCCAGGTCCATCGGATTCTTCAACGTGATCGCCGCGCTCAAAGGCGCACTGCGGGTGGTCCGGGCCCTGAACAACTGTGAAGTTTATACGCTGTGGATGGATCCGGCGCTTAACAAGTCCGCGTATATCATGCCCGGCCTGGGGGATGCGGGGGACCGGATCAACGGCATGGACGGGGAGGCCTATCCCCGGAATATCATCCAGCTTATTGCCGACTACGGGGACAATATCGCCCGGCTGTACCGCGCCCAACTGCGGAAAATCGAGGATACCGTACTCTCCAGAGGCCCGGTAACGGTGATGGAAAAATGAGAACGGGGCTTCCGGCGACGCCGGTTACGGTGATACCGCCGGCCACGGCGACACCGGCCACGGTGGTACGTGTGCTGACGCTTGTCGCGGCGGCGCTGTTTTTCTGTCAGGCGCTTTCCTGCCGGAGTTTCGGCGCCAGCGTGGAGGAATACTACTCCATCGGAATGGCCTATTTTGAGATGGGAAAATACGAGGAGGCGGAACGCTGGCTTTCCCGTGCCAGGTCCGCGGGCAGGACCAGAATTGCCAGTGAATACAACCTGGGGCGAATCGCGTTCGAGACGGGCCGTTACGAAGATGCCGCGGACCACTTTGAAACGGTGCTGAATGAGGATCCGGATAATGTCATGGCCCTGCGGGCCTTGGCCTATACCCGGATTAAGACCGGCGAAATAGAGGAGGCCGGCATCCTGTACGGCCGGGTTACGGCCCTGGTTCCGGACAACGCCGACGACGGGTACAACCAC
This sequence comes from Treponema sp., assembly GCA_031278715.1. Classification (GTDB taxonomy): domain Bacteria; phylum Spirochaetota; class Spirochaetia; order Treponematales; family Breznakiellaceae; genus JAISFT01. The sequence continues at coordinate 9,742 of JAITJW010000100.1, read as the reverse complement.
GCGCTGGTGCTTTTCGCTATGGAAAAGTACACCGCGGCGGAAGAGCTGCTTCTTTCGCGGCCTCATGCCCTTGAAACCAGCAGGGATATGCTTCTCCTCTTTGCCCGTACCCAGCGGGCCCTGGGAAAGGTCGAGGCGGCGGACAGTTATGCCCGATGGCTTGCGTCCAACAGCGACAGCCGGGTACGTTACGAATACGCGCAGGTTCTGGAAGACGCGGAACTCTACGCCAAGGCCCTGGAGGAGTACCAGACCACCCTGAGTGAGCTTCCGCCGGACAGCGTGAAGCCCACTCAGGCGGAGATCCGCTTCAGCCTGGCGCGGGTCTACCTGACGGCGGACTCCGGTAATCCCCAGGGCCTGACTGAACTGAAGGCCGCGGTGGAGGGCGGATTTGCGGACCGGGAGGCGCTGGAAACCCTGTCTCTGGACGGGCGGCTTGACGAAACAAGCCGGGCGGAGATTCAGGAGCTGATCAAAAACTTACCTTGAGGCCCGTACCCGTTGAAAAAGAAACGGAGAGTTTGCCGGTTTTTTCATCCCACAGGCAGCCCAGTTCCAAAAATACCGAAAAATCGAGCCTGCCGCTAATGATGATGTGGGATTCGTGCCCCCCTTTTAGCGAAACATTCAGATAATCGTCGCTGTGGTCCAGGGCCAGTTCCAGATGTTCCTTAAGCCGGTTTTCGTAGGGGGCCTCCGGAATGTCCGCCAGTACCAGCCAGGAGGCCCGTGCTTGCAGGACGGCCATCCCGTAATCCCACAGGGCTTTGATAAGGCCCCGTTGGGAGGGCCGTTCCCAACGGAGTTCCAGGCTTTCCACCCAATTTGGCGGAGACGGCCCGTTCCGTGGATACGTTCCCCCCTGGTACGTTCCTATTGTGAGCCGGTTGGAAAGGCTGAAGTTTCCCCCGGCGAAACCGAAAAAGCCCAGCCGGGCGGAGGAGACAAGCCGCCAGGAAATGCCCCCTCCCCGTGGAAAGGCTGCCGATGTTTCCAGGGTGTGTTCGAATTCATCGCTGCAGTAGAAAAGAAACAGAGGCCACCGCCCCCAGGCGCCGAAAAGATTCGCAGAGGAATGGCTGAAGATCCCGCTGAAATCCGGGAGATCAAAGACGGTGTCCAGTTTTTTTTCCACCGTTCGTCCCAGGGCCGCGGTGATCCCCAGGGGTATCCAGAAGGAGTTAAGACCGGGGGGCAGGTTCAGGGAAAGGGAAACGCTGTCCCTGAACCGGGAGTACTCATGGGTACCTTCCGGGCCGCTTTTTTCAAGGCGCCCGGGCAGTTCGCCGTCCCACAGGGCGTAGAGGGGTATACTGAGCGGGAGGGTATCCACAAGGAAGGCGCCGAATATCTCCGCGTCCTCAAGCCCGTCCTTTCCCACGGCGCGCAGATCACGGAGCAGGGCCCGTTCCCCCCGCAGATCCAGCCCGGCGGAACCGAGCCGCAGGGGAATATCCAGCCGGGCAAGGGCCTCCGAGCGGCTGAGAGTCTGGGGGACTAAAGCGGTGATCTTCCCCTCCAGGGACAGGGCCAGACCCAGCGCGCCCAGGTTCTTTGAGACAAGGGCGCTGCCCCGTCCTTCCCGTCTGCGTTCCCCTTCCCCGCGGTCGGAACGGGGGATCATCACGGACCAGGTCTTGAGCCAGCTTTTACCGTAGTTGCTTAAGCTGCTTGTCCGGGATTCCGCCTCTCCGCTCCAGGCAAGACCGCCTCCCAGGGAAAGGACCGGGAGGAAGTTGAGGCTTTCGGGGGGATCGAAATTCAGCGAAATATCCCAGCGGCGCTCACGGGTTTCATCCTGACAGGCGACTGTGGCGCTGATTTTGGAATGAAACGGGGCGGGATCCCTCAATTCCAGACTAACGCGGTGATCCGTCCTGAATTCCCCATAGGAAAAGGATTCGTCCAGACCCAGCGGCCCAACGAAACGGGAAAAACCGTGGCCGCCGTACCAGGTTACCGCGGTATTCCCGCCGCCGTGCCCCTCATACAGGCCGGAAAACCCCAGATACGCGGACAGCTTTGTCCCCAGAACCGTAGTTTCCCCGGAGGAACGGCCCGCGTAACCCAGCTGCCCCTCCCCCCTTATGTCCGGGGCGGAAGCCCGGAGGGTATTTTCCAGGTCAAGTCCCAGGCGGAAGCCCCCCAGCAGCGGTATGTCCCGGTAGGAGGCCAGGGTCTCCTCACGGTTCCAGCGGAGTGTGGCGCCGGCAGAAACCTGGTAGGCGGCCAGGGAATCCTCAAGGATGATCTCGTCCAGGGTAAAGGACCCGGCGGAACCCGCGCCCTCCAGCGCGACGAGGATGTAAGTTCCCCGCCCCCCAGGACCGGAATCCCCCTCCGCGTTATCGTGGAAGATTGTAGTATCCCCTGCAATACCCGGTTCAGACAGGGCCGCCGGGCGGTAACGCAGGGTTCCCCCGGTGATTTCCGCGCCGTTTACCCGTATTTCAGCATCCCCGTAGCGCAGTTCCACCTTCGACCAGGACGAAACCGGCAGTGCGTCAAGGGGAATCTCCGCCTCCAGCACTATCTCGTCCTCCTTTCCCCGCGGCCAGGGACTGAGGGATTCAGGACCCCGGGCCAGGAAAAAACGGAGCAAGGTCCCGGCAGGGATGGCAAAAGGGACACGGATAAAGAAATTCAGACTGCGGTATGTGCGAAGGGGGAGCCTGGCTATCCGGCCTTCCAGCCCCACCGCCTGAGTTCCAAGGCCGTTCCAGCGGAGTTCCAGAATCCGCTGGCCTCCGCCGGGGTGAAGGCGGCGGATCATAGCAGGATAGGCGGATTCCAGGGAACCGGAACCGGTCTCCACCCGTTCTACCGCCGCTGCCCCAGACCCGCCGGGCTGGTCATGGGCGGCGCTGATCCCTGCAGGACCGGCAATAACAGCCCGGAACGAGGCGCCGCGCAGGATAGGGGTTCCCAGCATCACCCTGCCGCCAAAGCTGCGGCTTAGGCCGCTGTTTTTTATGATGAGGAGCCGCATGGCTGTGGCGCCCCGCAGCTTCCTCCGGTCCTCATCGCTGAACTGGACAAGGGCAATCCGGGCCTCTTCACCGTAAGCGGCGGGGTTGTTTGGGTTTACGTTTCCCGGCTGGGGGTATATCTGCTTTTCCACCAGGGCAGCGGGGTATTCGTCGAAGTCCTGGTCCCCGTCCCGCAGCGCGCCGAACTGGACAACAACGCTGAAATCCCCCCCGTGACCGTTTCCGGCTGCCGCGGGTGGTAACGAGGGGAAACTTGCCGCGCTGAGGGTGTCAAATCCGTCCAGACGAAAGGGAATCTCCACAAGTTTTGCCCCCTCCAGGAGGGCTGCAGCCTCCTGGAGGGGAATTTGAAAACCTGTCCAGGCCGTAACAGTGTCAAAACTGAATTCCGCTGCCAGAACCTGGGAAGAAAGCTGCCTGTCCCGGACCGGGTAAGGCCCTTCCCGTTCCGCTATGAGCGCCGCCCCCTCCCAGTCCTGGAACATGAGTACCGAACCGCCGATCCTGTTTTCCCGGTAGTTCCGGTATACCAGTTTCGCCCTGTTTCCCCGGTTCAGCACGGACGGGGAAAAGGCCGCAAGACCGCCGGGAAGCGGGGGGATAAACGGCGCCGCGGACAGCGGAAGCGTGTGTTCTTCCCCCTCCATACCCGCGGCCCGGTACAGATCGGCGCTACGGGGAATGTCGAACTCAAGACCCCCCCGCAGCCGGGCGGAGAAATCCCCGTAGTCCCAGGAAGCCTCGGTCCCCAGGCCCAGGCTTCCCCGTTTAACATCTTCCCCATCCGCGTAGGTCCTGTCGAGGTTTTGACGGAATCCCAGGGCCGCCCGGACGCCGAAATGGGTTCCCCGGTACTCCGCCCCCAGGCCCGCGGCGATACTGCCGGAACGCCCGTCCTGACCCCGTTTCAAATAGCTGATACGGATCGTCTCGTTCTCCGCGGGGGGCCGTCGCAGTACGACCCGGCCCGTCCCCTCCTCATAGCTGAACTCCCCATCCTCCATAACTCCCCGGTAGATCCGTATGGAGCCGGGAACAACGTCATTACCGATGACCAGATCCCCCGCGTTGCCATAACCGGTAAAACACAGGGCCATACCGGCGCTAAAGCTAAGATTTCCGGGAAGGTAGAGTTCCGTGTAGCCTCCGGCCAACAGAGGCCACCGGGAGCGGGGATCCCTTGGCCGCGACCCGTTTCCGGACACCTGCAGTTCCCAAACAGCCCGATCCTCCCGGTCCGGGAAGGACAGGTCCACCGGCGACTCCCCCCGCGGGAACAGATCGTAACCCTCTAGTTCCCCCGTTCTCTCTCCTGCCGACCCCCCGCCGGAAGCGCCGGAAAGGCGCAGGAGCCCTGCGGAACTTACCGTACTGGTGGGGGAACGGTAGCGGTTCATGCACTCAAACGGGGAAAAGCCCCCCCGTTCCCAGATAATCAGGATATCTGTCCCGTTGTTCAGGCGGTCCCGGCCCGGTTTACCGGGTTGTCCCGGGCTTTCTCCGGGCTGGGGCCAGAGCCGCAGATCGACTTCCGGCCCAAAGGCCCGGCTTACCTCCCCCAGAAAACCGCTTCCCGTGTCGGGCAAGGAACTCCCGTCGGGACCGCCGGTATCGTAGTCCCCCAGGCTTGTCTCCCAGGGCTGCGGATCGCCGTTTTTTGAGTAAGACACCGCCACCGCGGTTCCCGGCCGGGAACTCAGTTCTACAAGGCCCAGGAGCGTCCCGGCGCCGTATTCACCGGCCCCCAGCTTCCGCCATCGCTTCCCCCGGCTGTCCCGGAATTCCCCCTTCCCGTCTTCCACGTAGAGTTCCGGCGGAGAATCCAGCCCCTCATCGGGAAGTACGAAAGACCGGCCCCGTTCCATAGCGTCCAGTGAAAGCCAAACCTGGCGGCGCTCACGGTTCCCCAGGAAAACCCGTTCTTCCCCTATGGCCATGTCGTAACGGAACAAACTGTGAACTACAAGGTTTTCCGTCCCAAATCTGCCGTAAAGCCCGATAGAGGAGGGGGAATCGCCCCCCAGATCCAGGTAGGGAAACGAGGGAAAATCCAACCCCGTGTTTCCCAGCCCCAGGTACTGAACTGTCTCCCCCGGCTCCCCCCGGTAACCTGCCACATAGGTATTCAAATTGTCCAGGAACCTGGCTTCCAGGAACCAGCGCCGCTTGATCCGCAGGTCCAGATTCAGGTTCGCCTCCTGGGTAAAGAGCAGGGGGTTACCGGCGGAAATAGCGGTGAAACCCGGATAATTGTTACTGAAGCCAACGGCCCCCAGTACTTTCCCCTCCCAGGTACCGCTCATATTGAGGACTACGTTCCCGGAGTCGAAGGAAAGAAGGGAATCATCCTGAAGGTATTCTTGAGCATGTATAAAAAAACATATACCAAGAAGCAATGCTGCGATGCAGAACGCGCGGGCCAGACTGTCCATACGTACTATTTATGGTGTAGTATATTGGTAATGATTGTGTCCATGATTCAGATGATTTTTGAGATCCCCGGAGTGGACAGTATTAAAGAAAAACGGCGGATTATCAGTTCCGTTAAAAGCAAACTCCAACACCGTTTTAACATGAGCGTGGCGGAGGTAGATCTGCAGGATTCTCTGTCCTTCGCCCAGATCGGCGGGGTTCTGGTCTCCAATTCCCGGAGCTTCGGCGAGTCGGTACTCCACAAAGCCTTTGAAATGGTTGAACGGGATGTTCCGGTACGGATTCAGGACATGAGCATATATTCGGAGGAATTTTAAGAATACCATGAAATATTTTTTACAGGTTCTCACAGTACTCAGCGTGGGCTTTCTCTGTTCTTGTGTGGGACTTCGTTCCGATATTGTTCTTAACGCCGACGGTACAGGCAGGATAAGCCTGGAATACCGGATTTCCCGGCAGTTTGAAGCCATCGGCGCCCTGGACGGCAACACAGGCCGGCCAACTGTCCCCGCAGGCCGCGCCGATTTTGAGCGCAGCATTAAGCGGCTGGAAGGACTCACACTGAGTTCCTTTTCCTCTGCTGAGGAAGGCCGGGACCTGGTGAATAAGGCGGTAGTTTCTTTCACCCGGCTGGAAAACATCCTCCCCCTGCTGGATTCTGGCGGCGGCGGGGCCACACTTTCCCGGGAGGGGGACCGGCAGCTGCTGCGCGTGCGTTTTGACTCTGCCAGGCAGGACATCGATCCCCAGCTCCTTGCCCTTGTTGAACAGCTTAGCCTGGGTTACACCATTGCCCTAAGCCTCAGCGCCCCCGGAGATGTAAAACTGCGGGTCAAGGGGGACCGGGAAGATCTGGTTATCGAAGAGTCCGGCAGAAAGGCAGGTTTCTCCCTGGCCCTGTCCCGGTTTTTCCGGCCCGGAAAGGAACTGGAACTGGAATTTGTTTTTTAGTACCCCGCGTAGACCGCTGCCATGTTTCAAAGTCTCAGGTGCCATCTGGTTCAGCTATGAGCTTGTGGTGGAGCTTTGAAACTGAGGAAATACAGGGCCTTGACGGGGTCTGTGAGGGCCGGTAAGGTAAAAAAAGGGGCCGGTAAGGTAAAAAAATGGTAAAAAAATGACGGAGGGTGGGCTAGTGGTTAGGCCGTGAGTTTTGGGAACTCATCGTCGGGGGTTCAAATCCCCCCCTTCCGAAAAGTCCAATGAAGAGAGGCTGTTCCAAAACCCTGCGCGTTTAGCGCACAGTCAATTAGTTTTGGAACAAGCTCAAGATACTTAGCAGCAGTCGGGGTATGAGCCACGCCTTCCAATTAGCCTGCTACAGAGCCTCGTCGTCATTGCCGGGCGGGAACAGGTAGAGGTCCGGCAGCTTAACCGTGTGTGTCAGAGAAAAGGAACTTACCCTATGGGCATCGCTGATGACGGGTATCTTGAAAAAGTGATTAAGGGTTTCGAATTCCGCCGATTCAACCTTGACGTTAAATTCAAAAACCTCGTGCAGGTTGCTTTCGCTGGCGGGTATGGGGTTGGGCCAGAAGGTAAAAGTCCCCTCGGTGTTGGGAACCAGCGTATAGGGGTTTTGCCAGTTGTTGTCCTTCATGGGTACCAGTTCGCCGTTGCGGAAGAGTTCTACGTTAATTCCCGCTATGGGCGCAAAGTTGGAACCGTTAAAAATCCGTCCCACAATAGTGGGGATATTGAACGTCGGCGTGTTCCGGTCGCTTGGCTCGGTCTGCTTTACCCCGTGTACGGCGGTGGGCCGTAAATTATGGTTGACCCGGCGGATACCCTCGTAAACCAGGGACACAATGTCGGCGTCCAATTGCTGCCTCTGGATGCTCTCCTTCTCTACCCTGGCTACCCCCCGGTTGGAGACGATGTAATGGGGATTTGTACGGTTCAGCACATAACAGGCGGTATCCAGCCGGCATTGATTGCAGGTACAAAGATTGTCGGGGTTATTACTTTTTTCGATATTCGTGAAGATCTCACTGATCCGGGCCAGTACCAGGTCTTCCGCCGTGTTATGCAATTCCATATTAGGGCAACCTCCTGCTCTTGTTGTGGGGTCCCGCGCCATAAGCAGACCGCCCATATCCATTACTCTAACCATTTTCCGTCCAATTGCAATACATTTTTACAATTTTTTATGTCCTCCTCGTAGCGGGGATGAACAAAAACCCTAATCATATAGAGGGATTTGACAAAAGACCGGGCGGTGTTACCGTTAAAAGCACTGGAACTTTGGGTAAAAGGGCGTTCCTCGTTCCGTACATACAGTGTGGTATCCAGGGAGAAGGGTTCCGGCACGTCGATAACGATCTCGGCGGCGGGGATCTTCCGGTTCAGTGCGGCGGACAGATACGCGGCCAGGATTTCCTCATGAAAGGCCCGTTTCCCAATGTCCAATAGGGGCCGGTGGAACTGCTCGTCAACGGGAAATTCCGCCGCCATGCTGAAAAGGGCCCCCTCTTTTACCTGTGCCGCCAGGGGGAGAGCGGATCGCCGTTCCATCAGGTCAAAAAGACCCTGATCGTCCAGGTTGTAGAGTTCCTCGTCCCGCAGGAGGCCCTTTTGCAGGGCCTGGATAAGGACTTTTTTGATCATCGAGGTGGCGGAACGGACCGAGTGGTGCCAGTAAACGGTCCGGTACATCAAATATTTGGAAAAAAAGACCGATTCCACGCTGGGAATACCCCGGCTGTCAATATCTACCCCCCGTTCAGGATGGGGATAGAGCCGGGAAAGAATAAAGTCCACATCCTGAGCCCCGTAGGGGACCCCGCAGTAGCGGGCATCCCGGTTCAGGTAGTCCAGTTTGTCCGGGTCCAGCACACCGGAGAGCAGCTTCCGGTAAAAGCCCAGTTCCCCGCCGCTCCCGCCGGCTAGGGATCCGTCCACGATGGCGGCGCTAAGAAAAGGGTCCGCCCCGCAGGCCCCCACCAGAGATTTGACAGGTTCGGTAAGGATAAGCCTTCCCGTCAGGGATTCGTGGGATATAAGGGGCAGTTCTTTCAGGGAGTGGGCATAGGGGAAATGGCCCAGATCGTGAAGCAGACAGGCGCAGAGAAAAGAACGGACACCGCCGGGGCTCAGCCATCCTTCCGCCCCCCGCTCCACAAGGTTTTGCAGCATCCGGCGGCCCAGGTGGTACACGCCGATAGAGTGGCCGGCCCTGGTATGTGTGGCCCCCGGATATACGCGGTAAACCGGTCCCAGTTGAAATATCCGGTAGAGCCGCATAAAGGGGGCGGAACTGGTTAGGGCGGCCAGGGCCGGGGTAAGATAGATATGCCCCCACAGCGTATCCCGTAGGGGATCGGTAAAACCCTCGTGAAGGCAGGAACGGACGGTCATGGCAGATAGTATCCCTCCCCGCCTGATCTGTAAATGGTTCGCCCCGGGACCGGCGTATTGCAGCGGGTAGTCTATGGTTCCTTCACTGATTTCGGGAGGGGGTACGGCGCCTGCGGCGACCACGCTTGCTTTGTGCCGAACGGTCTCCCCCGGGGACTGCTTACTCCCTGTTTTCCCCGCGCTGCCCGGAGAGCGGTATTGTCACGCATATTTAGAAGTAATATTGCCTTGTTGCCGGGAGAATTTCGTCAATACTTCCATAAGTTGACATAGCCTTTTACTTTTTTGTAATGTTGGACTAACTTAGGCTGTTCCAAAACTTCAGTTTTTGGAACAGCTACCTTGATTTTTATTAAAGTTATCTGTGAGGCTTTCCCAAAACTTCAGTTTTTGGGAAAGCAACCTTAGATTAGCCATTCCCAAAACTAACCGAGTTTTGGGAATGGCTCCTGTTTCTGTTCAGAGGAGACCTTGATTATGAAGAAACGGGTTTTGAACACCGGCTTCTTGTCGCTGGAAAATCTCAAAGCCAAGCCCGCCCGTACCGCCTGCCTTGTAGTGGTGGCGGCCATTCTGGCCTTTACCCTCTTTGGCGGGTCTATCCTCGCCCTGAATCTCCGCCAGGGCCTGGCCGCCATGACAAAGCGCTTTGGAGCAGACCTGATGGTTGTTCCCGCAGGGACCTCCGAAAAAGCCCAGTCCATACTGCTCCGTGGTGTAATCAGTTATTTTTACTTTGATGAGGCGATTGTGGACAGCGTTGCCCGGACGGAGGGCATAGCCTGCGCATCTCCCCAATTCTTTCTCACCTCCCTTGCGGAAGGGTGTTGTGATGCCGCAGTACAGCTTATCGCCTACGACCCCGCAACGGATTTTGTCGTCCAGCCCTGGATGGCGGAGAAATACAGCAGATCCGTGGAGGACGGACAGGTTGTGGTGGGCAGCCGGATCACCATCCG
>JAITJW010000047.1 GCA_031278715.1 Treponema sp. | reverse complement strand
GCGAATCTATATCCGGGGACAGGGTTATTCTGAAAGAGCAGGATTACCTGGATGACATCGTTCTGTACGATCTTGATACTATCACGGTTCCCGACATTACCGATTTACGGCCTGCGGTGCCCCTTAACCGGGAAGAACGGCGCATTACCATAGAGGGGGCGGTACGGAGGCCCGGAACATACAACCTGCTGCCGGAAGAAAACCTGCGGGATCTGATAGACGTATACGGTGATGGGTTTACGCCCCTGGCAGATTCTGCCCGCATAGAATTGACCCGTTATGTAAACAGTACTGATAAATCGGGTAATAAAATATATCTTGCTGAAAAAGCGGTAGAAAATAATTTTCCCCTGGAAAACTACGATGTCATTGTAATTCCCACTGTTGCAGGCGCACGGCCGGTATTATTTGTGGAAGGCGCTGTGGGAGTTTCCGAGGAGGGGAACCTTACTGCCTCCAACCGGCTCATTGTGCGCTTTGAACCGGGGGAAGATTATGGTTCTCTGGTACGCCGTAATCTTGATTGGTTCAGCGCCGTATCGGACACGATGAATGCGTATATCCTGCGGAACAACGAAAGAATCCCTCTCAATCTAAATCCTCTGCTGTATAGCAGGGAAAGCCCAAGTCTTTATTACCTTGAACAATACGATACCCTTGTTATTCCGTTTCGGCAGTATTTTGTTACAGTTTCCGGGGCCGTAGTAAATCCGGGACGGTACCCCTATATTCCTGACCGGAATTGGGAGTACTACGTTGCTTTGGCAGGCGGATTGAAAAAGGACCAGAATGTCCTTAGGAAGGTCACCATCACGGCTGTGGATGGCAGTCCCATGACTAAAAATGACCAAATCGTTCCGGAAACCATCATTAACGCTGAAACGAACTCCTTTCTGTATCATTTTAATCAGATTGCACCGTTTATCACCACGACCTTAAGCATTATTACAACTTTTATTTCTATACAAATGCTCTTGTCAAGATAACGGTCTGTCCATAATCTTTGTGTGTTGCCTCCTGTCCGGTTTCCGGGCAGGAGGTTTTTTTTGCCCTTCGGCCTCCTCCTGTTGCGGCGTTGGTATTGGAACCGAGAGAAAAATTGGCGGCGCTTATCGGCTTAACCGGTTACAAAGCCCAGGGACGTATAGCCCTTTAGCCACCGCCCGTACATCCTGGACAATACCGGAACTTTTCCATCAACGTAATCGTACACCCGTATTTCGGTTTTCCCGTACCATGTCCGGTTGAGCCGCCCGGCATACTGAATCAGTGTTCCTTTCCATCCCATCCCGCCGGTCAGCATAAAGAGATTATCGGCGCGGTTTTGCAACTGTTCTCGAATCACCGAAAGATGCTCAAGTCTTTCACTTAACACAAGACATTCCCGCCCTTCATCATAAGCCTTTGCTATGTCATTCACAATAAGGATATTCCTCTTTTCGTCTGTCCAGAGCTGATGAAAAACATCCTGGATGGCAAGAGGGGGCGTTTCGGCGGGAACTTCCGGCAGCGTGAAACTGGTAAAGCGGGGAATAACTTTTTGCGTAAACAGCGCTGGTCCGGTGTTATAGTGGGAAGAATACCTGACCGGCCCAAGATTGATGAAAACGATTGGATGCTGCCCGTCTTTACGGATCACTGTTGCCGAAAGTCCAAGCCGGTAATAGGCCGGACAGTTTCTGATGATCCGTTCAAAAGAGGATGCGGAAATGTGATGACATTCATCTACTATGACTTGTCCGTAATCTTTAATCCAATCCTCAACAAAACCCTGGTTCGATTTATTCTTCCTGTTTACACTCTGCATCACCGCAATATCAATTATTCCGGTCCGTTTTTTCTTTCCTCCGCCGATACAGCCTATTTCATTTTTGGGAATTCCCAGAAACTGGCTGATCCGTTGCGTCCACTGGTCCATCAATTGCTTCCGGTGAACCAGGATAACTGTGTTCACTTTCCGTTCTGCCATAACCCACAGGGCGACTATGGTTTTTCCAAAAGCGGTTGAAGCTGAAAGAATCCCGGTCGGATCGGCAAGTATCGCCCCGGCGGCCTCCTTTTGATCATCCCGTAATTCTCCCAAAAAATTAAGGCTGACCGGCCTGCCGTGATGTTGTTCAGGAAAATACTGTGGCTCTTTTCCCGGGCTGCTTTTTGCAGGGGGAGGGCAATAAGGCTGCCGAAACCGCCCCGGGGCAGGGTATCCTGGTTGGGGAAGAACCAGTCAAATGAATCCAGGCCAATCTCGGGCCGCCGGTCCAAAGTCCGGGTCATGAGAAGAGACCCCAGTCTCCGGGCCTTAACTGCCGGAACCGGTTTTTCAAAAAAGATCCAGATATGGGCGCCATTCCCTGAACGTGATCGTTCCAGACTGGCCGGAACGCCTTCAATCCGGCAGGTTCCATAAATGCTTTCGCGTCTTCCTGCCATGACTGTTTGTCGAAATCCACTGCGAGGAAATAACAGGTTTCATTCTGCAACAGGGGATAGACGCCCATCACAAATGAAATTGCGGGGCCGCCTTCATAGGATGCCGGTGTACATCCGGCAAAATGATTTCTGATAACCCTGTCGCTAACCGGTTCAAAGTCCCGGTTGCTGCAGGCGCCACAGCTTATCCTGGATAAGGCTTCCTCAAGCTGCCGTTTTTTATCTGCCAGACGTTGCTCCAGGTCAGCGATTTCTGCTTGAAGTTTTCCGGCAAGGGCTTCATCCATGTCCTTATATTGCTTCAGGGAAACTTCGTTTCGTGATTCAAATACTCGTTCTGCAGTTCTGCTGCCGCTTTTTCAGCTTCTCCAATCTCGTCGTAAGGGTGGGGGCCGTCGGCACAGATGATCGAATTTTCGTGACCTTTCCCTAGCAGTAGGACCATATCCCCCTTCCTTGCCAGGAAGAGGGCTTTGCGAATGGCAGCGGGCCGGCTGGGGATAAGAAAGAGGTTCTGTCCCCGCTGCAGGCCGGGATTGCCTTCCATACAGCCGGCGGCGATTTCCTCAAGAATGTTTACTGGATCTTCGCCACGGGGATCTTCGTTACAAAGGATGATGATATCCGCGTAGGAAGCGGCGATTTTCCCCTGCAGGGGCCGTTTTTGAGTGTCCCGCTCTCCGGCGGAACCGAATACGCAGATGAGCCGTCCCTTTCCGTCGGGGGATTCCGGCGCCCGGTCCAGTCCTTCCCGCAGGGGAGGGAAGATAGTGAGGAACGAAGAGGGGGTGTGGGCGTAATCTACCAGCAGTTCGATACCCAGCGTGTTGGGAATTTTTGTCATCCGGCCTTTCAGGGGCCGCAGGCGGGCGGCCAGCGGGGCGAGATCACCGGCGGGGACATCGAGGAGTTCGGAGACTACCAGGAGAGCGGCGAGTACGTTTCCTGCATTGAAGGCCCCCGGAAGCCGGTCCCGAATGTCGATGATTTCCCCGGTTTGCTGTACCGCCACGTTGTACCAGTTTCCCCCGGTGTCCGAGATGATGCTGCCCAAGCTCAGATCCGCCTGGAGGCCCCGGACGCTGAATTTTAGAATTTTGACATTTCCGGCGGCGGTGGAAAAACTGGGGCCGCTGGGGTCGTCGGCGTTTATTACCCCAAAGGTACTAAGAACCCCCTGCCGCCTGAGGGCCCTGAACAGATTTGCCTTATCGTTACGGTACTGTTCCCAGGTACCGTGGAATTCAAGATGCTCATGGGTAACGTTGGTCATGACGGCGGCGGAAAATTCCACGTCCCCAAGGCGGTTTGTTTTTGGGGAAAGGCCGTGGGAACTTGCCTCCACTACCGCGTATCCGGCGCCGTTTTCCGCCATTTCCCAGAGAAGTCGTTGAACCTCCGGGGCTTCGGGGGTGGTCTGGTGTTCCCGGTTGGGTTCCGCCTCTCCCCCTACACTGGAAAGGACTGTGGAGAAAAAGCCGGCCTTTTTCCCCATCAGGGTAAGGAGCTGCCAGATCAGGTACACCGTGGTACTTTTACCTTCGGTACCGGTTACCCCAATGCAGGTCATCCGCTGTGAGGGGTAGCCGTAAAACGAGGCGGCGATGGGGGACATGGCAAAACGGGAATTCCGTACCCGCAGGTACAGCGCACGGGGGTCTTTTTTGATGGTTTCGTCCTCGTGAACGATGACCGCAGCTCCGCGCTCAATGGCCTGGCCGATGTACCGGTGTCCGTCGGTGTGGAGTCCCCTAAGGGCGAAATAAACATTACCGGATTTTACTTTGCGGGAGTCGTATTCCAGGCCGGTGATCAGGGGGTCCCGGGGGAAATCAGGACTTCCGGCCTCTTCAAAGCAACCCGCTTTTTGAGCAGCGTCGGGAGAAAAAAACGCGGAAAACCGACATGCCATAGTTCAGCTTATCTTTTTTGCGCAAAGGGGTAAAGCGGGCGGGCAGGGGCGGCAGCGAAAAGGTGATCAAGGTCTACGCGCCGAACTTATTTCACGTAAACGCGTAACATTTGCGGGCGGCCTGTTTTACCGGCGCCGGGATCTTAGTCCGTGGATCCGGTTTCTTCCACAGGCCGCAGGAGTGCTGTTTCCAGTTCCCATCTGTCTACACTGCCTAAGGGGGGGAGGGGGGCGCGGAGGGATTGCTCTGCGCCAATCCGGGTTCCGTCCGGCAGTTCAAGTTCAAGGTTCATCGCCCCCCCGTCGAAGGCGGCTCTGAGGAATCTGGCTTTGAGGATCTTTGGTTCCGGTCCGGTCCGCTGCCCCCCGTCAGGCCGGGCATCTTCCGCTCTGCGCAGGGCGTCACGGGGGACAAAGATCAGGCCCGGTCCCGGCATACCCAGCTTCTCCGGGGGTAGTACCGTGCCCCGGCCAAAGAAACGGCCCGCAAAGGCGGTTTTGGGCTCCAGAAAAAGCTCCCGTCCGGTTCCTGTCTCAACAATCCGGCCTTTATCCATAAGGGCGATCCGGCTGCCCAGTAGGGCTGCTTCTTCGCGGTCGTGGGTTACAAAGATGCAGGGTGCATCGGAACGGGCGCGGATGGATGCGAATTCTCCTTGAATCTCCCGGCGCAACGGGGTGTCCAGGCTGGAAAAAGGTTCGTCGAGGAGAAGCAGCCGGGGTTCCGCAGCCAGAGCCCGGGCAATGGCCACCCGCTGGCGTTCTCCGCCGGAAAGGGTGTCTACATGCCGTTTTTCCCAGCCCGGCAGCCGTACCGCCCTGAGGGCTTCGGCTACGATACGGCGGCGGCCGGCCCCGTTAAGTCCCCGCAGGAAGGGTCCGTAGCCTACGTTTCCCCCCACGGAAAGGTGGGGGAACAGGGCCAGGTCCTGAAACACCACGGCGATCCCCCGTTTCCAGGGGGGTAGGGTGGCGGCGTCTTTGCCGTCCAGGAAGATCTTCCCCGAATCCTCCCGGATAAGCCCTGCGATAAGGTTCAGGGCGCTGGTCTTGCCGCAGCCGGAGGGTCCTGCCAGAACCAGGGTCTCTCCGGGGGAAACATCGAGTTCTTCGATGCTGAGGCGGAAACCTCCGGCAAAGGACTTTTCTAGTCCCCGTATGCTAAGTCCCACGGCCCAGATCCGATAGAAAAAAGAGGACGGCGCAGCAGACGATAAGCAGGGTCCCAGCGGCGCAGGCCGCCCCATACCGGTAGGCCCCCGCTGCCCGGTAGATAAACAGGGGCAGAGTTTCCCAGTCTTCCATTCCCAACATCATTACGGCGTTAAGCTCCCCCAGGCTTATGGCCGCGGCAAAGGCCCAGGCGGAGCGGAGCCGGCCAGAGGCGATGGGCAGGGCCAGCGTAACAATCCTGACCAGGGGGCCGGCGCCAAAGACCGTACCGGCCCTCATCACATTGGGGGGCAGGTTCGCAAGACCTTGGGAAATGGAGTTAAATGCGAAAGGCAGGGCAATGACACTGTGCACTAAAGTTACCGACAAAAAGGAACGGGAATATTCCCTGCCGTAGAGGATGAGCCAGCCCAGGCCCAGGACAATTCCTGATGAGGCCAGGGGAGAAACAGCGGCGATCCTGATCAGCGCCTTCAAGGGGCCTCCGCCCCAATGCCCGGCGCCGCTGGAAAGGCTAACCCTGTGGGGCAGGCCGGACTCGTTGGCCAGGATTGCCCCGTTGGCCAGAATGGCCAAAAGGCAGGAGAGGCCGGCGGAAGAACAGGCAAGGATCAGTGAACGGCCCAGGGCGGGAAGGGCCCCCTCCCCGGACATCCGCCACCAGTACAGGCTGAATTCCCGCCGGCCGGCGCGGGAGGCCCGTTGAAGCAGGGATTCCAGCGGGATCGAGAGGATCGGCCCCAGGACGAGGAAGATCATGACCAGGCTGTAGAGTCCCAGGGCAAGACGGGAGCCGGGACCCTCGTTCCCCCTCATCACGCGGTTCCGGTCGGCAGTAGTGTTGATCCTGTCAAGGCGGCCCACAAGGACAAGGTAGAGAAGAAACACCGCGGCGGCGACGGCGGTTTCAACCAGGGCCAAGATCCCCGCGGCCCCGTAGTCCAGGCTGATTCTGGCGTATCGGTAGATCTCCACTGCCAGGGTGCTTGTACCGGGACCTCCCCCCAGTACCAGGACTACGGCGAAACTGGTAAAACAGTACAGGAACACCAGCAGCGCGGCGGAGACGATACCGGGAAGGCAGAGGGGCAGGAGGATTGGGAACAGGGCCTTCAGCGGGGAGGCGCCTAAACTTGCCGCCGCGGGAAGGTATGCCCGGCGGGCCTGTTCCAGACTATCCCCTGCCAAACGTAGTACCAGGGGAAAGTTGTAGAATCCGTGGGCCAGGATAATCGCCTCCGGCCGGTAGAGTATCCGCAGGGGACCTGCTGTTGTGCCGTTCAGGGCCCCCAGAGCCCGGTTCACCCAGCCGGAATTCCCGAAAAAAAGCGCAAAGCCCAGAACCACGAGGATCGGGGGCAGGGCGAAGGGCAGGGCGGACAAGGAACGCAGAAACCGGCGAAGCGGGGAGGGCCCCCCCCGCCTGCCGCCTGCCGGAGACGAGAGGAACCATGCGCCCGGAAGACCCAGGGCCAGGGCCAGCAGCGTACTTAAGGTCGCCTGCTTCAGCGTAAAGGCCAGGATGGGCAGGACCCGTTTCACCAAAACCAGATAATCCCGGCCCGTTCCGGCCAGACCCAGGCCAAGACTTGCGGCATAGGGTATCGCAAAGGCCAGGGCCGCCAGGGCCAGAGGCGGCAAGGCCATGATCCACGCCGCCGCCTTTCCCGTTACGCCAGTTTGTTGTCTCGTGCGCATAAAGCCTCCGCGTAACAGGCCGCTACCGCCTTATCTCCCTCATCAGCTCGGTCCATTCGTCCAATTCCGCCTCCGTAGCGGGTTCGGTCTTGAGGAACCTGCCGCTCCGGGGGGCAATACGGAAGGAGTCGGGCAGGGGAATATCGATCACCGGGTACATCCAGTTCCCCAGGGGGATAAAAGCCTGAAAACCGGGGCTTACCATGTAGTCAAGAAAAGCCCGTGCGTTTTCCTTGTTTTTTGCAGCTCCCAAAAGCCCCGCCAGTTCCACCTGGACAGGATGCCCTTCGCGGAAGATCGCCGCCTTGTAACGCTCTGTCCCCTCGTACTCCAAATGGTAGCTGGGACTGGTAGTATACGACAACACGAGAGGGGCCTCTTCGTTGGTAAAAAGACCGTAACCGGTACTCCAGCTCTCGGCGATGGTCAGAATCGAGGGGGAAAGCCGCCGCCAGTAGTCCCGCCAGTCCTCACCGTACACCGCCCGTACCCAGCCGAAGAACCCGAGACCCGGGGAAGAACTGCGGGGGTCCAGCAGGATGATTTTTCCCGCGTATGGTTCCCCGGTCAGTTCCTCAAGGCTGGCCGGGGCACGGGGCAGGGTCTGGGAATCGTACACAAAGGCAAAGTAGCTGTAATCAAAGGGGATAAGGGACCAGCCCGGATCGACGAGCAGTTCCGGCCCTATCTTTTCCGCCCCGGCAGGTTTATAGGCTTCCAGCAGTCCCGATGCCAGGGCCCGGGAGGCCAAATTCTGGTCCAGTCCCAGAATAATGTCCGCCTGTGCCCCCGTTTTTTCCAGAAGAAGCCGGGCCAGCAGTTCCCCGGCGTCCCCGTGGCTTACCCAGCGAACGGTAATACCGGTCCGTTCCAGGAAATCTTGTGATACGGCAGGCCCGGGGCCCCATTCGGAACTGATGGAATCGTAGGTCCAGATCACCACTTCCCGCGATGCTGAATCGACTCTTCCCGTTGAAAACAGGGGAGATCCAACGACAACTGTAAAAACGAAGGCAAGAATTGTTCTGTACATGGCGTACTCCTTACGTAGCAGGGCCGCCCTGATTAAACCGGGCCGGGAAAAGGGGGTAGAATAGCAATATAGCGGAATGACGGACGCCTTTTACCCGTCCCGAACGGGTAAGCGGGGCCCTTGGGCCCAAGGTTCCGGTTTAATTGCTCCCTACGCCGGCATTATCCGGATCAGGTTCAACGGGTCTAATCTCAGGCGGGCACTATGGGAACTATCCGGAACATCATAATTTTCCGGACGAGCCCTGGGGAAAAACCTCTGGGGAAAACCCCACAGCCCGGCCACCCCGAACGATGGTTCAGTATAGATTTCCGGCCTGTCCTTGTCAAGGTTCCTTCGGTACTGTTTCAAAAATGAGGTAATGCGCCCTCTGTTTATAAAACGACATTCGTGATATAATTTCCGTAAGATCGTGAGGAGACCGGTTATGGACAGTATAAAATCCATGGTTAACGGCATTTGGGGCCGCTCCAGGGGAATTTATAAGCCCCTCTACGCCTTCCCGATGCGGGGCCAGGGGAGTGCCGGAGAAGACGCAGAACATATCCCCACGGGGCCGATTCTATGAAACTCCTTTCCATCATTGTTCCTTGTTACAATTCGCAGGACTATATGGGGCATTGTATTGATTCTTTGCTCCCCGGCGGTACCGATGTGGAAATTATTATTGTCAATGACGGTTCTACCGATAAAACCGCTGCCATAGCGGAAGCCTATCGGCAGCAATACCCGGAAGTGGTTCAGGTTATCCACCAGGAGAACCGCGGCCACGGCGGGGCGATCAACGCGGGCATGGCCCGCGCCGCGGGGGGCTTTGTTAAAGTGGTGGACAGCGATGACTGGGTTGACGAAGCTGCTTACCGGAAAATTCTGGACACCCTGAAAGCTTTTCCCGAAACCGCCCGTCCGGATGTGATGATAAGCAATTACGTTTATGAAAAAGAAGGTAAACGCCGCAAAATGGCCATCCGCTATGTCCATACCATGCCCCAGGGACGGATATTCACGTGGGCTGATCTTGGACACATCCCCAAAGGGCGGTATATTCTTATGCACTCCATAATTTACCGCCGGGACATTCTGGATAACTGCAGCCTGCAATTACCGGAACATACTTTTTATGTTGACAACCTGTATGCCTATATTCCCCTGCGCTACAGTAAAACCCTTTATTATATAAACGTGGATTTTTACCGGTATTATATAGGCCGTACCGGCCAGTCGGTGCAGGAAGATGTAATGATCCGGCGGATTGATCAGCAGCTTTTTGTCAACAGGCTTATGGTTTCCGCCTTTAATCCGGAAGTGATTGGGGAAAAACAAAAACGCCGGTATTTACTGAACTACCTGGAAATTGTAACACTGGCGTCTTCGGCCCTGCTGCTCCGCGGGGGAACTGAAGAACATCTGCAGAAAAAACGGGAACTCTGGCAGTACATACGCGACAATAACGAATGGCTCTACAATAAGCTGCGTCATAGTTTCCTGGGGCATCTGGTCCATCTCCCCGGCAGTACGGGCCGCAGCATATCGGTTTCGCTCTACTATTTTTCCCGGCAGGTAGTGGGCTTTAACTGACAGCCTGTTGCACTGGCCAAGGCTACGCCATTTGGCCGTGGGCATGCCGTGTGAAGCGGAGGTTTGCGGGGAGCGATGCAGGACGGTTACGACTATCTTATTGTGGGAGCGGGACTTTTTGGCGCTGCTTTTGCCCGGTGCGCCGCCGATGCGGGTAAGAAATGCCTGGTAGTGGAACGCAGGCCCCATGTCGGCGGCAATGTCTATACCGAAATCAGAAACGGCATCCGTATACACCGCTACGGTGCTCATATTTTTCATACCAATAACAGCGCCGTCTGGTCTTTTGTCCGGCAGTTTGCGGAATTCAACCACTATGTTCACAGCCCTATTGCAAATTACCGGGGTGAAATATATAACCTGCCCTTTAACATGAACACCTTCAACAAAATGTGGGGGGTAGTTACACCGGAACAGGCCCGTGATATTATAAAAAAGCAACAGCAGGATTGTTACACTGCGGACCCTGAAAACCTGGAACAGCAGGCGCTGAATATGGCAGGCCGGGATATTTACGAAAAACTCATCAAAGGCTATACGGAAAAACAATGGGGTCGTCCCTGTTCGGAACTGCCGTCTTTTATTATTAAGCGCCTGCCCTTGCGTTTTACCTATGATAATAATTACTTTAACGCAAAGTACCAGGGCATTCCGGTGGATGGTTATACCGCCCTGGTGGAAAAAATGCTCAGTGGCATTGAACTGCGCCTGGAAACGGATTATTTACAGGACCGGGCGTTTTTCAACCGGATAGCCGGCAGGGTGATCTATACCGGGCCTATTGACGCCTATTTTAATTATTCCCTGGGGGCATTGGCGTACCGGCATATCCGTTTTGACATACAGGTGCTGCAGCAGCCGAACTTCCAGGGTAATGCGGTGGTGAATTATACCGACTCCCTGACGCCTTACACCCGGATCATTGAACATAAGCATTTTGAATTCGGTATGCAGGAAGAGACTGTGGTGAGTTATGAGTACAGCGATGAATGGCAGCCCGGTATGGAGCCCTATTATCCTGTTGAGGACAAACAGAACAGGGAGCTTTATCTGCGCTACCGGGAACTTGCCCGCAACGAGCAGAAAGTAGTCTTTGGCGGACGCCTGGGCACATACCGTTATTACGATATGGATCAGGTACTTGAGCAGGCGCTGGCAGCCTGTTGCACTTGTGGATTTTATGCATAAAGGGGCGGCAAAGCCGCCCTGCGCACAAAATCACAAGATCGTGAGGCTGGAGTTTACGCTCCGTGCAACCTCCTAAAACAAAAAAACCGGGAGGTTTTTTGTTTTAGGAGGTTTTTTTGTTCCGTCAGGTTTTTTGTTCCGCTTCAATCTCTCAACCCGCCATTGGCGGGCTTGCTATGCTCCGGGTGAAATTCCGCGCCAAGGCTTAACAGGCCGGATAAGGGCAGGATAAGGGCCAGGACGGCCTGGTTTTGCTGGAAAAAACCGGGAAGCATCCGTAATAGCAGCGTAAGGACCCCGGCGCCGGCCACATAGGCCCAGAAGATTCTTAGACATGTCTCCGGTTTTGCGCGTACTCTGCCGGCGGCGCTCAGGATACCCAGGGGCAGAGCGGCCAGGAGCAGCGGATTTATGAACAGCAGATTTATATTCTGCCGTACGTAATCGTTTTTCATAAAAAAACGGGCGTACAGCAATACACAGCCCAAAAGTCCAAGCGCCATGCCCGCCAGACCCTGAAAGATTCCCCAGGCAATCCGTCCGGCCAGGGGCTTTTTCCTGCGCAGAATGTTTATGGCCGCCGCCAGGGCCGCCGGCACAAGGCCCACGAGCAGGGCGCCGGGCCAGCGGCTTAGGGGTACGTTTAATATGGGCGGCCGTTCTTTGCTTGCGTTGATTATTTCCACGGAACTTACCAGTTTACGCTCAGCGCCCGATGAACCGGTATAAGAAAAATCGCTGATATTGCGCCCTATTTCCACCGGCAAGAACATCTCCTCCCATGCGCTAACCGGCGCGTCCAGGTCCTGACCCATCAGAAAATCCAGAAACCAGTCCCAGACGGGCCGGGACCATGTAAAACGCCGTACATGCTGCCGGACGGAAAGACGGCCAGCGGTCTTGGCGGCCCATTCCCTGAACTGTCCCCCGGTTCCCATGTCGATAAGATCACGGATACGTGTGGAACAGTTGTCCCGAAACTCGTGGTAGTTGTAGTAACGGTTCTCCGGACGCACCATGTCTTCCGCGTAGTTAAGGATAGCCTCTTTCGCGTCCGCCTCCAGGTTCAGCGTGTACACTACAATGTCGCGGTCCTCGTCAATGTAGGGCTGGAAGTTCAGGGATTCGACATCACAGTTGTACTGTACCTGGTTGTCCAGGAAGTCCTTCAGGAAATCGTCGCTTGGGTACGAGAATATGCCCCAGTCAAAGACACGGGAGTAGTTCCACCGGGTATTTTCCACAATCAGGGCGGCGTGGCCCCACCAGATAAATATGTCATCCGCAGGCCCGTACACCACCACCTTGAACACCATGTCGTTGTAGACACTTCCCCCGGAATAACTCTGGCCCTGGACGCACAGGGCGTTGATGCACAGCAGCAACAGCCCAAGCACTCTGACTTTACAATGAACAGCCATACTTCCCCCGGAATGGGACCGTAAAGGCCCACGACTGTGAACAGCCTACACCGGAAGAGAGGGGCTATTCTACTTCCAGACGCCGTATCGAACTGGTTTCGTTTCCCATCACGTCCCGTGCGATTAGTTCCAGGGTTGTCTGCCCCCTGGTAAACCAGGTCTCGCCCAGATCAAAGGCAGGGTAGGGGGCGTACACCGTGGAGACCGGTACCAGGCCGTTGCGGTTTAACACGAGCATACCGTCTCTGGCGGAATAGGTTTCAAAGTTGAGGGAACCCGCCTCCGCGCCGTTCAGGGAGACCATGAGCCGGTGGGGGGCAAGCCGGATGGGGGAGGACCGGAACAGGGTATCCGTAACGGTAATAATTATCGAATAGGGCCCCTGGCCGATCCGTGTTTGATTGGGCGGGATAAGCCGTCCGTCGGGGCTCCGCAGTTGGACAAGCAGAATCTGCGGGGGGCTGCTGTCGGCAAGGGGGGCGATGATCAGGGATGGGTTTACCCAGCGGCGTTCGCGGCGGTCAAAAAGGGTAAAGTAAAAACCCTGTTGGGTCATCCAGCCGGATCTGCCGGTGGCGGCAATAGCCTCACCGCGGCGAACCAGTAAAGGCGGCGCCTGGGGAAGGGCCGAGCCGGACGAATCAGGGGTATCCTCAAACCGGCTGTAGATACCCAGGATTCCGTCCCCGTGATCCAGCGCGGCCCAGGAACCCAGCGGGGAGGGGAGACGGGAGGCTGAATCCTCCTGACCCCGGTAAAACACCAGTTCCCCCTGATCCGCGGCCAGTACCGGGCCGTCCGCGCTGAACACTGTTCCCAGGATTGGCCGGCCCTGTTCATTAAGCCCGAAGTTGGCCGTTACCTGGCCGTCCGCGCTGGGCCAGTCCATGCCCGGAAGGGCCCGGCCCCACAGTATACCTGCAAAAATAAGGATTACGGCTTTTTTCATCGTATATCTTTCCCTATCGTTTCCCCAATTCAAAAGCTGCCAGGACGTTGCCGCCTCCCAGGTAGAGCCGGGAACCGGAACGGCGCAGGAAGGCATGGTCACTGTGGAACGGGGCCCTGAGGACAATGGTTCCGGGCAGCTTAATGCCCACCAGTTCTTTTTGTCCCGGCCGCCCGGTGATCGCAAAAAATATATCCCCGCTGCCCCCGGTATCCAGGGCAAGAACCGTGCCGTCCAGCGGGATGGTACGGTTTACACGGCCCCGCAGATCGTAGATGCCAATACCCCCCTGACGCTCGAAGATCACCCGGTTGTCATTGTCGATGAACGAGATATACACAGGACGCCGGTAGCCGTCCTCCAGAAATTCGTGGTAAACCACCCTGAATTCCCCCTGTCCGGGATCGCCGTACCGTTCCAAAAGCAAAAACCGCTGATCGTCGATGCCGGAAATGATCCCCAGCCGGCTGCCGTCCCTGGAAAACGCGCAGCCCAGAATTCCCGATATTCGGGAACCGCCGGGTTCAAAAAAGAAAAACCGCTTGCCGTTCCGGTCCAGAATCTCTACCGCCCCGTCCAAAGACCCGGTAAGAACAAAGCCCGCTGCTCCGTCCACGCAGGTAAGGGGAGCGGCGAAGTCATAGGACCAGAGGGGAGTTCCTGCCCCGTCAAGTGCGATAAGGGTGTTCATCTCTTTCCCGATAAGGAACAGCCGGTCGTCCAGGTACAGGGGGTAGCCCTGCACACCGCTGCTTTCATCAATGGCAAAGAGCGAATTCCCCGTATTGTCCAGTATTTCTATCGTCTCCGGCGCGTCGTCATACTCCGCCCAGTAGGGGACGGAAAGGAACAGGTTCCGTTCCTTGATTCGGTTAATGAGCAGTGTCCCCTGGGCATCCACATAGCCGAAACGGTTCCCCAGCCGGAAGGGTACCGGACCCTCCGCTTCCATGACGTTCCCGCCGGATGCAGAATCCCCGGCCCCGGTGGAACCTCCGCCGGCAAGGGGCATTGAATAGCCGGATTCCAGGGAGATAAGCCATTGGGGAACCATGATGGTTTCCCGTGGGATGGGGCGGGCAGCCACAATTATATACACTACAAACAGACTCAGTGTCCCGGTAATCCAGTATTTTCGTGTTGTCTTTGCCACTATCCCCCCGTGAACTATCCAGCATTTTTCAAATCTGACATTTTGAAGCCATTCCCAAAACTCGGTTAGTTTTGGGAATGGCTTTGGAAAAAGCGGCCAAAAGTCCGTTTTTTCCTCTAAATCTAAGGTTGCTTTCCCAAAAACTGAAGTTTTGGGAAAGCCTCAATATATAAATCGAAATTTAAAATGGTTTTTTACAGGTTCCTCCGCCTAACGTTTCGGCTGTATGCGTTCCGCCGCCATACGGCGGCTCCAGGGTTCCACTCGCCTAGGTTGCCGCGCTCCCACGGCTCATTCCACCCACAGTTTGGCGGTCCTGGTCGCGCTTCCTGTGGAAGCAATGCTTCGCAAAGCCCTTGTCCGGGCCGGCAAACCGCAAAACTTCGAGGAAATGTCATAAATGGCCTTGACATACCGTAAGGACGGGGTTACAATGATCTATCCTGTTGCCGGTAAGGGGTTTGCCGTAAAATGCCGTTCAGGTCCCGGGATTTATTGATTTG
>JAITJW010000054.1 GCA_031278715.1 Treponema sp. | reverse complement strand
CCCTGGACGACAGCCTTTTTACCGTTACGAATCTGGAACGGGGGAACCTCCGGTGAAAAAGCGCGGTAAACTGCTGGGGGTGTTGTTGTCCGCCGTCCTCTTTCCCCTGGCCGCCCAGGTAGACATGGAGTTACACGGCTCGGTGGAAACCTTCCACGCCCTCCCCTTCTCCAACGATCCGGACTTGACCGATTCCCGCACCGCGTTTACCGGGGAAATCAACGCCTACGCCGGAGAAGCCGCGGCCTTTGTTTCCCTTTCCGCGGAGTATAACGGCGTAAGTCCCGATCGCAGCGGTTTTTCCCTGGGGGAAGCCTGGGCGGACTGGAACGCCGGGGCTTTGAGCCTCCGCTTGGGAAGGCAGCTTGTATCCTGGGGCTCCGCCGACGGCCTTGTTCTTACCGACGTGGTCTGTCCGCGGAATTTAACCGCCTACGCGGGCCTCGACTTTGCCGGGAGCCGCCTCGCCGTGGACGGTCTCAGGCTGCGTTATGCGTTCCCCGTACTTGCCGTAGAAGCCATATGGCTTCCCCTCTTTACGCCCACCCGGCTGCCCGGCCCTGCGAACAGGCTGTACGGTGTTTTCTATTCTTCTTCGGTTGATATAGGCGGAACGGTCCTGCCGCTTTCCTATGCCGACCCGGCCCTGCCGCGAAGCCCTGCCGGTGGGGAATACGGCCTCCGCGTTTCCTGTTATACCCCGTTTATGGATTTTTCGTTCATGGGATTTTACGGCTGGAACGATGTTCCGTACATGGGGAAACAACTGGGTTTTTCGGAAACGGTCCCCTCGTTGCCGTCCAAAATTCAAGTTACGCCGGAATACGGCAGGATCATTACCGCAGGGATTGACGCCGCCATACCCCTGGACGAAGTGCTGTTGCGGCTGGAAACTGCCTGGACCGGTGGGGGCCGCTACGACCGGCCCCCGGAGGAAAGCGCGGCGCTTTTATCCGGTAGGCAAAAGGATGAACCTGTGGAACAGCACAACCTTAAACTGCTGGCGGGCCTTGACTGGAACCCTTCGGGCTGGAGCCTTTCCGCCCAGTATTACGAAGACCTCCTCCCCGGCGCGTACCGGGGTGGCACGGCGCGGCCCTGGCGAAAAACCGGCCTTACCCTGAGCATAGCCAAAACCTTTTTTCGGGAGACCCTTAACCTTTCGGCCTGGGGCTATCTTGATTTACAGGATTTTGATACCTCCACCGGCATCTCCGCCGCGTACGCCTTAACCGACTCTTTAAGCTTTTCCCTGGGGAGTGATTTTTTTACCGGGGGCATTGACGACCGGGGAAACTACGCGGCCTACAAGGATCTAAGCTGTGTGTGGATTAAGGGGATTTTCAGGTTTTAGAACCATCCTCCGGCGTTGGTAAAATACAACATGCGGTACCGTTATCCCTTTATGGAACCAATCATAATTCCCTTGGCAAAATATTTCTGCAAAAATGGATATACCAGCAGAATGGGTACCGCTGAAATCACGATGATTGCGGATTTTACCGAATCGGAATAGAATACGCGGCTGCTTTCCGCAAATTGGGCGGCTGTGGGATCATCCAGCAGGGTCGATACACTTATGATGGCTTCCCGCAGTACCAGCATCAAGGGATACATCTTTGTATTGTTAATAAAGAGCATGGCGTTCCACCATTCGTTCCAGTAGCCTACGGCGCAAAAGAGGGCAATAGTCGCCATAATAGGCGTGGAGACAGGAACGATAATTTTCCACAGGATAATAACCTCGTTTGCGCCGTCTATTTTGGCGGACTCTTCCAGTTCCCCCGGAAGGGAATTGAGGTAATTTCTCATCAGAATAAGGTTAAAGGCGCTGACGGCGCTGGGGAGTATCATTACCCATATCGTATTAGGCAGACGCAGCGCCTGGATGGTAAGAAAGTACGGAACAAGGCCGCCTCCGAAAAACATGGTAAGTAAAATGGCGTTAAAAATAAAATTTCTGCCGGGCATATTTTTCTTGGTAAGCCCGTAGGCTCCCGCGGTCGTTACTGTCAGAGAGATAAGGGTTCCCAGAACCGTAACAATGGTGGTTATTCCCATTCCACGGAGCATCTTGCCTTCGTTGATAAGATACGAATACGCGCCAAAATTGACGGATACCGGATATAAAAAAATGCGCTGGGTTCCTATGTCGGACATGGTCGAAAATGATAATATAACAGTTTGATAAAACGGAAAGAAACAAACCAGGGCAAATATTCCCAGAAACAACAGAATGATGACATCGGCAATGGATACTTTACGGCGTTTCATAGTAACCCCTCGGAACCCATCAGTTTTACTGCTTTATTGGCCCCAAACAGCAGAAGGAAATTAACTATTGATTTCATCATGCCCACGGTGGTTGAAAACCCAAAGCCCGTAGCATCAATAAAGGCGCTGCGGTATACGTAGGTATCAATAATGTCGGCATTGGGAATTACCATAGGGTTGTACAGGTTAAAAATCTGGTCGAATCCGCCGTTCATTATGCCCCCCACGGCGAGAATCAACAGGATAGTGGCCGTACTCTTTACCGCCGGCCAGGTTACCACCCACACCTGCTGCCACCGGTTTGCGCCGTCCACCGTTGCCGCTTCGTACAGTTCCGGGTTTATCCCCGCGATGGCGGCCAGGTATAAAATCGTGGACCAGCCTGCTTCTTTCCAGATATTGGTAACAAACAACATACCTACAAACGATGACGGCTGGATAAGGATGCTGTTTTTCTCCTTCCCCAGGGCAAGGAGAACCTGGTTCACAAGACCCCGGTCATTGAGCATGCTGATAATAATACCGCTCAAAATTACCCAGCTTAAAAAATGGGGAAAGGTGAAAATAGTCTGGTAAACCCTCTTTAACCGGTAGCGGGATATCTCGTTTAAGAGGAGGGACATGATGATAGGGATGGGAAACTCAATCAGGAGCCTTCCAAAACTTATAAGGCAGGTGTTCCGGAAGGCCCTGAAGAAAAACGGATTTTTTAGGATGGTTTTGAAATTTTGGAAATTATTCCATGGACTTCCAAGTATCCCCTTGGAATAATTAAAAGTTTTGAACGCCAGGGTAATACCGTACATGGGCACATACGCAAAAATGATATAGTAGACCACTATAGGCAAAACCAGAAGGTATACATATTTATAGGCACAGATGTCTTTCCATAAATTTTTGCGCTTCATTTGTGTTTACAGTCTCCCCCGGCGTTCCCGGTTACTGAATTCCCAATTGCCTGGCCTTGGCGTTTACCTCGTTGATAGCATCGCTAAGGCCCAGCGGTTCATAGCTCCTGATTACCTGCTGCCATGCCGCTACAGCATCACCGGTTCCCGCTATAACCCGAATCAGATCGTTCATTATTTCTCCGTCCAGCTTGCCCTTGTTCGGCGTATTCATGAGGTAAATATCGTAATTAACCGGCATGGGCTTTGCTGTTCCTTTCCGGTAGTTGAAATAATCAGTGGCATACTGCTGGGCATAGGCCCTGTCCGGGTCAAGGGGTATTACTGTTTTACCCATATAGGGCAGCCATTCGCCGTATGCGCCAAGCTGATATATCCTGTCTGTAATTGGATACTTCTTGCCAAGGGTTTGATCTGCGGGAAGCAGCGAGGTATACGAACCGTTTTCGATCTTGTAATCCACGTTCAGAATACCGTTGTATCTTTGGATCAACCAGTCTTCGGTACTCATATAATCAATGAGGTACAGGGCCCGTTCAAATTTCTCATCGTCCATACGGGCGCTGAACATCGTTTCCGCCCAGTAGGGGGTTTCACCCAGATAGTATTTGACTCCGTCAGGCGCCGGCCAGATATCCATAATCGCCTGGGTCTCCTGGACCTTCGTATGGGCCGATACCCGAAGATTCCCGCCGCCGATAAACGCAAAAAGCTGCCCGGTATCATATTTATCACCTTGGGAAGATGTTTGCTGAATGACGAAATCCCGGTCCAAGATACCTTCGGCGTAGAGCCTTCTGAACTGGGCCACGCCCTGGGCGAATCCCCTGGTGGCGTATACCGGCTTCCACAGCCCATCTTCTTTGGCCCAGTTTGATATGGACATCCCCTCCGGATAAATCCCCGCCATGAGGTAGAGCAGATACGTTGGGGTATTAACACCTAAGCCCGCCGCCTCGGGATGCTGGGAGAGTACCTTTTTGGTTACCGTTATAAATTCTTCAAAACTCTGGGGAGGCTGGCTGTAACCGGCTTGGGCCAACCAGTCTTTCCGGTACATCAATTCCCGGTCAAGTACCCAGTCGTCGGCGCTTGCCTTGGCCATGCGGGGATATTTGTAGAATTTCCCGTCAATTGCCAGAGGTCTTACCGATGGCTGGCTAAGAGTCTGCTGGATGGCCGGCCAGCTGCTCAGATCATCGGGGAACGCCTTGAGAACCCCCTGAGTAGCCCAGGTGGTATACAGGTCCAGAGGAGCATCGGTGGGAAAAAGATCCGGCAATTGGTTCGACGCGGCCCAAATTTTGGCTTTGTCCATCCAGTCCCCCCAGGTAACCTGGACCGGCCGTATGGTGATGTTGAATTTTTCACATAACGCGTTAAAGATAGTATCGCTTTTCGCGTTCGGATCGTCAAACCCGTCCTGGATACCCCAGTTGGCTACCGACAGCTCTATATGCTTGGCAAAAGAACCGCTGCCGGTACTTGTACCGCTACTCCCGCTGGAAGCGCGTCCGGCGGCAAAGGTCATTGCCGTACAGAACGCCATGAGCAACATAGAAACAAGTGCTAATCGTTTCATTCGATTTCCTCCACTAAAATATTTATACAGGCATACACCCGTATTTTACGATTTAGTGTCTGTCCATAATGTGTCTACATTATGGACAGACACGATTTATATGCACCTATAGACGCGGTTTTCCCCCTGTCTTATACAAAGTGTCTTCCTGCATAAGGGTAAAAATAGTGATAGTGGGTATTACAGGATCCTGACGGTGTATTTCTGTCTGTTCCGGGTATATTAAATCGATTGTGTGTGTGTGTGGGGGGGGGGGGGGGGGGGGGTAACTTTGCAAAAAAAAACCGGGAAAAACCCGGTTGATTTATTTTTAAAAAAATTTCGTACAACCCGTGAAATTTTAACCACGGCAATTTAATATCGTGCCCGGGG
>JAITJW010000062.1 GCA_031278715.1 Treponema sp. | reverse complement strand
AAAAAATCATTGAAGAAGGAGCCATTCCCAAAACTCGGTTAGTTTTGGGAATGGCTTTGGAAAAAGCGGCAAAAAGCCCGCTTTTTCCTCTAAATCTAAGCTTGCTTTCCCAAAAACTGAAGTTTTGGGAAAGCCTCGAAGAGGAGCGAATTATGGCAGAACCGGCAAAGCGGGACCCCAAGGCCCCTAAGTTTTTGGAAATCGCGATTAAGGACAGCGACGGCAAGGTCTGGACCACTACTTACGCCCAGGCCAAGGAATTTTCCACCGGCTCCGTGGGCTACTATGCCTCGGACAAGACAAGCAACCCCGAATCCGGGGAACGTTACCAGTGCAGCCTTAGTTTCACGCTGATTGGTTCCAAACCGGAGAAAAAATAGGAAAGATCCGGCAGTCTTCCGAAATGTGACAATTGTCATATTCTATTCCCCTTGTAGACCCTTTTGTCGTACAAAGGTCAAAAGCTTTCCGGCGGGCCGTGGCTCAAGGCCGGGAAAGGGTTTCAAGGGGGGGTCATGCATCTGCGGACTTTGATATTTTTTGTGCGGGAATTCTTCTTCCCCACCGGTTGCGGTCTTTGCGGGACGGCCCTGCTTGAACCGGGGGAAGCCTGGCAGGGTCTCTGTGAACCATGCCGGGAAAGTCTGGAGGAGGACACGGAGATCCCCGCTGATGGAACGAGACCGCGGGCACAGACGCGCTGCAGGCGTTGCGGCCGGCCCCTTATCTCCGAACAGGATCGCTGCCTTCCCTGCCGGGAACGGGACGATTGGAACTGCGAATCCATAAGTCCGCTTTACCCCTACACGGGAACGTACCGGAAGCTTCTGGCAGCCTACAAATTTGAAAAAAATCTGGGGCTGGGGAATTTTCTGGCCCGGCGTCTGGCCGGACACTGCCGGGAATTTCCGGGTTTTGTACTGGTCCCCGTACCGCCGCGTCCGGGAAAGATCCGCACGACAGGCTGGGATCAGGTGGAGTACCTGGCCCGGCGGCTCGAAGACGAGGGCCTGCCGGTCCGGCGCTGCCTGAAGCGGCTTCCCTCTCAAACCCAAAAAAAGCTGGACCGCCGTAGCCGGCTGCAAAATCTGGAAGGCCGCTTTGCCCTTACCGGGGCGGCGCCCCGCCGGGCCCTGCTTATCGACGATATTATGACTACCGGCGCAACGCTGGAAGCCTGCGCCGCCGCCCTGAAAAAAGGAGGAACAGAGCAGGTCTGCGGGATCTGCCTGTTTTACGATTAAATCGGAGCGCCGTCTGGTTCCATAAGGCGAAACCGGGTATAATCGGGTATGCTTTTCCCCCTTATCAAAGATATTCTTTCCCTTCCCCCGGATTCGAGAAGACTAAAAGTCAGGGGCTGGATCAGGACCAAGCGGGAACTTAAAAACCTCGTGTTTATCGAACTGAACGACGGCTCCTCCCTGCGGGGGCTTCAGTGTGCTTTTGACCGGGATGTTCGTGGCAAAGACGCCGGAGCAGACGGTAAAACGAGTGCCGGCGGGACGGTGGAAGAAATACCGGATATCCTCATGATTCTTGATGCGGCGGGAACCGGCGCTTCGGTGGAAATTGGCGGCAGCCTGGTCTCTTCCCCTGCCGCAGGCCAGGAACTGGAACTAGCCTCCGATTCCATCAGACTTATCGGTCCGGCTCCGGCTGAACCCCGGCCCGGCATACCCGCCTACCCCCTGCAAAAAAAGCGACATTCGCTGGAATTCCTGCGGGAGATCGCCCATCTGCGGCCCCGGACCAACACCTTCGCCGCGGTAAGCCGCCTCCGCAGCCGCCTGGCCTTTGCCGTTCACCAGTTTTTTCAGCAGAACGGCTACCAGTACATCCATACACCCATTATCACCGCCAATGACGCGGAGGGGGCGGGGGCTATGTTTCAGGTAACCACCCTGAACCTGGAAACTTTGGGCTTGCAGGACCGGGAGGATCGTGCCGGCCACGGCGCCCACGAAGAACGCGGCGGCGCGCCCCATCCGGTGGATTACAGCCAGGACTTCTTTGGCAAAAAGACGGGACTAACAGTTTCCGGCCAGCTTGAGGCGGAAACTTACGCCACCGCCCTTTCCCGTGTCTACACCTTTGGGCCTACCTTCCGGGCGGAAAACTCCAACACCACCCGGCATCTGGCGGAATTCTGGATGGTGGAGCCGGAAACCGCCTTCGCGGACCTGGACGACAACATGAGCTTGGCGGAAGAATTCCTCAAATTCCTCATTACCACCGCGCTGGAAGACTGCGGGGAAGAACTTGCCTTTTTCGACGCCCACTACGAGAAGGGCCTCCGCGGGAACCTGGAGACCTTGGCGCGCTCACAATTCTCCCATATCAGCTATACCGGCGCCATAGCGGAACTGGAAAAGAACGCCAGCCTGTTTGAGTTCAAACCCCATTGGGGCTGCGATCTGCAAAGTGAACATGAGCGTTACCTGACAGAAACCGTGTTCCGCGGCCCCGTCATCGTTACCGACTATCCAAAAGAAATCAAAGCCTTTTACATGAAGCTCAACGACGATGGCACAACCGTACGGGCTATGGACCTACTGGTCCCCCGGCTGGGGGAGATTATCGGCGGTTCCCAGCGGGAGGAAGACCTTGAAAAGCTCCAGGAGCGCATGACCCAGCTGGGTATGAAGTCCGCGGACTACCAATGGTACCTGGACCTGCGCCGCTACGGTACCGTGCCCCATTCAGGCTTCGGCCTGGGTTTTGAGCGGCTTATCCAGTACCTTACCGGCATGACCAACATCCGCGACGTGATCCCCTACCCCCGCACGGCGGGCCAAGCGGAGTTTTAGATGAAGATCATCATGGCGGGGGCGGGGGCCTGTCCCCTGCGGTTCCGCCGTACCCGGGCCTGTCCGGCGGCACGGTGGATTCCCGGCCTCCTCCTCTGTTTCCACATCCTGTACAGCGGCGCCGCCTTTGCCCAGGTAACATCGAAACTTCTAAAACCCGGTTCCCCCGCCCCGGCCATCGCAAGCCGGGCGGCCCTGCTCCTGGACGCGGAAACCGGGACCGTACTCTACGAAAAAAACGCCGACGAAGCCATCCCCCCGGCCTCCCTTACCAAACTGATGACCGCCCATATCGCCCTGCGGGAAGCGGCGGCCGGCAGCATCTCCCTGGACGAAAGCCTGCAGCCCCCCAGGGAAAGCTGGGCCATCAACCAGCCCCCCCGTTCCAGCCTGATGTTCCTGGCTGCAGGACAGCAGGTCAGCCTGCGGGAACTGCTGCTGGGGCTGGCCATACCCTCGGGAAACGATGCCGCCGTGGCGGTGGCCCTGCGCCTTGCCCCGACTGTGGCGGACTTTGTGGATATTATGAACAGCGAGGCGAAACGGCTGGGATTCCAGGTTACCCATTTTGTCGAACCTTCCGGCATCTCGGAATTCAACCTGACCACAGCGCGGGAATTCGCCTACTTTTGTCAGTACTACCTGTCCCTTTACCCCCAGTCCCTTCAGGAATTCCACTCGGTTCGGGAGTTTGCCTACCCCAAACCGGAAAACGTGGCGGAACGCTACCGGGAACGGCCGGGAACCATTGTCCAGTACAACCACAACAATTTATTAAAGGATTTTCCCGGCGTGGACGGTCTAAAAACCGGGTACATCGACGAGGCGGGCTACAACATCGCCCTTACCGCCCTGCAAGAGGGAACCCGTTTCATCCTGGTCCTCCTGGGCGCCCCCACCGTCCGGGGAGGCGACAAGATGCGGGATGAAGACGGCCGGAACCTCCTGACCTGGGCCTTTGAACAGTACCGGACCATCCGCCCTATCATCCCCGATCCTGAGCCGGTAAAACTCTGGAAGGGCAACCAGAGGGAAGTCCGGCTTGTAAGCGCCGAAACGCCGGACTTTACCGGCCCCAGGGACCGGGGCCAACAGCTTTACCTGAGCGCGGAGATCACCGATCCCCTTATCGCCCCCCTTGCCGCCGGCCAAACCCTGGGGACCCTTGTTATCTCCGATGATCTGGGGGAACTGCACCGCATCCCCCTTCTTGCCGCGGAAGATTACGAAGAAGGGGGATTCTTCAGACGACTCTGGGATTCAGTCCAATTGTTCTTCAGGAGCCTTGGCCGGGAGCGCTAGGCGCAACAGGCTGCTAGTTGCCGGCCTTTTCCCGCACTTTTGCCCAGGTGTCCCGAAGCCCCACGGTCCTGTTGAACACCAGGCCCCCGTCGGGAAGTTTCCCGTCGGGAGGTTTCCCGTCCAGGGATTCTTCTGACGGGTCCGGGTCCCCGGTGATCACCGGGGTGTCCCGTACAAAGTAGCCCAGCCGCTCAAACTGGAACCGTTCTTCCGGCGCTGCCTGGGCAAGGCAGGGTTCGCCGCGGGCGCCGGAGACCACTTCCAGGGAGGCGGGGTTGAGGTTATCCACAAAATCTCCGCCGGGGGGCAGGTCCATGGGCCGCTCAACGGAAAAGAGGTAATCGTAAAGCCGCGCTTCCAGGCTTACGGACTGGGCGGCGCTGACCCAGTGAATGGTGCTTTTTACCTTCTTGTTGTCTGCGGCGTTGCCCCCCCTGGTGTCCGGGTCATAGCTGCAGTGTACCGCGGTAATTTCCCCCGCGGCGTTCC
Organism: Treponema sp.; assembly: GCA_031278715.1. Taxonomy (GTDB): domain Bacteria; phylum Spirochaetota; class Spirochaetia; order Treponematales; family Breznakiellaceae; genus JAISFT01. The sequence continues at coordinate 20,658 of JAITJW010000062.1, read as the reverse complement.
TGTCGCAGCCGGAGCAGGTTACAATGTAGCCGTAGCGGAGCCGCACTGAATTTCCCGGGTACAGGCGGAAATATTTGGGCGGCGGGACTTCTTCAAAGTCTTCCCGCTCGATCCACAGTTCCCCGGAAAACGGGATAAGCCGTTTACCGGCGTTTTCATCCTCCGGGTTATTTACCGCTTCCAGTTCCTCAACCTTCCCCGCGGGCCAGTTGTCGATGATGAGTTTAATGGGCCGCAGTACCACCATAACCCGGCGGCTTGTCCTGTTCAGGTGTTCCCTCAAACAGTATTCCAGGAAGGCAATATCCACCATGCTGTCGGTCTTGGCGATGCCCACCTGGGACACGAAGTTCCGGATCGCCAGAGCTGTGTAGCCCCGGCGGCGCAGGCCCGCGATGGTGGGAAGCCGGGGATCGTCCCAGCCGGAAACGTACTTTTCCTGCACCAGTCTGAGGAGCCAGCGTTTGCTCATCACCGTGCGGGTCATGTTGAGCCGGGCAAATTCGATCTGCCGGCTGGGGAAGACCTCCGCCTCCCGGATAAACCAGTCGTAAAGGGACCGGTGAATTTCGTATTCCAGGGAACACAGGGAATGGGTAATCCCCTCGACGGCATCTGACAGTGGGTGCTGGAAATCGTACATGGGGTAGATGCACCAGGTATTCCCCGTGCGGTAGTGGTGTTCCCGGCGGATTCGGTACATCACGGGGTCCCGTTCCAGCAGGTTTGGGCTTGTCATGTCGATCTTGGCCCGCAGGGTTTTGGAACTGTCGGGGAATTCCCCGGCCCGCATCCGGGCAAAAAGGTCCAAATTCTCTTCTACGCTCCGGTCCCGCCAGGGGCTGTTCCGGCCTGGGGGTGTTACCGTGATATTGTTTTTGTCCTGTACCGCGGTACCCCGGTATTCGCTTATCTCATCCTCGGAAAGATCGTCCACATAGGCGTGGCCCTTTTTGATGATCTTCACCGCCAGTTCGTAAAGATACTCGTAGTAATCCGACGCGTAGTACTCCCGGTCTTCCCAGTCATACCCCATCCACCTGATATCCCGCTTAATGGCGTTAACATAGGAAATATCCTCTTTTTCCGGGTTGGTATCGTCAAAACGCAGGTTACACAGGCCGCCGAAACGTTCTGCCATGATAAAATCAATGTAGAACGCCTTGCAGTGCCCAATGTGCAGCCAGCCGTTGGGTTCCGGGGGGAAACGCGTGTGAACCCGCGTGAAGCGTCCCGTTGCCAGATCTTCTTTGATAAATTCGCTGATAAAATCGGTTCCTGTTCCGGTCCCCTTTGCAGCTTCCATAACAACTCCTTATCGTATGCAACAGGCTGCCAGCAGTTTGTTGCGCTTCGCGCATACAACCCCAAAAAATCGCCTAAAACGGCGATTTTTTACCCTCCAAACTGCCGAGTATCGCCGTCCGGGTATGGGCGGACTAACGGCGGCTCAGGGCTTAAAAATTGGTAAGATAACAAATGCCAATCAGTAAAACCGCCCAAAGACTTTCGTTATCTATGGCCTTTCCTTTTTCCCCGGCGGGGCCGGCCAGGCAGTTTAACTGTACCCCGTACCACCAGAAAAGGCCCATCTGTATATCAATACGCAGGGCGTATTCAATAAAGTCGTCATGGGTACTTTGAGAACCGAAAAACAGATAGGCAAGTTCTTTTAAAATGGCGCCGAAATCGTGAAGGGCCTGCTGAAAATCACCCTGCTCAATCTCCCTGACAAAGGGGGGGACCCGTGTTTCCAGCTTTGCCTTACGGTCCTCATCCGCCTTTTCTACCCAGGTTTTCTGAATTAACAGGTTCAGGTTGTTTTGAAAGTGGGCAAGAAAACGACTCATCTCCCCGCCGTTCTTGTTGACCGAAAGCAAGCGCCCGTAGTCGGTCTCTATGCCCAGAATATTCGCAAAGGCCCTGGCCGCTGCCCTGCCCGGCTTATTTTCCGAGGGGAATCCCCCATGCGGGAACAGTTCTTCCGCCACATTCTGGTATTCCGCGGGTATAAATTTGTTTATGTGCAAAGAGCCGCTATGCATAAGTTCAAACATGCTGAGAAACGGGGATTCTGTCAACCATACGCCATATACGTCCCAGGGCTTACTTGGCAATTAAAAAAAACCGCATTATTCTTGAATTATTATATTACCTAAGAAATGGAGGGATTTTTATGGATATTTTGCTGCAGCTCTATTCGATCAAGGAAGATGCGGGGGAAAATTTTGCCGGAGCCCTGGAACTTGTTCAACGGGCCGGTTATCAGGGGGTGGAATTCGCCGGGTACTTTGGGAACAGCCCGGCCCGGATGAAAGAGCTGCTGGATAAGTACCAGCTCAAGGCCGTAAGCACCCACGTGGGGCTTCCCCGGCTCCGGGAGGCCCTGGACGAGGAAATTGCCTACGCCAAAACCCTGGGCTACCGGCTTCTGGTCTGTCCCGGCATACACGCCGACAGTGCGGCAGGCTACGCCAACGAGGCCGGGCTTCTTGAAGAATGTGCCCAAAAAGCCGCCAAAGAGGGGATAGTCGTCGGCTACCACAACCATTCCCACGAATTTACCAGGTACGGCGCCAAGTATGCCCAGGATATTATCCTGGAAAACGCCCCTACGGTAAAATTTCAGTCGGATCTGTTCTGGATGGCCGTAGGCGGTGTGGATCCCCTTTCCTACCTTGAGCCCCTGGCCAGGGCCGGCAGAATCTGCGCCATCCACGCCAAGGAACTTGCCAGGACGGGTAAAGAAAACGTCTATGTGGGAGAGGGGAAGATAGACTTCAAGGCAATCGCGAAACTCTGTCCCCCGGATCGGTACCCCTGGATCATCGAACAGGAGGAGTACCAAAGCAGCCACTTTGACGGCATTTCAAGGAGCTATCAGGGTCTGCGGCGGATATTCGATTCCCTATAAAACACAAAGGGGGGCGGGGAAAGCGCCCCGTCCCGCAGTCCCCCGGAAGTGGTCCATAAAAATGTAAAAAAACTCTTAAACCTGTGGAAATTCCTCCCGGATTCCAGGTAACATAGTTAGCATGTCAATTCATAACCCCAATCCCCCCTCTGTACCGGGATCACCGGATACAAAAATTCCGGCGGATCTGCTGCGTGTGATTTTAGACAAACATAACAGATTATCCTTTGCCCATTCCCTTAAACGCCGGTTTTTCCTGTTTTTCATCGTCTTTGTGATTGCCCTCCTGGGCCTGACAACCGTGCTGAGCGTTGTAGAGGCCGTAAATATTACCTCTTCGATTTTAGCGGAACAGGGAAAAGTAATTGTTCGGCAGGCCCAGATGCTTGTTGACGGCGACCGCTTTGAACGGCTGGCGAATTCCCTGGACGGGAACGATCCCTTTTACGAGGAAACCCGGTTGCGCTTATTGGAACTGAAAGAGAGTACTGCTACCGTTTACCTGTACACCATGGCCCCGGCAGGGGGATCGACCTACCGCTTCATCATAGACGGCAGCAGCACCCCGGATGACGAGGAAGGATTCTCCCCTCTGGGTTCGCAGGAGGATGTCCTTGACTACGATTCGGCCTTTTTCAAGACCTGGCAGACCAGGGAAATTCAATCCAGTGATCTTTTGCTCCAGGGGAAGTGGGGCTGGCTTATATCAGTTTATGGCCCGATACTGAACTCCCGTGGGGACATGGTGGGGCTTATCGGCTGTGATTTTGGGGCGGAGCAGCTCTTTATGGGGCTGCGGCGGGAGGTTATCCGGCAGATCGTGGTGGATCTCGTACTTATCGCCGTCGGGGTCCTGTTTGTGCTGTTCTTCCTGCGGCTGATCTTCCCCCGCATCGCCGAAATTACCGCCGCTCTTAAAGAAATTTCCGAAGGGGAGGGGGACCTGACCACGAGGATCGCTATCTACAAGCCGGATGAGATTGGCGTCATGGCCGCCTACTTTAACCGGGCGCTGGATCAGATCAGGAACCTGGTGTTTACCATCAAGGAACAGAGCGTAAAACTTTTCAATGTGGGGAACGATCTTGCTGAGAACATGATCGAGACTGCCTCGGTCATGAACCAGATAACCGCCAATATCCGGGAAGTCCAAACACGGGTTATTAACCAAAGCGCCGGCGTTACCGAAAACGCCGCCACAATGGAGCAGTTATCGCAGAATATCGACAAACTGAACAGTCAGGTGGAGAACCAGACGGAAAGCGTATCCCAGTCTTCCAGCGCCATCGAAGAAATGCTGGCCAATATCCAAAGTGTTACGACAACCCTGGTGAAGAACGCGAAGAACGTGAATGAACTTACCGTTGCATCGGAGGCGGGCCGCACGGGGCTGGGAACCGTGTCTACCGATATTCAGGAAATCGCACGGGAGTCCGAGGGACTGACGCAGATCAACGCGGTCATTCAGACAATAGCCGCGCAGACCAACCTTCTGGCGATGAACGCGGCAATTGAGGCGGCCCACGCGGGAGAGGCGGGGCGGGGCTTTGCGGTGGTTGCGGACGAGATCCGCAAACTGGCGGAAAACGCCGGCGGGCAGTCCAAAACCATTGGGGACGTGCTTAAAAAGATCAAGAGCGCCATCGACAAGATCACCGGTTCTGCCAACATGGTACTGGAAAAATTTCAGGCCATCGACGATTCGGTACGGATCGTGTCTGAACAGGAGACGAGTATCCGGGCGGCTATGGAAGAACAGGGGGAGGGGAGCAAGCAGATACTGGAAGCTGTGGCCCGGCTTAACGATGTAACCCAGAACGTAAAACAGGGTTCCACGGAAATGCACGAAGGCAGTCAGCAGGTAATCACGGAAAGCAAGAACCTGGAAAAAGTAACCTGGGAGATAAGCAACGGGATGACCGAAATGGCCGCCGGGGCGGACGAGATCAGTGTGGCGGTGGGCCGTGTAAACGACATATCCATCCTGAACCGGGAGTACATCAACACGCTTGTGGAGGCCGTAACCAAGTTTAAGGTGGAGTAGCGGTCCCCTTGCAGCCCTGCGGCCGGTCCACGATTCATTGACAGTACCCGGTAAAGATTTTAGAATTTATCGGACGAATCGGGAGGCTTTCCCAAAACTTCAGTTTTTGGAAAAACAACCTTAGATTTAGAGGAAAAAGCGGACTTTTGGCCGCTTTTTCCAAAGCTATTCCCAAAACTAACCGAGTTTTGGGAATAGCTCTCGGTTCTACGGGATCGCCTGAAGTGGCCCGGTCATGAGGAAAAAGGTAAACAAATGGCGGATAATGTGTTTCACGATGAACTAGATCCGGAATTGGCTGCTTTGTTGGGAGCCGCCGGTTCCAGAGATACGGCGACGGTTCCGCCGCCGGATTTTTCAAGTATCTTTGGTACGGACGGTGCGTCGCCGGGTACACTATTAGACACGCCGTCAGGCGTGCCCCAGGACGAAGATGCGGAATCCGCGGAGAGTTCCGGGGCCTCCGGTGAAACGCCGGATGTGGGGGGTAGTTTCCCTGAAATAACCAAAAAGTTTGAGGAATCCCCCCATAGTTTCTTCGCCGACCCCAATTATTACAAAATTGCCCTGTCCGGGGAAGGGGACAGCGCCACCCGGACCCACGGTCTTATGCAGAAATATCTGAACTCCAAGGACCCCAAAGATCGCAGTGTATTCCGTCAGCAGTTTATTACGGCTTTTTGGGATTTCCTGTCCGCTGTGGCAAAGAAGTGCGGGGGAAAGATTCTCCCGGCCAAGCGTTTTTTGCTCCGTTTTGGAATTCTTCACCCTGTTTTTCTTAACCAGGAGACCCGTGCGTTTTTTTCCTCGCTCATAGTGGAAGATGAACTGGGGCAGCCGGTCTACTACCTGGACGAGTGGCTTAAAAACGTGGGAACCGGCAAGATCCAGCCTTCCACCACCGACGAAGCACAGGTGTCCCGGGCTAGTACCTCCGTGCGCTTTCAGCAGCTTCTGGAAAAGGCCCAGGGTAAACTGGATGGGAATCTGGGGCTTCTTAAGGCGAAAGACGTTGAACGGCGGAATCTGGAGCGGAACCTGCAGGAGCGGGTGGGGATTATCGTGGATCACAGTTCCCTGGATGACAGGTTCGATATCAGCGCCGCCTACAGTGAAAGCCAGAAAAGAGTCTTTGCCGATCTGCAGGAGATCCTTAAAGGGCTGCTCAAGGCGGACCGGGAACTGGAGTCCTGTCTGCGGGATTACCGGCAGGCGGAAGAGGATGTAAGGACTATCCAGGGAAAAATAGCGGAGGAGGGGGGCGCCGCGATGCTGGATACCGGGGCGCTCAGTACCGAGTTTGAGACGATCCGGCAGATGGTCAAAATGACCGTGGGCCGCCAGGGTAACCATTTCCCCGTCCTGACCAGTGAGTACTTTCACTGCGGCCCCAACGGTACCGGCTTCCGGGAGAATGTCCTCTCCATCCTGGCCGCCATTGAAAGTATCGACCCTGAGTGTTTCTGCCGGGTCTATAAAAACAGGAATAACCGCATTGTACCCTACACGATCCTGCTTCCCACCTATGGCGATACCGGATTCTGCTGGGAACCCTTTTCCCGGCACAACCGGGCAACCAGCCGGGGGCGGATCGTCATTCCCATGTACCCCAAAAATCTGTACATTGCCGTCCTTTCCGCCGTGGGGGACCTGCGCTGGCAGGTGGCCAAGGAAAAGGCCTCCTACTACTGGATGGAAGAGGGACTTACGGGCAACTACTACCAGTGGTTCCAAAAGATGAAGTTCAAGGGAAACATCAAAGATTTCTTTGTCCAGGACTACATCCAGTGGATGACCAGGGAAAGCGAAGGCACCCAAAAACTGGACAAAGAAGTCCGGGGCGTTTTCTGGCGTTTTATGCCCTTCTCCCAGTCGGTTAAGGAAAAACTTAAGAATCGCAGTTTTGTGTACCAGGAACTCTACCAGCGGGACCTGAACCGCGCCATGTCCGACGGCTATTAAGCCGCCCTTGAGGAAGCAGGGCGATTCGTTCTATCATCACGTTAAAACGCGCCTGATTGCGTAAAACTATCCCCTGGAGAAGCAATATGCCCAAAATCGAGGTAAACGAGGAAGTTTTTTTTGCGCTGGCGGCCGGGGACCGCCCGGACGCGGGGGATTCTTGGCGTCCTAACGGCGCCGGGCGTCCTGACGGCGCCGGGCGTCCTAGCGGCGCCGGGCCTTCCAACCGTGAAGCCTGGCAGACCAGGGCGGTTTTTGAGGAGGCCCTGAGCTGCGCCAAGGCGGAATTGGACGAAGATTCCGATAAAAGCCTCCCCCCCGCGGAACGGGTCCTGAAAATAGAGCTTAACGATACCAACCGGCCCGATCTCTGGGCCACCGCCGGCTGCGCCCGGCAGCTTAGGGTGTACCACGGGGGCCGCCGGCCGGAGTACCCCTTTTTTTCACGCAAGGGAAACCCGAAAAAAGCCCTCCGCAAGGTTCTGGTGGAAGAGGGGGTCAAAAAAGTACGGCCCTACCTGGCGGGTTTTATCGCCGGCGGCAAGGCGGTTACCGACGCGTCCCTGCGGGACATGATCCAGACCCAGGAAAAACTTGCCTGGAACTATGGCCGCAAGCGGCGTACCATTTCAATGGGCCTCTACCGGATCTCCAGCATCAACTGGCCCATCATCTACAAAGGGGTAGACCCGGATTCAGTGTCGTTTGTGCCCCTGCAGTGGGATGTCCCCCTAAGCCTGCGGGAGATTCTGCGGCAGCACCCCAAGGGCAGGGAATACGGCTTTATCCAGGAACATGAACCCATCCACCCCCTTCTTGTTGACAGCATGGGCGCCGTCCTCTCCTACCCCCCGATCATCAATTCCGCGGACCTGGGAGCGGTCCAGGTGGGGGACACGGACCTTTTTGTCGAACTTACCGGCACAGATCAGCCTTCGGTAACCCTTTCCGCCTCTATTATGGCCTGCGATCTGGCGGATCAGGGGTATACGGTTGAGCCGGTGGAGATTGAGTACTCCTACGACACCCCGTTTGGCCGGACTGTGGTAAGCCCCTACTACTTCCAGGAGCCGGTGTTTTGTTCCCTTGCCCGTGTGGAAAAATTTCTGGGGGACACGCTTAGCGCCGCCGAATGTGTCCGGGCGCTGGAGCGTATGGGGGTACGGGCGGAGGCGGCCCGCGGCCTTGAACGCGGGGCCCCGGAGGGTTCTTCCCCGGAGGAAGGGGTATGGGCCTGGCCCCCGGAGTACCGGAACGACTTTCTCCATGCCGCGGATGTGGTGGAAGATGTAATGATTGGCCGGGGCCTTGCGAGCTTTAAGCCCCAGCGTCCCCGGGACTTTACGGTGGGCCGCCTTACACCCCTTACTTCCCTGAGCCGCCGGATCAGGGAGCTGATGGTGGGCATGGGGTACCAGGAGATGATCTACAACTACCTGGGTTCCCGCCGGGACCTGGTGGAATACATGCAGGGTGACGGCGGCAGGATACTCCGTATCGCCAACCCCATGACGGAAAACTACGAGTACGTCAGGGACACGGTGCTGGCCTCCCTCCTGGCAAGCGGGTCCGTGTCCGGCCACGCCGCGTATCCCCACAGGATATTTGAGATTGGGAAGGTGGCGTTTAAGAGCGGCGGGGCAGGGGGCGGTGTACCGGGGACTAGCCTTGAAGACTCAGGTTTTGCCGGGACCTCTACGGTCGAAGGGACCGCCGGCAGTACCGGTACGCTGACCCGTCAGTACCTGGGCGTTCTGCATGCCGCGCCGGACGCGAATTTCAACACCGCGGCGGCGCAGCTTCAGACCCTGTTCTACTACCTTTCACGGGAGTACACGGTGGAGGAAAGCGATGACAGCCGCTTTATCCCCGGACGGGCCGCCGCCATTCGCTGCGGGGAACGGACTGTCGGGGTCTTTGGGGAAATCCACCCCCAGGTACTGGAAAATTGGGGCCTTACGGTACCCTGTGCCGCCCTGGAGATTGACATCGAATCGCTGCTTTAGGTCCGGGGGATCGCAAATATGGATGAAGAGGTACTGATAAAAGATCTGGAAGAAAAACTTCTGCTTCAAAAAATCCGAAGCAGCCGGGAAGAACTGGAAAAACTTATCTCCCCGGATTTTATTGAATACGGTTCTTCCGGGAAGATATACAATTACCTGGGTACCATTGCGCACCTTTTAGCCAATGCCGGCGGTACCTTTAAGTACACATTTATCAATTTCAAAACCCGCCGGCTTTCCGACGACTTCATCCTGGCCCTGTACATTCTGGAAATCGAAAAGAACCACAAAATTATTATCACCAACCGCAGCTCCCTCTGGCGGCGGGAAGAGGACACAGAGCATGCCGCCTGGCGGATCGTCTTTCACCAGGGCACCAGAGTTACCAGGTAGGGGGTCGCCGGGCCGGTTGGTGAACCATGACTAAAACCGCCTGGGCTGCGTTCAAGGCCGCCCGCGAACACTGCCGGGAAGGGCTGGACAAGTTTGGAACCGTTCAGGGCCTTAAAACCCTGCAGCAGAGACTCGTGGACCGGCGCTCCGGTCCGGCCTACACGGTACAGGACCCCCTGGTTTACAACCAGGCCCTTGACGATCTGGGCCCCGCCGGCAAGATTCACCTTATCCTTGTGGGCGACAACCCCGGCCGCCGTGAACAGGAGACCGGCCGCTACCTGGTGGGCCCCTCAGGAAAAATAGCCGAAGGGTTTTTCCGCGCCGCGCCTGAACTGGGAATCGACTTTCGCCGGAACGTCCTTATTTTGAACAAAACACCCGTCCACACCCCCCGTACCGCGGAGTTACGGGAACTCTGCCGCATGGGGGGGCCGGATCTTACCGCCCGTATTGCGGAGACCCAGCGTTTCATGGCATCCCTGCTCCTGGAATTTCAGCGGGCCCTTTCCAGCCCCGCTCATCCCCTGCCGGTCTGGATCACCGGGTACTCGGAAATGAAACGGGGGGGAATCTTTGAGCCCTATACCCTGGCCCTGGCGGAACTCTACGCCGGGGCCAAACCCTTCCTGCGGGAGCAGGTGTTCCTCTACCGCCACTTTTCCATGAACCAGTTCAGCGCCGATCTGCGCCGGCAGAGCCTGGAAGGGGAAAGCGTCCGGGCCGCCCTTGACCGGATCGGCCGCTCCTACCGCAGACGAATCCTGGGCTGGTAGCCGGGACCGCTGCTAGCAGCCTGTCGCGGGGCCGGCGCATCAAGGCTATAGGACAAAAAAGCCGCCCCTTACGGGGCGGCCTTCAGGCTGTCTACACTCAGGCTGCTAGTAGTCCATTCCTCCCATTCCGCCCATACCGCCGCCACCGGGCATGGGGGCCGGTTCCTTCTTCTCCGGCAAGTCGGTAATGGCACTTTCCGTGGTCAGCAGGAGGCTTGCGATAGAAGCGGCGTTCTGCAGCGCGGAACGGGTTACCTTGGCGGGATCGATAATCCCGGCCTTGACCATATCCACCCATTCCATTTTCGCCGCGTCAAAACCAATACCTTTCTTTTCGGACTTGGCTTTATCGGCGATAACCGCGCCGTCAAGACCGGCATTTTCGGCGATCTGGCGGATCGGTTCCTCCAGGGCCCGCTTAACGATCTTGTAGCCCACTTTTTCATCGTCCGTCAGGCCCGTCAAATCGGCCTTGTCCAGGGCAATGGCCGCCTGGATCAGGGCCACTTCACCGCCGGGGACAATCCCCTCCTCAATGGCGGCACGGGTGGCCGAAAGGGCGTCCTCAACCCGGTGCTTCTTTTCCTTCAGTTCCACTTCGGTGGCCGCGCCCACATTGATAACCGCCACACCCCCGGCCAGCTTCGCCAACCGTTCCTGCAGCTTCTCTTTATCGTAATCACTCGTGGTATCCTCAATCTGGGCCTTTATCTGGGCAATCCGGTCCTGAATTTCTTTCTGCTTGCCGCCGCCGTTGATAATCGTCGTGTTGTCCTTGTCGATCTTCACGGTCTTGGCCCTGCCAAGCTGCGAAATCTCGGTATTCTCCAGCTTGATCCCCAGTTCTTCAGTGATCACTTCCCCGCCGGTAAGGATAGCAATATCCTCCAGCATAGCCTTGCGCCGGTCGCCAAATCCGGGGGCCTTCACCGCCACCGCCTTCAACGTACCCCGCAGACTGTTCAGCACCAGCGTGGAAAGGGCCTCCCCGTCCACATCTTCGGCGATGATCAGCAGGGGCTTGCCGGTCTGGGCAACCTTCTCCAACAGGGGCAAGAGGTCCTTCATGCCGGAGATCTTCTTGTCGTGGATCAGGATAAACACGTCCTCGTACACCGTGGACATCGTGTCCCGGTCAGTAACAAAGTAGGCGCTGATATAGCCCCGGTCAAACTGCATACCCTCTACAAAGTCGATGGTAGTTTCCATGGTTTTGGATTCTTCCACCGTGATAACCCCGTCCTTCCCCACCTTTTCCATGGCGTCGGCAATCGTGTTACCAATTTCCGCGTCATTGTTGGCGGAAACCGAGGCTACGTGGGAAATTTCTTCTTTGTCCTTAATGTCCTTGGAATTTTTCCGTATATCCTCAACGGCAATTTCCACCGCTTTGTCGATGCCCCGCTTCAACTCGATGGGGGTCATCCCCGCGGCCACCGACTTAAGCCCCTCTTTTACCAGGGAATAGGCAAGCACCGTGGCGGTAGTAGTTCCATCACCGGCCACATCGTTGGTCTTGGTGGCCACTTCCTTCAGGAGCTGGGCCCCCATGTTCTCGTAAGGATCGGCCAGTTCAACCTCTTTCGCGACGGAGACGCCGTCCTTTGTTACCGTCGGGGCGCCGAACTTCTTGTCCAGAAGGACATTCCGCCCCTTGGGACCCAGCGTAACCTTCACAGCCTTGGAAATCTGCTCAACCCCGGCAAGTAATTTACGCCGGGCATCCTCGTTGAACAACAACTGTTTCGCCATACTCATTTCTCCTCTTTAATTGCCGGCCATTAGGATACAAACCTGACGTTGCTTATCCGAGGTAACCGGCATAATGTGATGGATTGTCGCCTCTTCAAGGGAGGCCCTCCACTAAAATACTAAATTCATACGATTACGGCAATAGAAAAATCATTTCTATAATGTGATAATAAGCCCAGAACCCCTGTAGCCCCATAAGGATTGCCCATGCCCAAGGAGAATGTCCCGCTTTTCGAAATTTTCGGCCCCGTCATGATAGGGCCCTCCAGTTCCCATACCGCCGGAGTCGCCCGGATAGCATTTTTGGCCCGGAAGATGTTTGGCGTTCCCCCCGAACAGGCCCTGGTCCGGTTCTACGGCTCCCTGGCCTCCACCTGGGAAGGACACGGTTCAGCCGATGCAGTAGCCGCAGGACTTCTGGGCATCCCCCCGGAAGACGAGCGCCTCTTCCACGGCCGGGAATTCCTTGAAGAACTGCGGAAAGGGGGAAAGGGCTTTGCCCTCCGGATCATCCCGGTACACGGACTGCCCCCCTCCTGGCATCCCAATACCCTTGTCATTGAACTGTCCGGCCAGCCCCCCGCAACTTCACCTTCCGCCGGTTCCCTTAGCACCGCTTTACCCGGGGACAAAGCAAGTTTGACGATCCGGGGTTCCAGCATAGGCGGCGGTTCCATCCGGGTGGACGAGATCGACGGCTACCAGGTCAACCTTTCCGGTGAACTGGAAGCCATCCTGGTACTTCACCATGACGAAATCGGAGTTATCGCCCAGGTATCCCGTATCCTTGCCTCCGGCAGAATCAACATCGCCGGCACTTCCAGCATCCGTAAAGAAAAAGGGGAGGAAGCCCTGCTGGTAGTGGAAACCGACAGCCCCGTTCCCCCCAAGGTCCTGGCACAGATTGAGACCCTCTCCCCCATATACCGGGTTATGCGCCTCCCGTCCCTGGAAGCCAGCCCCCCCAAAACGGAGGGCTGCCCCCCAAAAATGGAGGGCTTATGAAATACCGGTTCCACACCTACGCCGAACTCGCAGCCAACCTGCAGGAGGGCAACCTCATCGTAGAAGAGTACGCCGTCAAACGGGAAGCTTTTATGGCAGGAATCCCGGAAGACGCCGTCTACCGGGAGCTTGACCGCCGCATCGCCGTAACCAGAGCTTCCCTCATCAAAGGACTGGAGAGCCCCCAAAAGTCCCGTTCCGGCCTTACCCGGGGCGCCGCAGTGGCCTTTGCCCGGACGGAACGCAGACTGGTAAAGGACAGACTCTGGCGCCGCGCCGCCTCCTACGCCCTGGCAATCAACGAGGTAAACGCCTGCGGAGGAAAAATCGTCTCCTTTCCAACCGCCGGATCCAGCGGCATCGTTCCCGGCCTTATCTGGGCATGGTGGGACAGCCGGACCGGACCGGAAAAACCCGAACCAGCCCCAGCCCCTGACCCGGACCCCGTCCCCCCCATGCTGGACCCCCCCTACAACCCCAAACTCCGGGGCGCCTTCCTCGTGGCAAGCCTTACCGGAGTCCTCATCGCCCAGGGGGCCACCCTGGCCGGGTCCGAAGGAGGCTGCCAGGCAGAGTGCGGAGGCGCCGGAGCTATGGGAGCCTGCGCACTAGCCTATCTGGAGAATAGACCCCTGGAAGAATGTTTTTCCGCAGCAGCCCTCTCACTAAAAAATTCCCTGGGCCTCGCCTGCGACCCCGTAGCCGGACTAGTAGAAGTCCCCTGCGTCAAACGAAACGCCTTTGTTACCGTAAACGCCCTCATGGCAGTGGATTTGACGCTGGCCGGCGTCTACAGCATAATACCCTTCGACGAGGTAGTATCGGCAATGAAACAAATCGGAGATTCCATGCCCGCGGCCATCAAAGAAAACGCCAACGGCGGCCTGGCCCTTACCCCCACCGGCCTGTCCTTCCGGGAACAGCCGGATAGCCGGGGCAGCCTGTGAAACTGAGCGTTTATACAGACGGAGGCTGTTCCGGGAATCCCGGACCAGGAGGCTGGGCCTATGTAATTTTGGCCGAAGATCCAGAGGGGGGAAGCCTCCCCCCTGGGGCGCGCCGGAACGTCGCGCCCCACCCCCCTCTCCTAGGGGCTTCCGCCCCTAAAACCCCGCATCCGCCGCAGGCCCCCGTAATCCTGGCAGAAACATGGGGGGCCGAACCGGAAACCACCAACAACCGCATGGAACTTATGGCCGTCATCGCCGCCCTGGAAACCCTGCCCACCCTGGACACCGGGACCGCGCCGATCACAATCTACACCGACTCCCAGTACGTTCTGAAAGGCATTACCCAGTGGATCCACACCTGGAAACGAAACAACTGGCGCACCGGCGGCAAAACCCCCGTAAAGAACCAGGACCTCTGGCAGCGCCTGGATACCCTGGCAAACCGCTACCAGCTTATCTGGACCTGGGTCCGCGGCCACACCGGGAATCCGATGAACGAACGCTGCGACCGCATGACCCAGGAGGCCATCCGCTCCCTGCACTAGATGTATGAAAGAATAATGAACCCACCGGACATTTCTTCCACCGGGGGCGTTCCTTAGTACCGGGCTTCCGGGTAAATTCCCAGTTCAACAGGTCCTGTGCGTAACGTTTCCGGCCATTGCCACTGATTGAGTAGTAGCGCCGCCAGGGAATTTAAGCTCACACAGCCCAGGAATTCCAGCCCCTCCGCCTTTTTGATAAAATCTTCCGGCCTTACCTCTCCGTTCTTTTTCTTAAAGTAGGCCAGCCCCACCTCGTCCAGAACCGAGTAGACAAACTGGGAGCAAAACATAATGTTGGGAAGCCTTGACTTCCCGCTCAGGAGTCCCGCGATATTGTAAGAGCTGCCCTCCCTGTTAATGGCCTGGATACGCTCAATGATGATTCTCTTTTGCGCCGGTTCCAGCCGCAGCCGGTATATCGCCAGGGAGGCCCCGGCTTTCTGGTTTAACGTTTCAAGACTTTCCACATTCAGGCCGGGACTGGACACCCCGTTCCCCCCGTTGTAGCTCACCAGGGTTTCCAGGTTCCGGTCAAAGGCCAGGGATACGTGGTTGTAGACCGCCGCGGTAAAAAGGCTGATGAACCGGCTGGCAGGACTTCCGGTATCGGAAAGGACAATGTAGACATAGGGATCGTCCAGGGTGGCATAGGCCCGTTCAAACCAGCCGGAGGGCAGGGACCCGTGGGTAATATAGCGGGAAGAACTGTGCCGGGGCAGATCCTGAATCAGTTCACTGAGATCCTGGAAGCTCAGGGTACTACAGGAAAAACAACTTAAAGCCGCCGTCGCTGTAAGAACAAGTAGCTTCATGCCATTTCCTTTATGAAGTCCCGTAGGCAGAAGACCCGCAGGAGAAATCGTACCGGTAGTATAGCAGCGGAGGGCGCCGGGAGATAGTCCTGCGCATTGCCTCCCCTGAATCCGCAGGACGGCGTTGAAGATTCTCAGATTTTATGGTAAATCTGTGTCAGGAGGCCCTATGTCCGAAGCGTCGCGGGAGATAATTGAGCGGGTAAAAGTGTTGCGGGAAATCGAAGAAATATCCGGGGAGACCCTGGCGCGGGAGCTGGGCTTCGATCCTGCGGAGTACGGCCAGTGGGAAGCGGGGGAAAAAGACTTTCCCATCGGCGCCCTGGTGGAGATTGCCGCGCGCTTTAAGGTAGATCTGTCGGAGCTTATTACCGGAAAAACCGGCAAGCTCAAAACCTTCTGCCTTACCCGCGCTGCGGAAGCCCCGGAGGTGAGCCGCCGGCCCATGTACGGCTACTGGAACCTGGCCTACAACTTTCATCATAAAAAGGCGGAGCCCTTCCTGGTAGAGGCGACAGCCGAAACCGGTACCCGGCCCCTGGCCCTGAACACCCATCCGGGGCAGGAATTTGACTATGTTCTGGAGGGCCGCCTGCTTATTTCCGTGGGGGGCCACGAAATGGAACTGGGCCCCGGCGACTGCGTCTACTACGACTCCAGTGAACCCCACGGCATGAAGGCCCTGGGGGACCAGCGGGCCCGGTTTATCGCCCTGGTAATGTGAACAGCCAAGACCAATTCCCAAACTGAAGTTTTTAGGTAAGTCCCTGAGGCTTTCCCAAAACGTCAGTTTTTGGGAAAGCAACCTTAGATTTAGAGGAAAAAGCGGACTTTTGGCCGCTTTTTCCAAAGCCATTCCCAAAACTAACCGAGTTTTGGGAATGACTCCCCTTTATACCGATAACAGGAGTATCAAGTGAGTGATCCGAACAATGCCGATTTGCTGGGCCGCTTTTTAGACCACCGGGATTTTGGTTCCTATGAAGATTTTATCGACAATTACTATAACTGTTTTTCCCCCAACGTGCCTGATAATTTTAACTTCGCCTACGATGTTGTGGATGAGCTGGCCCGCAGCAAAGCTGATGATACTGCTATGGTGTGGTGCGATGAGGCCGGGGCGGAAGCTTCGTTTACCTACGCCGATATGAAGCGACTTTCCGACAAGGCCGCCAATGTCCTTCTGGCCGCGGGGATCGGCAAGGGGGATCCGGTCATGCTGATCCTCAAACGCCGCCATGAGTATTGGCCCGTGCTGCTGGCCCTCCACAAACTGGGGGCCATCGGTATTCCCGCCACCCACCTTCTGACCGCCAAGGATATTGCCTACCGCTGCCAGGCCGCGGATGTGGCAGCGCTGATCTGTGTGGAAGATGAGCGGGTTTTGGAGCATGTAGACGAAGCGGAGGCCAAACTTAAAGAAAAGGCAGGGGCCGGCGGGAAGGTGTTTTTGCGTTACAAGGCCTTTGTCCGCCCGGCCCACAGCCCCGCGGATACGCAGTTCGCCGGCTGGGATAATTTTAACGCCCGCCTGCAGGAGGCATCGGAAGATTTTGTCAGACCGGAACAGGTCAACCGCAATGAAGATATTATGCTCCTCTACTTTACCAGCGGGACCACCGGCATGCCCAAAATGGTGCGGCACGACTTTGCCTATCCCCTGGGACATATCCTGACTGCCCTGTACTGGCAGTGCGTACAGCCGGGGGGCCTCCACTTAACAGTGGCCGACACCGGCTGGGCCAAGGCCGCCTGGGGGAAGATCTACGGCCAGTGGATCTGCGGTTCCGCCATCTTTGTGTACGACTACGACCGTTTTATCCCCTCCCAGATGCTCAAGGTCATAAGCAAGTACCGCGTTACCAGTTTCTGCGCCCCTCCCACCGTGTACCGGTTTTTCATCAAAGAGGATCTTTCCGCCTACGATTTTTCCGCCCTCAAGCACTGCGCCGTGGCCGGGGAACCCCTGAACCCGGAGATCTACGAACAGTTCAAGGCCAAGACCGGCCTTTCCCTGCGGGAAGCCTACGGCCAGACCGAACTTACCGTTACCATGGCCACGTACCCCTGGCTGGAGCCCAAGCCCGGTTCCATGGGGAAGCCCAGCCCCGGTTACGATATCGATCTTATCCGGGAGGACGGCAGCTCCTGCGAAATGGGGGAGGAGGGCCAGATCGTCATCTATACCGATAAGCGAAAGCCCGCGGGGATGTTCGGCGGTTACTACCGGGACGATGCCCTTACCGCCAGCGTCTGGCATGACCAGGTGTACTACACCGGGGACGTAGCCTGGCGGGACGAGGACGGCTACTACTGGTTTGTCGGCCGCTCCGACGACGTGATCAAAAGCTCCGGGTACCGTATCGGCCCCTTTGAGGTGGAAAGCGCCCTTCACGAACACCCCGCGGTGCTGGAATGTGCGGTTACAGGAGTCCCGGACCCGGACCGGGGGACAGTAGTCAAGGCCACCGTGGTCCTGGCCAAGGGCTGGGTACCGTCCGAGGAATTAAAGACGGAGCTCCAGAACCACGTGAAAAAGACCACCGCGCCCTACAAGTACCCCCGGATCGTAGAGTTTGTTACCGAACTTCCCAAAACCATCAGCGGCAAGATCCGCCGGGTCCAGATCCGTGAAGCCGACAATGGGTAGGAATACATCGCGCCTGTACCGGTGAAAACGGTGCCCCGTTCCCGGCGCCAGCACGATATTGCATAAAAATACATTCTGGAGTATAAAATTGTATAATTATGAAAAAACCAGCGGAATATTTATCCGAAATTACAGGTAACGACTACATAGATGCAGATCTCTACGACCGCTTCAACGTCAAGCGGGGACTCCGTAACGCCGACGGGACGGGAGTACTAGTCGGCCTTACCCGTATTGGCGATGTCCACGGGTATATTATTGACGAAGGGGAGCGAATCCCCCAGGAGGGAAAACTCTACTACCGGGGCTACGATGTAGAGGACCTGGTACGGCATGCCGCCGCGGAAGGACGTTTCGGCTTTGAAGAAGTGGTCTACCTGCTCCTCTTTGGACAGCTCCCCGGCAGGAAGGCCCTGGACGATTTTAGCGCCCTCCTGGGAAACTGCCGGACCCTGCCTCCAAGCTTCGCCGAGGATTCCATCATGAGACTCCCCTCCCCGGACATCATGAACACACTGGCCCGTTCAGTGCTAACCCTCTACTCCTACGACGAGGACCCGGAGAACAAATCCCCGGAAAACGTGTTGCGCCAGTGCCTGGAACTTATCGGCCGTTTTCCCACAATTGTGGCCTACGCGTACCGGGCGAAAATGCACTACGTCAACCAGGAAAGCCTGATTATCCATCTGCCGGAGCCGTCCATGTCCACCGCAGAGGCCCTGTTTTCCCTTATGCGGAAAGATCAGGCCTATTCCCGGCTGGAAGCAGAGATTCTGGACCTTGCCCTGGTACTCCACGCCGAACACGGCGGCGGCAATAACTCCACCTTCGCAGTCCACCTCATTTCTTCCGCCGATACAGATACCTACTCTGCCATTGCCGCGGGCATCCAGTCCCTTAAAGGCGCCAAGCACGGCGGGGCCAACATCAAGGTCATGGGGATGATAGAGGACATTAAAAAAAACGTAAAACTGTGGGACAGCGAGGAACAGGTTTCCACCTACCTTGCGGCGATCCTCCGGGGAGAGGCCTATGACGGTTCCGGCCTCATCTACGGCCAGGGCCATGCAGTGTACACCAAAAACGATCCGCGGGCCCTCATGCTTAGGGACAAGGCCGCCCTCTTGGCGGAAGAAAGAGGACTGCTTAAGGAGTTCAATCTCTACCGGCTTATCGAGCGACTCAGCCCCCAAGTCTTTCGGAAAGTCAAGGGCCTGGACAAGGAGATCTGTTCCAATGTGGACTTCTATTCCGGCTTTGTGTACAAACTGCTGGGGATACCCACGGAACTTTACACATCCCTCTTTGCCGTCAGCCGTGTCGCCGGCTGGTGCGCCCACCGACTGGAGGAGATTGTCGCCGGGGGCAGGATCATCCGCCCCGCCTACAAATGCGTCCAGGGCCGGTTGGAATACATCCCCCTGGCAAAACGCCCGGAAAAAAGCCAGAGTCCCAATAAGCCGGAACAGTAAATACGGTGAATGTCGTGAATGCGGTGAATACGGTGAATGTGGTGAATACGATGAATACGGTGAATACAGTGAATGTCGTGAACGGATGGCTTTGGGTAGCCGGCGGTCTGGGCTTTATCTTTCTTATGACCAGCCTTGGGGCCGCGATGGTGTTTCTGTTCGGCAAGAACGGGAAGGGGCCTTCTCAAAGTATATTCCTGGGATTCGCCGCGGGCGTGATGATAGCGGCCTCCGTGTGGGGCCTCCTTGCCCCCGCCATAGAGGAAGCGGAAGCCCAAGGCTGGCCGGGCTGGATCCCCGCTGCCGGCGGCTTCATCCTGGGAGTCCTGTTTTTGTACGGCCTTGATAAAATTATCCCCCATCTACACCCCTCTTCCAATGTTGTGGAGGGCATCCCATCAACAGCACAGCGTACCACCCTGCTTGTCTGGGCCGTCACACTGCACAACATCCCGGAAGGCATGGCCGTGGGACTTTCCTTTGCCCTGGCAGCCCAGCACCCTGAAATTTCCGGGACCGAAATTCCCAGACTGTACGTTTCCGCTATGGCCCTGGCCCTGGGGATCGGCATCCAGAATTTTCCCGAAGGGGCAGCCATATCCATCCCCCTCAAACATGAAGGGATGAGCCCGTTCCGCGCCTTCCTCCTGGGCGCCTTCTCCGGCATTGTCGAACCGGTTTTCGGCGTACTGGCGGTCTTCCTTGCCACCCTCATTGCACCCCAGATGCCCTGGCTCCTGGCCTTTGCCGCAGGGGCCATGATGTACGTAGTGGTAGAGGAACTGATCCCCGAGGCGAACCTGGGCAGCCATTCCAACGTTGGTACAATGGGCGTTATGGCAGGCTTTGTGCTGATGATGATCCTCGACGTTGCCCTAGGCTAGCAGCCTCACACGATTACATTGGGAGTTTGGGCGCATCCCCGGCTTCGCCGGGGACCGGGCTTTCCGCTCCAACAAAAAACCATAAGCCCGCGTGTCCGGAGTTTCGCAAAGCGAAACTCCGAAAACAAAAAACCGGAAGGTTTTTTGTTCCGCTTCAATCCCTTGCGCTGCTCAAGCCGCGAGCGGCTTAAGCCAAACACGCTTCGCGTGTTTGGCTTAAAACTTGTGCACTGTGTTTGTAATTCCCTGCCGGGGGATTGTAGTTTACCCCCGTGGTATCCTGCACCGCTAGAATAGTTCCGCCATATTCAGCCATGCGCCGTATCGTTGCTTCCCGGTACGCCCTGGCGATCTCCTCCCGGTCAAATTTTTCATTCCCCAGCATCCGGTAGATTGCCTTGGCTTCAGCCCGGTTTTCACTTGCCTCCCAGACGGACTTGTCCGGTTGCTGTGCCAGGGTCCCCATTGTGTTGATAAACCGCTGTTCGAGCCG
>JAITJW010000207.1 GCA_031278715.1 Treponema sp. | reverse complement strand
AGCCGGTCTGGGCTATCGGTACCGGCAAAACCGCCACCCCGGAAGACGCCGATGCCATCCACGCCTTTGTCCGTAAGGTGCTGGCACGGCTTTACGGCCAGGCCGCCGCGGACAGGATCATCATCCAGTACGGCGGTTCGGTAAAACCTGAGAACGCCGCCCAGCTTATGGCAAAGGAAAACATTGACGGCGCGCTGGTGGGCGGCGCCGCCCTTAAAGCCGATACCTTTATACCTATCGCGAAATTTGGATAATGAGGCGGAAAGGCGCATGAAGTTTAGGCACTGCCTTATGGAGGCGCCTTAAAACTATGGCCGCGGTGAGCATACGAAAAAAGATATACGACAACATGGGGGTGATTCTTTTTTCCATCGCCGCGGTTTTGATATTGCTTATTTCAGTTTACACCGGTTATTTTATCCGTTCCGTTTCATCCTACCTGGGCGATATATTTACCGAACGGCTTTTGGTAATAAGCCGGAACCTTTCCCGGCAGACCGAAGCGGCGGAATTGGAAGAACTTAAAACCGCCGCCGATATGGAAAAACCCCTGTTTCAGGATCTCCGGCGGCAGCTTGAGGACTTTGCCCGGGAATACCAGGTCCTCTACGCCTACTACTTCCGTGTCGATGAAGCGGGGGGCTTTATTCACTACATCGTTGACAACGATGATGATCCCCAAACGGTTGTAAATTTGTCTACCGCCCCCGAAGCCATTGAGGAGGAGGAGATATACCGGGTGCTTGAGGAAAAAAAGGCCTTTGTTACCAGCCCCGGGGACTACGTAACAGGCTGGCCGGATATTATCTCCGCCTATGCTCCGGTTTTTGATTCCGCGGGGAATGTTATCGCCATCGCCGGGGTGGACGTTGCCGACAGGCGGCTCCTTGCCATACAGAAAAGCGGCGCGTTTTTTTCAAATTTCCTGCTCCTGTCTATGGCCTTTGTCATTGTTACGGGTTTTGGCAGCATCGTTGTCCTGCGAAGAAAGGAATTGCTCCTGTCCCTGCGGGAAAAAGAGCGGAACATGGCCCTGAAAGAGGTGAAAAGGGCAAGCCAGGCCAAAAGCGATTTCCTTGCCAATATGAGCCACGAGATGCGGACCCCCATGAACGCCATTATCGGCATGGCCGCCATCGGCAAGGCGGCGCCGGACATTGAAAAAAAAGAGTATTCCCTGGAGAAAATCGCCGAGGCGGGGAGCCACCTCCTGGGGGTTATCAACGACGTTCTTGATATGTCCAAGATCGAGGCCAACAAATTTGAGCTTGATCCTACGGATTTTGATTTTGAACAGATGATCAGGAAAATCATCGGCGTAATCGGCTTTAAGGTGGAGGAAAAGCACCAGCGTTTTACGGTGAATATCGACAACCGTATTCCCGGCCGCCTCTACGGTGATGAACAGCGGCTTTCCCAGGTGATAGCCAACCTCCTTTCAAATGCCGTCAAATTCACCCCCGACTACGGGAGCATCAGCCTGGAGGCTTTCCCGGCAGAACCGGTTCCGGAAGGGCCGGGTTCAGAAGGGTCGAGTTCGGGAGGACCGGGTTCAGAAGGGCTGGTTTCGGGAGGGTCGAGTTCAGAAGGGCTGGTTTCGGCAAAGCCGGCGCCGGCGGTTCCGGTGTCTCCGGACAAAGGGGAGGCGGAACGGGAAATCTTTCCGATTTTGATAAGAGTCGCCGATACGGGAATCGGCATACACCCGGATCAACAGACAGGGCTGTTCTCCTCATTTACCCAGGCGGACTCTTCCACCTCCCGGAAATACGGCGGGACGGGCCTGGGCTTGGCAATTTCCAAGCGGATTGTGGAGATGATGGGGGGACAGATCAGGGTGGAATCCGAGCCCGGCAAGGGTTCTGTTTTTAGTTTCAGCGTGTTTCTTAAAAGGGGGCTGGCGGAACGGGTCCCGGAAACCGGGGAGGGGACGAAAGCGCCGGACAACGACAACTTTTCCGGTTTCAGGGTCCTCCTGGCCGAGGATGTGGCGATTAACCGGGAAATCGTACTTGCCCTTCTGGAGCCGACGGGGATCTCTGTTGAATGTGTGGAAAACGGAAGCATGGCGGTACGGGTCTTTAACGCCTCTCCCAACGCCTTTGACATGATCTTTATGGATATTCAGATGCCCGAAATGGACGGTTACGAGGCTACCCGTGCTATCCGGGCTTCACCGGCCCCAAATGCCGCGGCCATTCCCATCATTGCCATGACCGCCAACGTCTTTAAGGAGGATGTGGAACGCTGTCTGGAGGCGGGGATGGACGATCATATCGGGAAACCTTTCGATTTTGACGACCTTATGGGCCTGTTGAGGACCTATCTGCATGACCGGAATGTCCACGCGTAGATGAATTAGCCCCTGTGGAGTATACTTATCGTAGCTTTGCGTCCCTGGTAGCCTGTTGTACTTGCAGCTTGCAGCTTGTTGTACTTGCAGGTTTTAAGCGTGAAGCGCAACAAATTCCCGGGCAGGAGGAAGTGGTATGAGCCAAAAAGACGAAAATTCCGGCGTACCGGAAGATTTTCAGGGCCGTCTGAATATTCGCCGCCGCGAGTCCGTCATACGCTGGGATGACCGCCGCCGCCGCCCCGGTGACCGCCGGGACAGGGTAGACCGCCGCCGGGACAACCAGGACCGCCGGAAAGGCCCGGACCGCCGCCAGGGAGCCGGGGATCGCCGTCTGAAGGACGAGCCGTTCCCGCCTCCGGATCGGCGTAAGTCCCTGCGCCGATCCGGGGAGCGGCGGCAGCCGGGGGATCGCCGCATTGGAGATCGCCGGAAAACGCCGGATCGCCGGCAGAACCGGGAAGAATCCGGCCCGGACAAGCAGGTTCCTCCCCCGGATACGAAACAGGGAGACCAGAACCCCGATAAGTGCCGGTAAACAGGGCCAGGGTAAGATTTACCTGAGGCAATGCGCCCTTTTCGGTAACATTTTCAATGAGTCAACGTGTTGACTGTCAAGCGTTGACTGTCAACGTGTTGACTTGAATAAAAGCCCCCCTTCCGGTACAGTTATAATATTGGTATAGTACAGTCCCAAAAACCTGAGCCTTGCGGACTGACTCTGGATGTTACGGAGACGGGTAAATGAATGCTCTTAATGTGGTTTTGTTGGTGGTTTTTATAATTATCGCCGTCCTGCTTATCCTGCTTGTGCTGATTCAGAATGAGGAGGGGGACAGCATGGGGGGTATTTTTGCGGGGGGCGGCGGTTCTGCCTTTGGTTCCCGTGCCGGTAATGTGCTTACCAAAACCACCACGGTGCTGGGTACCCTGTTTTTGGTACTTAGTCTGGCCTTGGCGCTGCTCAGCCGCGGCCCCGGGGCCTCCAGCGGGGTCGAAGCCGAAGGATTCAGGCTAAATCCGGAAGCCGCTGGCAGTTGGCTGGAGGAGGAACTGAATCCTCCCCAGGCGGAACCAGTTGAGACCGGGGAAGGAGCCGCGGAGACCGAAGCCTCCGGGGTTCTGGAATAGGCTGTCGGAGGTTTCATGTTCCTGCACGAAGTGTTCCCGGCCCGGTGTATTAAGGTTGGCTTAGAGGCGGAGGACAAGGAAGAGGTCTTTGAGGAAATGGTAGACCACTTCTGCCAGGTCACCCGGAACGCTGCGCGCTCTGAGATTCTGGCCGCCCTGCGCGAGCGGGAAGCGAAAATGTCTACGGGGATTCACAAGGGAATCGCCGTTCCCCACGGAAAAACCAATGTGGTGGAGGATGTAGTTGGGGTTTTGGGAATATCCCGCAGGGGGATCGACTACGATGCGCTGGACGGGGGGCCGATCTACCTTCTTTTTATGATACTTGCCCCCCAAAAAGATTCGGAAAAGCACCTGCGGCTCCTTAAACGGCTTGCAGAGCTTCTGGAAAACCCCCAGTTTTACATGGATATTCTCTCCCAAAGGGATTCCCAGGGGGTCTATAACATTATTTGCAAATATGAAGACATCTTCATTACCGGAGAATAGCCGGTATGCCGAACCGCGGTACAGGTCATGAAACGGCCGCCGCTCATACCCTTACCGGTACCGGCGGGACCGGCCCAGGTGAAACTGAAACCAGGCAGACAATTCTTGCCCATCTTTTGAAAATAGAGGCCGATGCCGCTTCGCTGGTCGATGACGCCCAGGCGGAGGCGGACCGGCGGATCGCCGAATCGGAAAAACAGAACCGTTCCCGCTACGATGAAGAGTACACCCAAAAAGCAGCGGAACTGGACCGGGCCTTTGAAGAAGAGTTAAGCCGTATCCGCGCGGACTATCAGGACCAGTTGGAGGCGTACCGGAAGAGTCTGGATGCCATTCCCGCGGATCAGGGGCGTTTTTCCACCCTCATGGATGAGTTTTTAACCAGGGGTCCCCGTCCGGCGCGGGAGGCTTTTGGGAGCCGTATGTCTCCCCAGGAGATTTGAGCATGCGTCCCCCGCGAAGTTTTGGCGCCTCCAACCCCCCTTTGAAAGGGCGCGGGTTTGCACCGGGGGCGGGGGAACGGGCCTACGTGTACGCCAAAGCCTGCGGAATCATGGGGAAATCTTTTGTAGCCAAGCGGATCCCCGAACTGACACGGCCCGACCGGCTTTCCGCACTGGACCGGCTTGTCTTCCCGCGGGAAAGCCGCGAACTGCCAGAGCGGGAACTTCTGCCCGATCTGGAACAGCGGATTACCAAGCGGACGGTGTCTCAGATATTGTCCATTGTTTCCTCCTATTCACGTCCCCCGGAACTTTTGCTGCGGCTTCTGCGGACATGGGAATATGCGGATCTTAAATCCAGCCTTAACGCCCTGGTGGGCGGAGAACCCACTTTTCCCTCCTGGACCAGACTGGGGCCCTTTGGTACGGTACGCTTTGCCGCCTACCCGGATCTTGCCGCCATGCTCAAGGGGACGGAATTTGAATTTCTCCTGTCAAGGGAGATGAACCTGGTCCGGGGCGCTGACGCGGTAACGGCCCAGGCCCTGCTTGATAAGCACTACTACTCCTGTCTCTGGCAGGCGGTAAAAAAACTTCCCGTTTCCGACCGGACGGAAGCGGAAAAGATACTTGCCGAGGAAATTTCCCTGCGGAACTGTATCTGGGCCCTGCGGCTGCGGAGCTACTACGGGATGCCGGGCCGGGAAGTATCGGAGCATCTGATGGACATTGGCCCCGTAAAAGGGGGAAAATCCTTCCGCAAGGGGGACAATGCCCCGGTATCTTTGGCCGCCGATGCACAGGCCATGCTGGATTTTAGCCTGGATTCCCGTTCCGCCTGGGAGGGTTGGAGGCGGGAGCGGTTTTTGAACCCCGAAATTCCCGGCCGTTCCTGGATCGCGGACCCCCGGTATTTTCAGAATGCCACCGGGGACTACCTTTACAAACTTGCCCTGCGGGCCTTCCGCCGTAAGCCATTTTCCATTGATACGGCCTTTTGTTTTATACGGATCAAGCAGTACGAGGAAGATCTTTTGACCAGTGTTGCCGAAGGTCTTGGCTTGGGAATGTCCGGCCAGGATGTGTTTGCCCTTTTGGAGGTGGTTCCGTGATCCGGCCAAGGAAGATGAAACATGTCGAGCTTACGGTTCTCTCCAGAGATGTTGATCACGTAATCGAATATCTGGGCCGCCGGGGGATTATGCATTTTTCGGAAGGCGGCGAAGCCCGGATTCCCGAAGAAACCATGTTTCGGGATCTGCCGGATACGGGGGAAGGTCCCGGTATTGGTCTGCGGGGCGGCGCCCCGGAAATTCTGCCCCGCTCCGCCGCCCTGTCCGATGCTGAAGATACCGGAGAGGCCATCGGGCCGCCCGCCGGCGCCCTGTTCCCCCCCGGCGGGATTTTTGGCGCGGGGCGGCTGGAACAGCGAAGTGCAAGCCCCCGTTCCCTGGATCATGCGGCCTTCCGGCATATCCAGGACAACCTTGAAAGACTCCGTTCCGCCGCGGCTTTTCTTGGCATTGAACTTCCCGCAGAGCCGGAGGAAGACACGATGCTCCCCAGCGAGGCGGAGGAGATCCTTACCGGCAAACTCCAGGAGGGGGTAAGCAGCCTGATAAACCGGGAGAACGAGGCGGTTCAGGAAAAGCGCAAGGTGGAGGAGGCCCTGAACGAGGCCCGCGCCTTTGCCAATCTGAACGCCCCCTTTGCGGAACTCGATCAGTTGTCCTACCTTACGCTGCGGCTGGGCCGCCTGGACCTGAAGGCCCAGGAACAGGTCCGGCGGAATTTGGCGGACCGGGCGGTGATCATCTCCCTGGGAGAGGGGGAACGGATCCTGGCCGCCGCGTCCCGGCGGGGCCGTTTCGCCCTGGATTCGGAACTGAAAAGGGCTGGTTTTATCGCTATCGCCATACCGGAGGGCTATCAGGGTATTCCCCCGGAACTTCTTGAGGGCCTGGAAAACCGGCTGGCCGCGGCGAAGCTGGAATTGGAGAAGGTACAGAAGGACAAGGAAGATCTTGCCCGTGAAAGCCGCCCCCGCCTCCGCTCCCTGACCGCTTCCTACCTCATGGCCGCGGCAGTAGAGCAGCTAAAGGAAAAACTTACGGCCACGCGGAACATCTACGTTCTTTCAGGCTGGACGCCCCAGGATACCATAACGGACATGGTGGCGGACCTGACCCGGATTACGGAACAACGCATCGCCATCCGTACCTATGCCCCGGAGGAGATGCCGGAAGTCGCGGAGGGCCGGGAGAAAGTTCCGGTTTCCCTTAAACACGGCGCCTATGTCAGAGGCTTTGAACGCGTAGTCTTTTCCTACGGCGCCCCCCTGTACGGTACCATCGATCCAACCCCCTTTGTGGCGGTGTTTTTTTCCATCCTCTTTGGAATTATGTTTGGAGATCTGGGGCAGGGCTTCATCCTGTTTCTCCTGGGCCTCTTGACCGGCCCCAGGGGTTCCCGGTCGTTGAAAAATTTCCGCACCTACTCGACGCCCCTTATCGCCGTGGGGATCGCCTCCATGATCATGGGCCTTTTAACCGGCGAGGTGTTCACGATAGAGGGGTTCCTGGCCGCCCCTACCAGGGCGGTAACGGGTTTTTTTATGAGGATCTTCGGTATTGCCGGGGAGCCGCCGGAGCGGATACTCCACCTGATGCCCGAAAAGGGAAACGTGATGCGCCTGTTTTACTTCTTCGGGTTTACCATTTCCGTGGGGGTAATTCTTAATTCCATCGGGCTTGTGGTAAATATTCTGAACCTGTTTTCTCTCAAGCGTTACGAAAAGGCCCTTTTTTCCAAAACGGGGCTGTCGGGGCTTCTGTTTTTCTGGTACGCCATCTTTATCGCCGTGCGCTGTCTTGCCGGGGGCCGCTTCGCCTGGTTCGATCTGACGGGCCTTCTAATCCCGGTCTTCGGTATTTTCTTTGGCCCCGTGTTGTGGTCCCTTGTTTCCGGGGAACGGCCCATATTGAAAGAGGGCCTTATGGTTTTTGTCATGGAAGGTTTTGTGGAAATTCTGGAAACCCTTTCAACCTATGTTTCCAATACGGTAAGTTTTTTGCGGGTGGGGGCCTTTGCCCTGTCCCACGCGGTCCTTTCGTTTATCGTGTTTACCCTTTCAGGCATGGTAAGCGGCGGGGGGGCGGCGGCCGGTCCGGTCTTCGCCTTTGTCGTGGTAGCCTTTGGAAACGCCCTCATCATCGTACTGGAAGGGATGATCGTGGCCATTCAGGTTGTACGGCTTCAGTATTATGAATTTTTCAGCAAATTCTTTACCGAAACCGGAGTTGCCTTTGCCCCCTTCCGGTTCCGCAAGGAAGCGCAGGGTTAATAGAATTGTCCGGAAACTCCAGTCTCCTGACAATAACCGTTTGAAACCAATATTGGATGTCGGCGGCGCTGGCGCCGCTTGATAGAGGAGTAGTGTATGAAACGTGTAGTAGTATTACTGATGCTGGTCCTGTTTGCGGCGGCCCTGCCGGTTTTTGCCCAGGAAGCCGCCGAAACTGCCGAAACCGCCGCGGCCGCGGGGGGGACTGTACCGGTTTGGAAGTACTTCGCCGCAGCCCTGGCAGTGGGAATTTCCTGCATTGCCGGCGGTATTGCAGTAGGACAGATCGGATCCGCGGCAATGGGGGCCATGAGCGAGAATCCGGAACTCTCCGGCAAGGCCATTCCCTATGTCGGACTGGCTGAAGGGATCTGTCTTTGGGGCTTTTTGGTGGGCCTGTTGATCATATTCTTTTAGATTTATGGACTATTACTTTATCGGCGACCCGGAACTGGTTACCGCTTTCCGTTTTGTGGGAATCGGCGGAAAGGCTGTGGCGGACTCAGCTGAGGCAAAAGCCGTCTTTCTCCGCGTTACCCGTGGAGTGGATGAGACTGCCGGGGTGGTACTTCCGGGGAAAGCCGGTGAAGGCTGCAGGGTGCTTATTATTACCGAAGAAGTGGCGGACTGGCTGGGACAGTTGTTGATCGACTGGCAGCTATCGGACCAGTATCCCCTGGTGGTGGAAATTCCCGGTATCCTGGGCCGCCTTCCGGGCCGCAAGACCCTGGTAGATTCGATCCGCGAGGCTATTGGTATCCATGTTTGAAGTACCCATGTTTGAAGCTAAACGCGCGTTTAACAGGTGAGCGATGGAAGAATTACAATCGACCGAAATATTGGACCGGGAAATTTTAGAGGACGCCCGCCGCAAGGCATTTCGTATCCTCAAGACCGCAGATGACACCGTTAAGGCCAACACCCTTTCCTGGGAGAAAAAGACGAAAAAGGCCCTGGACGCGCTGGGGCGGCGCTTTGAAGAACGCCGCAGTAAAAGCTCCGAAGAGATAATGGCCCGGCTTCCCCTGGACAAGCGCCGGGCGGAATCGGAGAAGATCGAGCGCCTTGTCAGGAATGCCCTGGATGCCTGGTACCGGGCCCAGAGCCGGAAAAGAATACTGGACCTGCTGGAAACCGGGCTGCGGCGCTGCCTGGAGGACTGCCCGGAGCTTCTGCACCCGGAAAAAACCGCTGAAGGGCGGGCTATCAAGGTACTGTTTCACAAACTCAGCCGGGAAGAGGGGGAGAATATCCTGACAAAGGTACTTCCCCCGGAAAGCTGGGAGCCGGCCGCTTACAGCCTGAGCGCGGGGGGCGCGGCGGGGGCCTCCTCTACCGGAGCGGGCGCCGCTATCCGGGCCTCCGGGGCCCTGTCCGGTGAGTTCCCCGAACTGGTCCTTGACAGCGCCGGCGTACGGATAACCAGTTCCATCAATATGCTGGTGGCCGCTCTTTTTGCGGATTACCGCCTGGAACTTACCGCCGCGCTTATCGGTGAAGGCTGTAAGATACTTGCCGGAGGCCTGCGATGACCGAAGGCAGGGTACGCAGGATATCCGGCCCCATAATCCGCTCGGATGGCCTGGGGAGCGCCGGGCTTTTCGACCTGGTAGAAGTGGGGGAAAAACGGCTTATCGGGGAAATTGTCCGTCTGGAACGCGACGAGGCGGTAATCCAGGTTTATGAGGATGACGCGGGCCTGCGGATAGGGGCCCCGGTACGTTCAACAGGCCGTCCCCTGTCCGTGCTGCTGGGACCGGGCCTTATCGGTACTATCTACGACGGTATCCAGCGCCCCCTGGAAGCCCTGTTCCGGCAGAGCGGCGCCTTTATGGAATCCGGTTCACGGGGAGATCCCCTTGACCCCCGGCGTGTCTGGCATTTTGTAGCGGACAATCGACTGGCCGAACGGCTGGCAGCGGGGGAAGACGTTAAGGCCGTCCCCGGTTTGATCCTGGGGACCGTTAAAGAAACCGAAAGTATAAGCTGTACGATCATGGTCCCCTCCGGCATCCGGGGAGGTTCCATTGCGACCCTTGAACCGGAAGGGGACTACCGGATTGACGCCGCGGTTGCCCGGACCAGCCTGGGGGAGGATATTCCCATCGCCCAGTGGTGGCCGGTCCGTATGCCCCGCCCGGCGCTGGAACGGCTTTCGCCCGATCAGCCCCTGGTTACCGGGGAACGGGTCATCGACGTATTTTTCCCCCTGTCCAAGGGGGGAACAGCCGCAATCCCCGGCGGATTCGGCACGGGCAAGACCATGACTCAGCACGCCATTGCCAAATGGTGCGACGCCCAGGTGATCATCTACATCGGCTGCGGGGAGCGGGGCAACGAGATGACCGATGTACTCACCGAGTTCCCCAAGCTGCTGGACCCCCGGACCGGGCGTTCCCTCATGGAGCGCACGATCCTCATCGCCAACACCTCCAACATGCCCGTGGCCGCGCGGGAAGTCTCAATTTACACCGGGGTTACACTGGCCGAATTTTACCGGGATATGGGCTACCACGTGGCAATCATGGCCGACTCCACCAGCCGCTGGGCGGAGGCCCTGCGGGAACTTTCGGGCCGTATGGAAGAAATGCCCGCGGAGGAGGGGTTTCCCGCGTACCTCCCCACCCGGCTTGCCGAATTCTACGAACGGGCGGGCCGGATCAAGGCCCTTTCGGGGCTGGAAGGTTCGGTTTCGATCATCGGCGCGGTGTCGCCACCCGGCGGGGACTTCTCCGAGCCGGTAACCCAGCACACCAAGCGGTTTATCCGCTGTTTCTGGGCACTGGACCGGGACCTTGCCAACGCCCGGCACTACCCGGCCATAAGCTGGATAGACAGCTACTCGGAATACGCCGAGGAACTTAAACCCTGGTGGGAAAAGGTCAACCCCCAGTGGGCCCGGTCCCGGCAGGAGGCCCTGGACCTTTTGAAACAGGAACAGCGGCTGGCGGAGATTGTGCGCCTTATCGGTCCGGACGCCCTGCCCGACGACCAGCGGCTGGTTCTTATCACCGCGGAGATACTGAAGAACGGCTTTTTACAGCAGAATTCCTACGACGAGGTTGATATGTACTGCGTTCCGGCCAAACAGGTACGGCTGCTGGAACTTATGATGACCTTTTACCGCCGCGCCCAGACCTGTATCAAACTGGGGGCCCCCCTAACCAAGATCACCAGCCTGTCCATTCAGGAAAACCTCTCACGGCTGAAAAGCCTTGTGAAAAACGACGAGCTTGGGGGCCTTGATGATTTTGAGCGGGACATGAAAACCGGCCTTGAAGAATTGGAACGGAGTTACCGGGATATCGACGGGGTCAGTCTGAGGGAGATTGTATCGTGAGAGGCGTTGAATACCGGGGTCTTACCCGGATCGAGGGCCCCGTGGTCATAACCCGGCGGAGCCGTAACGTGGGCTTTAACGAAGTAGTGGCGGTCTACGACCGGGAGGAGGGCCGCCGGCTGGGCCGCGTGGTGGACATGAGCGAGGACTGGACCGCCATTCAGATATTCGGCAGCAATACCGGCCTTTCTGCCGACGATTCCCGTGTGGAATTCCTGGGCAAGCCCATGGAACTGCGGGTGGGCCCCGGCCTCCTGGGCCGGATCTTCAACGGCCTGGGGGAACCCATCGACGGCTACGGGGATATTTTTTCCTCCACCACCCTGGACGTAAACGGCCTGCCCATCAACCCCTACGCCCGGACCTACCCCCGGGACTTTATCCAGACCGGCATTTCCGCCATCGACGGCATGAACACCCTGATCCGGGGGCAGAAACTCCCCATATTTTCCGGCAACGGCCTGCCCCACAACCGCCTTGCCGCCCAGATCGTCCGGCAGGCCCGGATCATTGATACGGGGGCCGGGACTTCGGAGGCGGAACCCTTTGTCATCGTGTTCTGCGCTATGGGGGTCAAGTACGATGTGGCCCGGTTTTTCCTGGACGACTTTGAGCGTACCGGGGTCCTTGCCAACGTGGTGGTGTTCCTGTCCCTGGCTGACGCCCCCAGCCTGGAACGGCTCGTGGCCCCCCGCTGCGCCCTTACCGCCGCCGAATACCTGGCCTATGAGAAGAACATGCACGTCCTGGTGGTGATGACCGACATGACCAACTACTGCGAAGCCCTGCGGGAAGTTTCTTCGATCAGGGGGGAGGTGCCCAGCCGCAAGGGTTACCCC
The DNA here is from genome assembly GCA_031278715.1 of Treponema sp. GTDB lineage: Bacteria > Spirochaetota > Spirochaetia > Treponematales > Breznakiellaceae > JAISFT01. The sequence goes on along the minus strand of JAITJW010000207.1, from coordinate 22,388 downwards.
GGCTACCTTTACTCCGACCTGGCAAGCCTCTACGAGCGGGCGGGAAAGATCAACGGTTCAGGTGGGTCCATCACCCAGATCCCCATCCTTACCATGCCCAATGACGACATCAGCCACCCCATCCCGGACCTCTCCGGCTACATCACCGAGGGGCAGATCGTCCTGGACCGGGAACTCTTCCAGCGGGGGGTTTACCCCCCCGTGGCGGGGCTCCCCAGCCTCTCCCGCCTCATGAAGGACGGCATCGGCCCCGGCATGACACGGGAGGACCACAAGGACGTGTCCAGCCAGCTTTTCGCCGCCTATTCCCGAGTCAAACAGGTACGGAACCTGGCTTCGATTATCGGGGAGGAGGAACTGTCGGAAACCGACAAACAGTACCTCAAATTCGGGGAACGCTTCGAACAGATCTTTTTATCCCAGAGCGAATACGAAAACCGGGACATCGGCCGCACCCTGGACCTGGGCTGGACCGTGCTTACGGAGATCCCCCGTGACGAACTCCTGCGGGTCAACAAAGCGTACATCGACAAGTACCTAATCCCCGCCCTAGCCTCCCGTGAGCAGTTTTCCGCACCGGGACGCTAGCCGTTTGTTGCCCTTCGCGCATACAACCCCAAGGCGTAGCCATTATGGCGTAGCCATAGGGTAGAAAATCGCCTTTCCAGGCGATTTTTTACCCTACAAACTGCCAAGCGGCATCGCCTAAGACCGTATCAAGTAATATTGATTCTCGTCAGCGAACCAGAGGTTCGCAAAGCCCGATTATCGGGCTCCTGTGGAATTTGGGATTTTGATGGACAGCATAAGCCGGTTCAGTTCCAGCAGGGGATCCTCGTACTGTTCCAGACGGATAAAAAGTTCATAACCTTTATCAGATACGACCCGGATTGTTTTGCCGATGCAGTCATGTACCGGGTTGTTTCCAATATCGGGGAAGTAGTGCGGCTTGCGGGGGTAGAAGGTACAGCCTGAAGTTTCATATTTCAGATCCCCAATCCGGTAGGGAACAGGTACCAGGAAGATGAGGAAATCCGAGTTTCTTCCTCCGACCGTGTAACTAAAGCCGGGCTTTACCAGGTGGGTATTCCGTTTACCGATAAGGGTATTCTGATCGGCTACAAAGAGTTTAAGCATGAAGGGTGAACCGTATTCAAGTTTTCTTACCGGGCGGCCGGTGTCTGTGTAGGGAGTCCCCCTGCGGGGCGGCAGGGGCTCCGCGGCTTGCCGGGTGGCCGGACTTTTGGAAACACGTTGGGAAGGTTCTTTTACAGGGGGCGGGCCTTTGACGCTTCCGGCTCCTTGCATCCGGTCCGGAGTATCCGCACGTGCAGTTATTTTCCGGTCACGGGAACCGTCCCGGCCCGCCCTGGCCATCGCCCGGCTTGGAGATTGGTGGAGGCGGCGGGCCAGGAGGAAAATTAACAGTCCCAAAATCAGCAGGGCCAGGATCCCCAAAATCAACAGCCCATAGTCATTGATTAAAGTCCTCACCAGTCCCATGAACCGGTTCTCCGGTTGTACCGGGCGGGGCCGTCCGGATGCTGCCGGAGTTTGGACAGGTGGTACCGGTACGGCGGGAGGCGCCGGACTTGCCTCCGGTTCCGGCGTCTGTTGTATCACCGGGGATTCCGGCGGCGCCGTGGGAACCGGTTCGGGTTCCGGCGGGGTTTCCTGCGCCGGTATGGGGGCCGGTTCGGGCTGTGGGGCCGGAGTTACGGGCGCCGGGGCAGGAGACACCGGGCTTGTGGGTTCGGGCCGCGGGGCCGGAGTTACGGGCGCCGGGGCGGGAGACGCCGGGCTTGTGGGTTCGGGCCGTGGGGCCGGAGTTACGGGAACCGGGGCGGGAGACACCGGGCTTGTGGGTTCGGGCTGTGGGGCCGGAGTTACGGGCGCCGGGGCGGGGGGAGTGGGCGTCGCCTGGGGAAGGGCTGCGGGGTTTACGTGTTCAAGGCTGATCGTGTACTCTGCCAGACGTCCGCGGGATTCTTCGAGGAGAAGCGGGAACGAGGCGGCGCCTTCCCCAAGGCTAAGAACAACGATCTTCCGCTGCCGGCCTGAATTCAGGTTTTCGGCATAATTTTCCACAAAGGAAAGGGCGGCGGGAATATCCGCCTGGGGTTCCAGGGGGTACATCAGCAACATACGGCCGATAATCGTTTCCAGATCCCCCCGGCCTTCTATGCGGCGGGCGATCTCCATCCTGGGTTTGTCCGAAAAAGCGATAAGGTGAAACGTATCGCCCAGCTGCAGGTTGTCGCGCAGGAATGAGCCGCTAAGGTAGTAGTTGATCCGGGTGTAGTAGTTGCTCATGGCGGAAGAAGTGTCCAACAGCAACACCAGATCGATAGGAGGGCGCTGCTGCCCAAAGAGATTCCCCCCTATGAAAATGAAAAACGCCGAAACCGCCGCTTTTAACCATTTCATTCGCATGCTGTCATTACCCGCCTTCCGCTACAACGAATTTTAGAGGGCGGCGCTTATTTTTTCCACCACATAGGAAATTTTTTCGTTGTTTGCGGTAAAGTCAAATTGCTCTCCCACCTCTTTGTTAAGCAAGGTTCCGCCAAAGGGAGATAAATACGAGATAACATTGTTGTCCGGATCGGACTCCCAGGGACCCAGGAGGGTATAACTTTCCTCTTTGCCGCTGGAGCTGTTTTTCAGCGTAACCTTGGTACCAAAACCAGCCCGTGAGGTACTAATCGTACTTGGATCGAAACGCTGTGCCCGCTCTATTTCATCGCTGAGTTTTGCCAGTGTGGCGTTTAATATGGCCTGTTTTTCAAGGGCGGCCTTGTACTCGGCGTTTTCCCGCAGATCGCCCAGGGATTTGGCGAATTCGATTTCCCGGGAATTGGCGGGAACATCCTCGGCGATAAGTTTTGCAAGCTGCCGTTGCTTTTCCTGGTACTTTGCCATTGTTACGATAAGTCCAAGGACGGTAGCTTTCTTTTCTTCTTCCCCAAGGAATTTGAAGTCGGGGAACTTTTCAAGGATAACGTTTCGCAGCTTGATTTTGTCCGCAGGATCCAGATCCTTTACATCGTTGATAAATGTGTAGATCCGCAGGATCGTGTAACCGTCGGCTTCGGCAATAAACCGGCTCAGCGTCCCTTCGGTAAAAAGGATATTGTAAACCTGCTTGTTTATCTTGCGGTTTTCCGTCGTATCCCGGTGGTTTTCAATCTCCCGGTAGCTTATATCCAGAATGTGAATAAGGGTGATAAGCTGTTTTTCGTAGGGGATATTCGCCTTTTGGTACCATTCTTCTGCACAGGAATTCTTGAAAAGCCACACCACCGCTTCCCGGAAATCCCGGAAATTCTCAAAACTGTTCGCCGTCATGGCGGTAAGACTGTCTTCGCTGCCGCCGGCTTTTAACTGCTGGATGATGCCGGGGGACAGGGCATAGGGAAAAAGATTCACGTAGATATTCGCCCAATTGGAGATAAACAGTTTTATATGGCGGAGAAATTCCTCTCTCAATTTTACGTCTTTAAGGTTAAGAAACAGAACGGGTATGTCCTCTATGGCGTTGAATATCTCGGTGAAATTCAGGGAAAGGCCGGTCCCCAGGTGGGGGTATTTAGTTACCAGATCCTTTACCAGGAGGTAAGACGCTACAACCTGCTCGCTTACCTGGTTGTACGATTTAAGGTATGTCGTAAAATAGGAGAACATTTCGGTAAAATATTCCGAATCGATCTCCGCATCCTTGCGGGATACAAATTCCCGAATCGTGGTTACCCGGTCAAAGAAGCTCTTTTCCGCCTTGAACTCGTTGTAGAGTTTTTCTTCCAGGCTGATGGGCCGGTCCCGCACCGTAAAAAGATCTATGTTCTCCGGGCTTACCCCGAAATTGGGGTCCGACTTAAGAATGTCCCGGGCCTTGGTACTCCAGCCGGCCCATTCGCCGGGACTTAACACCTGGGGCACCAGTTCCGCCTTGATCCTCCTGATGTCGCAGGAGTTATCGAAGCTGCGGATCACGGTTTTTAAGGCCCACTGGTAGTCGTTTTTTACTTTCTCGTGGAGTTTTTCCTTTTTCCAGATCGCCTTGAGGACCCAGATATGGTTTTTGGAGAGGGTCTGCAGGGCGTTTACCGCCATTTTGAGGGACATGGAGTGGTTTCTTTTTTTGGCAAAGTCGATGACGATGTCATCCCCCTGCACGCTGGCGATCCGGCCAACCCCCCAGGTCCGGTGGTACACAAAATTCCCCTTGTCAAAGGCGATATGCTTTTCAAAATCGGTTATCGCTTCCCGCACATTGCGGGGTCCCTGGGCAAGGCTGGAGATACGGATATAATCTTCCAGCTGACTGTGGCCGGCGTATTGCCTGCGATAACAATCGGTAATTTCCCTGCGGGCCTGGATGTCCCGGTCATCGTACTCCAGAACGATCTTCAGAATCGCTATGGATGTACTTGTATCGTTGCGTTTTTTGCAGATCTCGTACAGATCTTTTAGAAGAACGCCGGCTTTTTCCTTGTCGATGTTTTTGGCAATCTTTTTCTGCACGCTGAGGAAAAAATCCAGGTCTTCCGGAATATAATCCAGAAGTTTTTCCCATATATCCTTAACTTCTTTGTAGACCGCCTTGTTGATGTACCGGTGAAGGGCCTTCTTGTAGTAATCTACCGTGGCCTCAATATCCCCAAGTTTTTCGTAACGTTCCGCCAGAGATTTGGCAAGTTCCGCCTCTTCAATGTCAACTTTGACCAGCCGTTCCCAAATGCCGTAGATACCCTCTTCGTTATTTTCGTTCCGGTAACATTCCGCAAGGGTACGCAGGGCGAATTTTGATTCCCCGTATTCAAGGATGCCCTCGCATAAATATTTAACGATGACCCACTTGTGGTTATCAACAAAAATGTTTACCAGGTTGACGATGGCGGAATCGTCGATAATTTGCCGGGAAAGGGCGATCATTCCGGAAATATACAGCGCAATAATGCTGTTTTTGGTATGGTTCAGGTGTTCATCGCAAAGGTTTTTAAGTTCCTCGTACAGGCGGGCTTCCTGACATTCTTTCAGGATCACGTCCAGCTCTTTGAACTGGGCGGCGGAGTAGTTACCCAGAGTTGCCCTGGTCCATTTTTCCTCGTTCAGCATTTCCTGCGTACTTTTAAGCACTGCAGATAGTTCCACCTCGACAGCTTCAGCATCGGACATTTCCAAACTCCTCTTCGCCCATAGGCTTATCTTGTGTACCAATTGTAAATTGACTTATCAATGAGCCTGATCTTTCTCATCGTATCCTCTACCACTACCACTCCCGAATCGTCATGGGTATTTTCGTAATGATCGATCAGCCAAAAATAACGGTTAATAAGCCGGGGCTTCAATAACAGGCTTTCACCGGAACAGTTTATTTCGTTCTCCAGCGCAAAGATCGACTGCTTGAGCCTGCTTACCTCTGACTGTTTTAATTCCCGCTTGACGGAAAATACTCTGAAGAGCCTGCCGTAGACGGGTATCCACTCCGCCAGTTCGGGCCCTTCGTAGCCCATTTTCTTTACCCGATCCCGCAGGCGGACAATGAGCTCCGATTCCATGGACCGGAGGTCGATTCTCTGGGGGTCCGCAAAAAATGCCTCCCTGAACAGGGCCTTTGCCGTCCTGTTTTCCGCCACCAGCGCGTTCACATCCGCAAGTTCGGAGAGAGTTTCCGCGTCGTCCCGCTTGAACCGGACGGCCTGTTCCAGGTACTTCAAAGACTCTCCGTAGTTTCCAACCCCCTTGTAGCAACGGCCCACGAGAAGGAGCAAATCCGGGCTATGTTCATTCACCCCCTCTCCCAGCATGCCGGAAAAATACCCAAGGGCCACGGAAAAAACATAACGCCGGATAACAAGTTGACAGGAATCAAAATGCCTGTCAAAACGATCCACGAAGCTGTAGTAGGGTTTCCATTGGGATATAATGAAAGTGCCCTTGTTGTAAGCTTCCCGAAAATCATCGGCCCGCTTGATATGATCAAGCCACCAGATAAGGCATTTCAGGCCGTATTTAACCTCCGGATGGTCAAAATCTATCTTCAAAGCTTCATCAAAGGACTGCAGGGCCCCTTCCGAATCGGCGGCGCCCAACTTGCTGTAAGCTTTTTGGATGAGTTCCCCAACCGCATCTTCTGAACTCATGGCTTGAATAACTTTTCACCTTGAGGTACAAAATATACTTTTTATATTATACTCGGCGCCGTAGTTTTGAGCAATCCCCCGTCCGGGCTTACAGGGCCGGCGTGCCGTTTCCGCCAGCGGGGCCGTTTCTTTTTCTCCTGTGGCGGGGAGGGAATTCCAGGCGGGATCCAGACAGTTACCCGGTACGAAGGGCCTGAAATGCCAGGGGGCCCCGCCGGCCAGGGGCGCCAGGGCTGTAATGTCGCCGGGACCGAAGCGGCCGCCCGGCAGGGCCAGGCTGCGGAATTCGTGTTCCACCCCGGAGCCCCGCAGCAGGGCGGCGCTTTCGGCCAGGGCTGCGGCGGGATCAACGGCGGAGTTTTGGGGTCCGGGCAGCAGTTCCCCGTAGCGGCCGGGGGCCAGTTTCAGATCCATAGCGATATAACCGGGCCGGGTCGCGGGGTTTTCAAGAAGTTTTCGCAGGACCGGGGGGAAAAGGCCGTTGGTATCGAGTTTGTAGGGGAGTCCGAGATTCTTTAGTTCTGCGGCCAGTCCGGCTAGTCCGGGGAACAGGCAGGGTTCCCCCCCGGAGACGACCACCCCGCCCAGCACGTTTTTCCGCTTTTGGATCAGGGCCAGTGCTTCATCCAGGGGAATAAACCCCCCTGGCCTTCCGGCGGCTGCGGAGTCGCCGGGCAGTACCAGTTCCCGGTTTTGGCACCAGGGACAGCGGAGGTTACAGCCCGGCAGGAAGATAACCGCGGAGACCTTGCCGGGATAGTCTACCAGACTGGTCTTGCGCAGGCTTACCAGGGGCGGCATGCCGGGCGTTTCCGCAGGGCCGGCGTCTAGACCAGGACCCGGTTACCAACTTTGGCGGCGCCAAAGTTGGCGATGGAACGGGAATCCAGGGCCCTGCCGATCTCCCCTCCTTCGGGTGAGAGGAAGATAGCGGTGGGGGTGGCAAGGACGTTACGCCGCAGGGCCTCGGCATATCCTGTTTCCGTGTCGGCGTTTACCAGGTCTACCGGAATTCCCAGCCGGCCCGCCGCTTCCTTGGCCGAAGGGCAGGCCGGGCACGCGGGACGCCAGAAGAGCAGCACCCTGGCGGAATCCGCAGCGGATTCCGCGCCGCTCTCCCCGGCCGCTGCGGCTGAAGGGGCGGCCGTCCTGCCGGAATATTCGGGCAGGGACAGGTCGTAAAGCCGCCGCTCGCCATATTCCTCCCGTTTACCCCGGTTCCAGTTCCGCACGGAACGGTAGTAGCCGACAATGCGGCTGTACACTTCCGCGGGTGTTCCCTCCACCGATGCAAGGGCCTCCCTGGCCTGGGCCAAATCTTTTTCTACGTCCTCAAGGGTCCTCATTTCGTTTTACTCCTTAAAATTGGGATTGCTTCACTGAATTTTGTGTCGTCTTCTCCAGAATCTGTTCCCGCTCCCGTTCCAGGGCGCTGATCCGTTCCCGCAGTTCCGTCTCCTGCTCTTCCCGGCATGTGGGGCAGTGGAAGTGTTCGCCCCGCAGGTAGCCGTGGACGGGGCACACGGAGAAGGTGGGGGAGATGGTGAAGTAGGGGATACGGTAATTGGAGGCGATGCTCCGCACCAGATCCCGGCAGCTTCGCCAGTCTTCGATAGCCTCTCCCAGGAACGCGTGAAAAACTGTGCCCCCGGTATAGGCGATCTGCAGGGCTTCCTGCTGATCCAGGGCGTCGAAAATATCTTCGGTCGCCATAACCGGGAGCTGGGTGGAATTGGTATAATAGGGTTCCCTGGTTCCGGCGCTGATAATGTCCGGGTAGCGGCTCTTGTCGTGCTTTGCCAGGCGGTAGGATGTCGATTCTGCAGGGGTGGCTTCCAGGTTAAACAGTTCCCCGGTTTCCTCCTGAAAATCCGCCAGTTTTTCCCGCATAAAGTTCAAGACTTCCAGGGCAAAGGCCCGTCCCTCCTGGCTTGTGAGGTCTTTACCCAGAAAGTTCTGCAGGGCCTCGTTCATACCTACAAGGCCGATGGTGTTAAAGTGGTTGTCCAGGGTCTGCAGGTAGCGCCGTGTGTAGGGGAAAAGCCCCGCTTCCAGCAGTTTTTTTACGGTTTTCCGCTTGATAATAAGGCTTTCCCTGGCCAAACTCATGAGCCCTTCCAGGCGGCGGTAAAAATCTCCCCGGTCTTTGGCCAGGTAGGCGATCCGCGGGAGGTTGATGGTTACCACCCCCACCGAGCCGGTCAGCTCATCGGAACCGAAAAGGCCGCCCCCCCGTTTCCGCAGTTCACGTTTGTCCAACTGGAGGCGGCAGCACATGGACCTTACGTCAGCGGGGTTAAGGTCGGAGTTGATGAAATTCTGGAAATAGGGGGTACCGTAGCGGGCGGTCATTTCAAAAAGAATCTTGGCATTGCCGCTGTCCCAGTTAAAGTCCCTGGTTATGTTGTAGGTGGGGATGGGGTACTGAAAGCCCCGGCCATCGGCATCCCCGTCCAGCATAAGTTCGATGAAGATCCGGTTTATCCGGTCCATCTGGGACTGACATTCACCGTAGGTAAAGTCCATTTCCCGTCCCCCGGTTAGGGCCTTCCGGTCCTTAAGGTCTGCGGGACAGACCCAGTCCAGGGTGATGTTCGTAAAGGGCGCCTGGCTGCCCCAGCGGCTGGGGGTATTCACCCCAAACACGAAGCTCTGCAGACACTGTTTTATTTCCTTGTCGCTTAAATTATCCACCTTTACAAAGGGGGCGACATAGGTGTCGAAGGAACTGAATGCCTGGGCCCCGGCCCATTCGTTCTGCAGGCAGCCCAGGAAATTCACCGCCTGCTGCATCAGCGTGGAAAGGTGCTTGGCCGGTTTGCTGGTGATCTTGTCCGCCACTCCCCCCAGCCCTTCGGCGATAAGCTGGCGCAGGGACCAGCCGGCGCAGTAGCCTGAAAACATGGAAAGATCGTGGATGTGAAAATCCGCGTCCCGGTGGGCGTTGGCGATTTCCGGCGGGTAGATGTTTTTAAGCCAGTAGTTGGCGGTGATGCTTCCTGAATTGTGGAGGATCAGGCCCCCCAGGGAGTAGTTGACGTTGGCGTTCTCGTTGACCCGCCAGTCGGACTGTTTAAGGTAGCCGTCCATCGTGGAATCAATATCCAGCATCAGGTTTTTAAGGTCCCGCCTGGCCTCGTGCCGGGCCCGGTAGAGGATGTAGGCTTTGGCGACTGCCGTTTCCTGTTTTTCGATGAGGGCGGTCTCTACGAGGTCCTGAATTTCCTCGATGGCGGGAATGGAGGAGGGGTGACGGTCCTTCATCATTTCCTCCAGAAGGACCTCCACCCGCCTGGTAAGCGCCTCCACACGGCTGTCCTGTTCCTCCGGGGAAAGTTTTTTCTCCCGGAGATCCTTCCCTACCGCATCGTAAGCCCGGCTTACCGCGCTGAATATCTTGTAACGGTCGTAGGTCTCGATGGTCCCGGAACGCTTAACTACCTGCTTTATCACCTCGGTTCCTCCATTTTTTGTATCTCCCGGACAAATTCATCCAAATTCTCAAAGTGCCGGTACACGGATGCGAAACGAATGTAGGCCACCCGGTCCACAGCCGCCAGCTTTTCCAGCACCAGATCCCCGATACCGGAGGCGCTGATCTCATGGTTGACCCTGCCTATAATGGCCGATTGGTCTTCGATCTGGTTGACCAGGCTTTCGATCATCATAGGAGATACGGGCCGTTTTTCCAGGGCCCGCTCGACCCCGCGCTCAATTTTCCGCCGGTCAAAGGGTTCCCTGCGGCCATCCCGCTTGATAACCATGAACTGTTTGTCCTCAATCCGCTCGTAGCTTGTAAAACGGTAACCGCAGTCGTTACACTCACGCCGCCGGCGGATAGCCGCTCCGTTGGCCAGGGTACGGGATTCGACCACCTTGTCTTCCAAATTCCCGCAATGAGGACATCTCATCCGGCGACCTGTTGCGGGCTTATCCGCCGTGCCGTTGAAATGATCATCGGCCGATGGCGCCACATATATAGCGTCTTTTCCATTGAAATTGACTATACAGCACTACAGGTTGTGTTGCAAGGATCGACGGGGAAAAATTTCAGGCTACCGGTATACAGCGACTCACTTGCTTTTTTGTTTTTGTCATTGATATGCTGTCTTTTTCCTACATGCCGGGATATGGGATTCGGGCATTTCCGGAGGTTTTATGAAAGTTGGGATCGACAGTTTTGCCTGCGATGGCGGCAAAGCCGGTGTCGGCGCTTATTTAACCCAGTTGCTGAAGCGGATTCCCCCTTCGGGGGCTCTTTTTGAGATTTTCGGCTGGGAATTTGACCGTTATGTTTACAATGATGTTGCCCCGAATCTGGAATTTGTTTCCCGCTGCCCGGTAAACGGCAAGACCGCCAATTCCCTGTGGCACCTGTTCAAGTACGAGGAATTCGCCAAATCCCGGAACTACAATGTCTGTTTTTTCCCGGCAGCCCACCGTCTGGCGGCCCCCCGCCGTTCCCCCTGTCCCACCGTCGGGACGGTTCACGACATGGCCATCTACTGGGGAAGGGGGAAAACCCGTGAAAAGCTGGGGGTCGTCCCCCGTGTGATCCTTCCCGACGCCCTGCGCCGGCTGGACCGGGTTATCGCGGTGAGTAACTGGGTTAAACAGGAGCTGGTGGAACTAGTCCGGGTTAAAGAATCCCGGATCGAGGTGGTCCCCAACGGCATAGATCTGGAAGCCTTTCAGCCCCTGCCGAAAAACGAGGAAAGCGTGGTACTGATCCAGCCTTTCAGTTTCCGCCGGCCCTACCTGCTATACGTGTCCCGAATCGAACACCCCATAAAGAACCATATCCGGCTTTTCGAGGCTTTCAGGATCTTCAAAGAGCGGACCAGGTACCCTCACCGGCTGATCCTGGCCGGCGGGGACAGCCAGGGGGCGGACCGTGTTAAAAAAGTAGCCAACGCCTCCCCCTACCGGAACGACATTTTTTTTACCGGCCATTTTCCCATTCGGAGTCTTCCGAAACTCTACTCCGGCGCGGATATCGTGGTGTTTCCCTCACTGTATGAAGGTTTTGGCCTGGGTGTCCTGGAGGCTATGGCAACCGGTATCCCGGTCGCCTGCGCCCGTGCCGCCGGCCTGCCGGAAACCGCGGAACATGCGGCCCTGTACTTTGATCCCCTGGACGTTGAGGACATGGCGGACCGCCTGGTTACCCTGGCCACAAACCGGGAAATTTACCGGGAATGTCAGCGCCATGGCCTGGAACGGGTCCGGAACTTCTCCTGGGACCGCTGTGCCGAACATACCCTGCAGATCATCCAGGAGACCCTGTAAACGGTAAGCGAACCAGAGATGCGCAAAGCAGCCCAGCGCAACAGGCTGCCAGGAAACGGCAGCTGAACAGGGAAAAGTAACTGCAGCAGCCCTGTCTGTCCAGCGGGGAGCTCCATAGATGGTTTTGCTTCAGTGATTGTCCCTGCCCGTCAAGAGAGTTATTTCTCTGCTTGCTGCCTTATGATTGCGCCAAGGCGGGGAAGCCGCCCGGCGTCCTTTCTGCTTTAACGGCGAATGCGCCTGGCAGATAACCAACCGGCTCATTGAACAAGTCCAATGCCGTGCCGCTGTCCATATGCGCCAACCGCACATTGGACTGTGTCTGCGCCTGGGCCTGGCTGTCGGCGTAGTACGCAGGAACACGCCCAAGCGCCAGATAGCTGGAAGGCAAACTGGAGGAGAAACGGGAAATCGCCCGGAATTTAAAGAAACTCGGTCTGCCGCCTGAGCACATAGCCGAAGGAACCGGGCTTTCCGCCGAAGACATCGCAAAATTGTAGAGTATGCCCAAAACCCGGCGGGTTTTGGGAACGCCGCCGGTATCAGCGGGATAATCCGCAACAGCCTGCTAGCAGCCGGAACCTGGCAAAAGCCCAGCCGGGGCCGGGGAGAGAATGTCTTCCGATTTTTCCAAAACCGGTGTCCCGGAACCGCCCTTTTTAAGGCCGCCCTTCCGGTGTACCCCGGTTCCAAAAAGCAGCCAAAAGGCGTCTTCGGCATTTTCCACAAATTCCACAGGAATGGCCTCCCGTATGTCCCGGTCCAGTTCTTCCCAGTCGTCCCGGTTGCCTTCGGGAAGGATCACCTGTTCCATGCCGTTCCGTACCGCAGCCAGGAGTTTTTCTTTAAGGCCCCCAATGGGGAGGATTCTACCGGTAAGGGTAAGTTCCCCGGTCATTGCGATACCCGGACGGGGGGCCTTTTGACAAAGGGTGGAAAGTAAAGAGGCGGCCAGCGTAATCCCCGCGGAGGGACCGTCTTTGGGAATGGCCCCTTCAGGAACGTGGATGTGGAAGTCTGTTTTGGCGATGTTGAGCCTGAACCGGTAGTTTTCCCTGGCGCTCCGCAGCCAGGACAGGGCGATCCGGGCACTTTCCTTCATCACATCTCCCAGGTTTCCCGTGATGATCAGCTCCCCGTCCCCCTCAAAGCCCCTGGTTTCTACGGGCAGCATGGCGCCCCCGGTTTCGGTCCAAGCCAAGCCGTGGCTTACCCCGACGCGTTCCTCCGTAAAGACTACGTCCCGTTTGTACTTCCGCCGGCCCAGGAGTCTTTCCAGATCGGAAGGGCGGATGGTCCGCTTAAAGCCGCTCAGGGGTTTTCCCGGCGTGCTATCCGGAGCGCCGGAGGGGGCGCCGGACGGCGAAGCGCCGTAGTTTTTCTTCACCGCTTCCCGTGCAATCCGTCTCAAGATCCGGGCAATCTCCCGTTCCAGGGCCCGGACGCCGCTTTCCATGGTCCAGTAGCGGATAATCTCCCGCAGGCTCTCGTCGGTAAACTTGATCGCTGCGTCTTTGAGGCTGTTTTCTTCCAGTTCTTTGGGGACAAGGAACTGTTTGGCTATGGCCAGTTTTTCATGTTCCCCGTAACCGGGAATCTCGATAATCTCCATCCGGTCCAGAAGGGGGTAGGGGATGCCGTTAAGGGAATTGGCGGTGGTAATAAACAGAACTTTGGACAAATCGTAGGCAACTTCCATATAGTGATCGGTAAAGGCGGAATTTTGTTCCGGGTCCAGCACTTCCAGCAGGGCCGACGCCGGGTCCCCGCGGAAATCGCTGGACAGTTTGTCGATCTCGTCCAGGAGGAAGACGGGGTTCATGGTCCCCGCCCTGCGCATGGACTGGATGATCTTCCCCGGCAGGGCCCCTACGTATGTTTTCCGGTGACCGCGGATTTCCGCCTCGTCCCGGACGCCTCCCAGGGATATGCGTACGAATGTGCGGCCCAGGGCCCGTGCCACCGATTTTCCAAGGCTGGTTTTTCCTGTTCCCGGCGGCCCGGTAAAACAGAGGATGGGTCCCTTGATTCCCGCGACCCCGGCGGCGCCGGAACCGGCGGCACTGAGCTGTCTGACGGCGATAAATTCGAGGATCCGGTCTTTGGCCTTACGCATATTGTAGTGATCCTCGTCAAGGATCTTCTCCGCAAGGCCCAGGTTCACCGAGTCCGGCGAGTATTCGCTCCAGGGCAGATCGCGGATCCACTCCACGTAGGCCCGTAATACCCCCGCTTCCGGGCTGAAAGGCTGGAGTTTGCGCAAACGGCCGATTTCTTTTTGGGCCTTAACCAGGACCTCCTCCGGCGGGTTCCGCGCGGCTACGGCCTTTTCCAGATCGGCAAATTCATCCTCCGGGTTGTCCTTGCCAAGTTCCCTGTTAATCTCCTTAAGCTGCTCGTGGAGGATGTACTCCCGCTGGTTTTTTTCCAGCCGGCTCTTTACCTTGCCGGAAATGTTCCGCTGGACGCTGTAGATCTCGCTCTCCATCTCCAGGGTTTCAAGAATCGCTTCCAGCCTGGTTCCACTGTCCCGGATGGAGAGGAGTTCCAGTTTTTTTTCAGGTTTTATCGCCATGGAATTGGCGATAAGGTTAACCAGCCGTTCGGGATTATCCGCCCTTTCAACAGCGGCGATTATGTCGGGGCCTATTTTTTTTGAAAGATCTGCGTATTGCGCAAATGCCTGCTGAATCGCCCGGATCATGGCAAGCCTGTCCGTATCCTCCGTACCGGACAGAGTGCCGGGTATCACCTCTACCCGGACCAGGTTATAGCTTTGGAGCCTGTCTTCCGGCCCGGAAAGGCGGTATCCCGCCGGCGGTACCGGCAGGGACTTGATGCCCGTAATGGTTCCCCGGTACTCCCCCTGAAGTAGTACCCGGACGGAACCGTCCGGAAGCCGCAGTATCTGGAGTATACGGACTGCGGTTCCCGAAACGGGTGAAAGGGGGCCGTGAACATGCTCCCCCCCACGACCGGCCCGGAGACCCTGCGGGGAATGTGCTGCGTTCTGTGTTACGTTCAGCGTCGTAGAATGTGTTGTATTCTGCGCCGCCGGTCGCGTTGCGGAAAGTTTCGCAAAAAGTTCTGCGGAAAGATCCGCTTCCTGCGCTGCGGTTTTGCTGTTGAGGAGGCAGGATGCGAAAAGCCGGTGATCCCGTTTAAGGGATTCTTCAACGGCAATAATTCCGCTCTGATGGGTGATAAAGACCGGGACTGTCGTGTTGGGAAAGAGGACCAGGTCCTTTAAGGGTAAAAGAACAAGTTCTTCACCCTCCCGTTCCGTTTTTTTAAGCCCCCGGCCCGCTGTCCGCTTTCTGTCTGCAGACAGGGCCCGGTCCGCCGCTTTTTTCCTGAGTCCGGCGACGAATTGTAACAACCCCTGGTAGGGTTTCACATCAGGCGCTCTTCTGGAAGGGAAGGATCTCAGGAACTTCCGATTTTATTACTACATCCTGGGTGATAACTACCCGTTTGCTTCCGGGGATCGAAGGAATTTCAAACATGATGTCGGTCATAAGTTTTTCTACGATGGCCCGCAAACCCCGCGCCCCGGTCTTCTGCTTGATCGCAGTATCGGCAATCGCGTCGATGGCCCCTTCGGTGAACTCAAGTTTTACATCGTCAATCGCCAGGGAGGCCTGGTACTGTTTTACAATGGCGTTCCGGGGTTCGGTGATGATCCGTTTAAGGTCGTCCCGTTTCAGTTCCTCAAGGCTTACGGTGATGGGCAGGCGGCCGATAAATTCGGGGATCATCCCAAAATGGATAAGATCGTCGGGGTGCAGCGCGCTGAACAGTTCCTTTAAGTCTTTTTGTCCCCGCCGTCCGGTCTCCGCGCCGAATCCCATAGGGTGTTGTACCACCCGCTGCTCGATAAATTTCTCCAGCCCCACAAACGCGCCGCCGCAGATAAAGAGAATATCCGTTGTATCAATACGTATCATCTCCTGGTTGGGGTGCTTTCTGCCCCCCTGGGGCGGTACGGAGGCAATGGTTCCCTCAATTATTTTAAGAAGCGCCTGCTGTACCCCTTCACCGGATACATCCCGTGTGATAGAGACGTTCTCCCCTTTCCGGGCGATCTTGTCAATTTCATCAATGTAGACAATGCCCCGTTCCGCCGCGGCGATATTCCCCCCGGCGCTCTGGATCAGCTTGAGGAGGATATTTTCCACATCCTCCCCCACATAGCCGGCCTCCGTCAGGGTGGTAGCGTCTACAATAGCAAAGGGGACCTTTAATTTCTTTGCCAGGGTCTTTGCCAGCAGGGTTTTCCCCGTGCCGGTGGGACCGATCAGGAGTACATTGGATTTTTCAATTTCCACATCGTTATTTTCTTTGGTGGTCTTGGTAATCCGCTTGTAATGGTTGTACACCGCCACCGAAAGGGCCTTTTTCGCCTCGTCCTGGCCTATGATGAAAAGGTCCAGATAGGTTTTTATTTCACGGGGGGTGGGAATATCCCCGGTAAACTGGGTGGAAAGCTCGTGTTCCTCCTCGGAGAGGATCTTGCGGCACACCTCCACACACTCATCGCAGATAAAAACATCATTTGGACCGGCAATAAGCCTGCGGGCTATTTCCGCACTTTTACCGCAAAAAGAACAGACCCGTTCATAGTTGCCGGAACCACTACGTATCTTTGCCATGTTTCTCCCTCGTCAGGACTGAATCCGCCACCCCGTAGGAAACCGCGTCTTCCGCAGACATATAAAAATCCCGTTCCATGTCGGCGGCCATTTTTTCAGCGTCTTTTCCTGTATGTCTGGCGAAATATTGGATTGTAAGCTTTTTTAGTCTGATGATCTCCCGTGACTGGATACCAATATCCCGGGCCTGCCCCTGGGCGCCGCCCCAGGGCTGGTGGATAAGCACCCGCGAGGAGGGCAGCACCATCCGCTTCCCCGCGGCCCCCGCGGTAAGTATCAGCGCTGCCATGCTGGCGGCCTGGCCCAGGCAGATCGTCTGCACATCGCTTTTGACGTACTGCATGGTATCGTATATGGCCAGCCCCGCGGTAACCGATCCGCCGGGGGAATTGATATACAGGTTAATATCCTTGTCCGTATCCTGACCGTCCAGAAAAAGCAGTTGGGCTACCACGAGGTCGGCGCTCAGGTCGTTTATCTCACCGTCAAGAAATACGATCCGGTCTTTGAGGAGCCGGGAATAGATGTCGTAAGATCGTTCCCCGGCCCCGCTTTGCTCAATGACCCAGGGGACCATGCTGTTCATTTTTTCATTCATAGCCTGAATCTAACCATTATCGGGCACAAGGTCCAGATAATTCTCCTTTTTCCCCGGTTTAATAATACTTTCTGCCAACAAAATATCAAAAATCTTTTTCTCTTTTATCACTGCCCGAAGATTCTGCCTCATTAGTTCCTGTTCGTAGTATTTTCTTATCGTTTCCGCCCGGGCGCCTTCACCGGCGGCCATGTTCTCTATCTCCTGTTCCAGTTCTTCGTCCCCGGCCTCCAGCTTAAGCTCCTCGATAAGGGTTTCCACAATAAGCCGGGAATGGAGGACTTTGACAAGCTCCGGGCGCCAGCTGTTCTGGATATCTTCCACGCTTTTGTCCGTAGTTTCCATGTCCTTTTTTAGCTGGTCTACCGTAACATTGAAAGCCTGGGCCAGCTTACGCCAGCGGGACTCAAGTTCAATACGGATCATGGATTCGGGAATATCCACCGGCGTAACGGCAATCATTTTTTCCAAAAGCATGCTGATTTTGATATCGCGGAGCCGGTTTTCCAGCTTGCGGGTAAGGGAGTTCCGGATACTGTTTTTCAGATCCTCCAGACTGTGGAATTTTTCGTCTACATCCTGGGCCAGTTCGTCATCCAGTTCAGGGAGTCTGCGCTCTTTCAGGGCCGTAAGGCTTACCCGGAGTTTTACCGGTTTTTCCGCCGGCCCGGCTGGGTCTTTTCCCGCCGGACGGGTTTTTTCAAATTCCCTGGTTTCGCCTTTTTTCATCCCCAGTATCTCATTGTCAAACTTGTAGATATTGTTGCCCGTCCCAAGTGTAAACACGTAATCCTGCCGTTCCGTATTGGGGACAATTTTCCCGTTATCGTCGGTTTCGCAATACGTAACGGTAACAACATTACCTGTTTCCGCCCCGACCCCGTCGTCACGGTCCAAAACAATGGCATTCCGTTCCTGTAATATCTCCAGTTCCCGGTTTATGTCCTCGTCGTTTACCTCCGCCTCCGGAGCTTCAATCTCAAACCCTTTCCAGGTACCGACATTGACTGTGGGTAATACATCGTAGGTCATAGAAAAACTAAAATCTTTTTCCGGGTCCAGCAGCGGTTCACCTTCCATGTGCGGGGTGGAATAGGGCAGGGGCCGGTCTTCCTGGGGGAAGTCTTTATCGTCAAATATCTCGACTGCCGACTTTTCGACAATGCTCTTCATGGTTTCTATCTGAAGTGCGTCCCCGAATTTCCGTATAAGGACTTCTTTGGGTATTTTGCCCCGCCTGAAACCCGGCAACAGGAGATTCTTGCTGTACTCGTTCAAAACTGTGTCGTACTGGGAACGAACATCGTCCTTTGCTATGGTAACTGTTAATTTAACACTTGAGTGTTCCTGCCGGCTTATTTCTTTATGTATGGTCACAATGTCCCTCTCCGGATACGGAAGCTCCACCTGAATGTAAAACGCTGAAGCATCCCTTTTTTGGTAACTTGAACCGGTTATAAAACCGGCTGTAAAGACACCCTTTCACGATTCTGCTGCCCGGAAGAACCCCGTCATGTGCCTTTATTTGCGAGAGAAGGGACTTGAACCCCCACGCCAAAGGCACCAGATCCTAAGTCTGGCGTGTCTACCAATTTCACCACTCTCGCTATCGGTACCAACAGATCCTTTGAGGAGGGCGTTCTCCTGATGGCTATCATTCTACCGGGGAAGTCCTCTCCATGTCAACGCGACGCAGGCTTCCCAACTGCCCGCAGGCTCCTGCAACACCCCGGCCCCGGCGGAAACGGCGGGTTACGTTCAGTCCTCCCTGCCTCAGGAACCGGGCAAAGGCTTCAATCTCGGCAGGGGAGGGTTCCTGCAGGGCACGGCCCCGGAACCTGAGCCCTTCCACGGGGTTCCAGGGGATAAGGTTCACCACCACGTCCAGTCCCTGTGCAAAGTCCCGGACCGCCGCCGCTTCTTCCGCGCCGGTATTGAGCCCTCCAAGCAGCACCATTTCCAGGGTGATCCGCTGCCCCGTCTTTTCCTGGTAGTAGCCAAGGGCCTCCTTTATCCGCTTAAGGGGGTTGCCGGTACCGCTGGGGACCAGGGCGTTTCGCAGCTCCTCCCTTGCGCTGCTCAGGGAAAAGGCCAGACGCAGGGGAGGGCCCGATTCCGCAAGTTCGCGGATACCCCCGGCAATGCCGCTGGTGGAGACGGTGATCCGCCGCCCGGAGATACCCAGCCCCCGCGGATCCGTGATGATTCCCGCTGCCCGCCGCAGTTCCCCCAGGTTAAGCAGGGGTTCCCCCATGCCCATAATCACCAGGTGGGAAACCTCCCCCCCGTACTCGGTTCCAAGTTCCCTGATGTGGAGGAACTGTTCCACCATTTCCCCGGCATCAAGATTCCGCAGGAAGCCCAGTGACCCGGTTTTGCAGAAGACACAACCCACAGGACACCCGGCCTGGGTAGATATACAGGCGGTACCGCGGCCCTCCTTGTCCCGCAGAAGCACCGCCTCAGTCCCGGCAGCGTCGCAGAGGGTTATTTGGAGCTTGACGGTTCCGTCCCGGTCCGCCAGACGGCTGCCCTGCTCTGTGGAACGGAGACTAAAACGGCGGGAAAGCTCCTCCCGTTCCTGTTTTCCCAGACTGGTCATGTCCTGGAAACCATGGACACCCCGTGATATCCACTTGAACACCTCCCGCGACTTGTAGGGGGGCAGGGGCGAGAGGATCTGAACCAGTTCGTCCAGTGGAAAACCGCTCAGGCTGCGCATCATGATCCGGTTAATCTTTGATATGTTCAATCATTTCCATGACCGCCTGACTGCGGATACCCTGGCGCTGAAAATTTTCCAGAATTTCCTGGGCCTGATGCTTATCCCCCTGTTTAAGGTAACATTCCGACAGCTCCAGGTAGAGCCGGTAGTTCCTGGGGTCCTGCTGGATCAGCCGGCCCAGGGATTCCACGGCCTCGGCATAACGGCCCTGGGCCTTGGCCGCCAGCGCCAGGCCAAGCACCGCGTAGATATCGAATTCGATGTTCAAGGCCCGCTGGTAGTAATCCACGGCCTTTTCGTAGTTTTCCAGGTGGCGGTAGGCGTCCCCCGCCCGGGTCAGGATCACCTTGTTGCGGGGATCCTGTTCCAGAATACGGTTCCAGTACTCCAGGGACCGGTCCTGCTGGTTCATACCCCGGTAGCAGTCGGCCAGACCGAACAGGGCGTAAAAATTGCAGGGTTCCCGCCGGAGGGCCATCTCAAAGTAGATAATGCCATCGCTAAAAGTTTTAAGCTTCCGGTGACAGTTCCCAATCGAGGTAAGCACCCGAATATCCACCTCTTCCCGGTTGGCCTGGAACATTTTTTCCCAGTAAAACAGGGCGTCCCGGTATTCCTTAAAATCGTAGTGCAGGTGTCCCAGGCCGATAATGGCATAGGGATTCTGATCCTCCATTTCCAGCACCTTAAGGTAGACCATCTTGGAATGCTTGAAATCCCGAATCTTCCGATAGGCGTCCGCCACACGGGTAAGGACCGTAATATTGGTATGGTCGTGAAGCAGGTACTGTTCCCATATTTCAATGGCCTTATGGAACTGGTTAAGGGCCTTGTAACAGTCCGCAAGCCCAAAAAGGGCGTAGTTGTTCCCCGGATGACGGTCCAGACACCGCTGGTAATAACTTACCGCCTCATGAAATCCCCCCCGTTTACGGGCAGCATCCCCCATACCGACCAGCGCGTAGTTGTTGTCGTTATCCAGTTCCAGTATCCGGTTAAAGCAATCTATAGCCTCGGTGATCTTGTTCCCTTTAAGTAATTGGTATCCCTGTTTGGAAAGGTCGGAAATTTCGGTAGTTTTAGGCGGTTTTATATCCGCGGACCGGGGAAGCCCACCGTGGAATTCCCCGTTATAAAACTGGTTTGCCAGGTTCATCTCACTCATTGCGAGTATCCTTTTCTTCCTCTAGAAGTTTTCTGATTATTTCTGAAAGCCTGATTATGATCGTTTTCGATTTGGCGTGGTCCGGGGCAATCCAATACATTTTAAGGGCGTCCAGCAGCCGGCCCTGAGACTCGTAATAATCTCCAATCCTGTTCAGACCGTCGGAATAACCGGTCGTTATGAATATACGCCGGGCCTCTTCAATGTTCCCCTGGTTAAGGAGGGCGTTTCCTTTACGATTTAGAGAGACCTTAAGAGCGCCGTCAAGCCGGGGACTTGCGGTGGTTTTTATAAAAAAATTTTCATCCCCGTATTTTTCGAATATTTTTTTATAATCCATGTACTATACCACTATCAATTTAATAATAACACCGTACCCCGGCATTGTCAAAAAAATAGTACCATAATAGCGTGATTCCCCCACATTTATGCCGGAGTTTTGTCTACCCGCAGGAATTCCACCACCGAACGGCCGAATTCCCGCGGGGTCAGTTTTCGAATGAAAGCGATATCACCATCGAAGAAATCTTCACGCGGACGCTGCAGCAGAATAAGGGTACCGTCCCGTACAAGGGCAGATGCGGCAATACCGGCGACAAGCTGCCATTTGAAGCGGTAGGGAAAAGGAGGATCGCAAAAAATATAGTCAAAACTCCGTTTTGCCCGCTTTACGTAGAGTTCCGCGGCCATGAAGTGACAGTGTATACGGACAGGGGAAATGACCACATTGGCTATCAGTGTGGCCCGCTTCCGGTCGTCGTTTTCCACCGCCTCCACATAGCCGGCCCCGCGGGAGGCCGCCTCCAGGGCGATGATCCCCGTACCGCTAAAAATGTCCAGGAAAGAGGCGCCACTGAGGTCCCCCAGCGCTCCAAAGACCGATTCCCGCATCCGGTCCATGCTGGGCCGGATAGTCCCCGGAGGAACCTGTACCGTACGCCCCTTCAAGACACCGCCGGAGATCCTCATAGCCGGAGGAAAGACTTAAAAATCTTTGAGAAGCTCATTAAGTTCATCGGAACTTACAGTGTTTTCCGTGGAGGGAACGGCGACAGCCTTCCGGTTCTCGCCGATAACCTTCAGCCGTGCAGCCCCGCGGCTCCGCAGCAGCCCAATCCGCTCCTGTAAGACCGGGTACAAAACGGCGCTTATGTTACCGGGACTGCCGGAAAGATCGGTCAGAAACAGGGAAAAGTCCCATTCCAGATCGGAAAGATAGTCCAGAACCTCGTCCCGTTCAAAAAGACGGTCGTGGGCTTGCAGGTATTCCAGCAGAGTTTCCAGAGCCCGGTCCAGAAATTCGGTGTCTTCGATGGTTTTTTCCATGAACAATGCCGGGTCCAGGTCCAGGGTCAAGGTATCCCGCAGTATCCTAAGCCGGTTGTTCAGTATAAAAATGTTATCCTGCAGGTTAACACGCTTATCCATGCGCTTATTATCGGACGTGGGACAGGATAAACGTATAAGAATTTGCATCGTACCCCCCCCTGTGGCAGGGCCTGCCTACGGGAACACCCCCCCGCCAGGCCCTAAACCTGACCCCAGATGAATCTTACACAGCCGGAAAATGGTGTCTGACACCTTGAAGGCGTCCTTGTGCTATTTTTTGAACGGTGGTAGTATTTTAGCAATACCTGATAAAAGGGGGGCGTGAGGTATGTATCGCACGGGAAGCGGTTTAGACAGCGCCGGCCGGCACATGGCCCCCTCTTTACTTGTCCATTCTCCCCTGTTCAGTGTTCTTTCTCTTGGGGGGGGGGGGGGGGGGGGGGGGGGGGGGCGGGGGGGGGGGGGGGGGCGGGGGGGGGGACGC
>JAITJW010000096.1 GCA_031278715.1 Treponema sp. | reverse complement strand
TTCTCAAACATATCCCCCTTTGCGGCAATGTATATATCTATTAATACCATGGAATTTCCCTTCTGCCAACTAAATTTTCACAAAAATCAGGATAAACGCAAGGATTTTTTATTCGAGGGAGGTCTAATATCCCGCTGCTCCGCCGAGGTCATGCTCCCTGGTGGACACACTCTGATTAGGGGGCTTTACCAGGTCCGTACCTTTTCAGGCGCCCTGATCTGTATGGCTTCGCCGGAATGTTCAATCACATAGATACCCTTGTCCAGGGCAAACTCCTTCGCCTCGTCTTCGATAAGGGCGCCGGAAACGCTGCTTATATATTTACGCGCATCCCTATGGGCGTCCGCATATTGCCGGAGTATGTCCATCCGTTTTATATGTTCCTTCACATCCGCCAGGGTCAACAGGGATTTTACCTCCACCACCATGGCAAAGTCCCCGTTTTCCAGGAGAATATCAACCTCCGCCAGGGTTTGGTTATGCATGTCCTTGAGCTTGTTGTTCCGGGAAATGCGGGTAAATTCGTAGCCCAGGGCCCTAAACTGCTCCGGAAGATTTGCCGCGGTCAGATGCTCAATAAGGTCGCCGATGCGGCTTCCCAGCCTGCCTATTTGCCGGTTGGTTTCCTGCATACGCCGGTCGGTCTCCTGCATCATCCGGTCGGTTTCCCTCTGGGATTCCCGAAGCTCCATTAACGCAGCCCAGACATCACTAAAGCTTAAATCCTTCCGCGGCTCATAAACTGGTTCCTGCATACATCCCCCTGCCTATACATACAGTATAACACCTTTTATAGCATGAAGAAAACCATGATGAACGCATCCTTCTGCGGAAAATTCCGGGGCTGCGGTTGCCTGCCACAGCGGCATCCACCAGAACCTGGGAACTGGCCACTCCAAAGAGAACCATGATTTTTTCATCCACCGTGGTCTCCAAAAAATGGATGAGGATCCCCTTTTCGTACAGTATGTGGTGTACCACTTGCCGCCCCAGGAGCATCTCCTTAAGGTGAAACTCCCCGCCGGTCTGACGGTTACTTGTGTTCTTGATGAATCTGGGTATGAAACAGGCATTTTATTTATATACACTTCCTTAGCGCGGAGTCAGCAGGTACTTTTGACCGGGCCTGGCGGGAAAGCGGAATCCGCCGGGGATCGCTTCGACCGGGACCGGCTGCCCTTCCGAAACAACGGTCACGGGCTCCCCGCGGCAATCAATAAAGGCTCCGGGTCCCGCGGTGATAAGCGCCTCTTTAAGGCTGCCATTACTCCACCGGATGTCCACGCCATGGCCGCCCCGTGCGCGGAGTCCGCAGACCCGGCCTTCTTTCCAGGAAGGGGGCAGAGCGGGGAGCAATTCCAGGATACCGGTGTGGCTTTGCAGCAGGACTTCCGCAATGCCCGCGGCGGCCCCCAGATTACCGTCGATCTGGAATACCCGGTCACCGTTCAGAAAATTCCGTGTCCCCGAATGGGTGATCATCCGGTCAATAAACATGCCGCTGAGCTTTCCATCGCCGAAACGCGCGGCTTCGCAGATATACCAGGCCAGGGGCCAGCCGCCCCCACCGGCGCCGTTTTCGATCCTGAGCGTCAAGGATTTTTGGACGGCCTTGAGCAGATCGGGGGTGTCGCGCCAGTTGATCTCATCGCCGGGATAGGCCCCCCAAAGGTGGGAAATGTGGGGCATACCGGGCATCATTTCTTTTTCCTCTTTCAGCCATTCAAGAAGCTGGCCCCGGGAACCTATCCTGTTTTGGGGCAGTTTTGCCGATGCGGCGGCAAATTCGGCGCTGAGGGGATCTTTGAGTTCAAGAACAGTATCCGCCTTGATACAGGCGGCAAAAAGGGCCCTGAGGATCTGATTATCCATCGCGGGCCCCGCGCATACCGGGGTATCAAAACCGTCATCCATAACATAGCGGTTTTCCGGCGAAAGCGAAGGATTCGTTACCAGATTGCCGTTGCCGTCATCCGAGAGAAAGTCGAGGAAAAACACGGCGAATTCCCTGAGTACGGGGTACCATTTTCGCAAAAATTCCCTGTCCAGGGTAAAGCGGTAATGTTCCCAGATGTGGAGGGCCAGCCATGCGCCGCCGGTGGGCCACAGAGTTGCCGCCGGATAAATATCCTGGGGGGCGCAGTCGCCGTAGAAATCCGTGTTGTGGTGGCACACTGCACCCCGGCAGCCGTACATGATGCGGGCCGTATCCCTGCCCTTGTCCAGCATAACGGCAATCAGGTTGAACAGGGATTCATGCAGCTCCGGCAGACCGGTTGTTTCTACAGGCCAGTAATTCATCTGAGTATTGATATTGATAGTGTACTTGCTGTCCCAGGAGGGTACAAAATCCTTGTTCCAGATTCCCTGTAAATTGAGGGCCGCGGAATTCTCACGGCCCCCCGACATAAGAAGATAACGCCCAAATGTAAAGTACAAGGCCGCCAGTGCGGGCAGTCCTGAATCGGCAGGATTGGCCTTCCCCTTTTCTATACGCACATCGGTTGGGATGTCCGCGTCCGGATCCTGAAATTCCAGTACACAGCGGCGCATCTTCGGCTCAAAATCGGCAATGTGCTCTTCCCGTAATTTTTCATAACCCCGGGCCGCGGCTTTTTCAAGAATATTCAGCACTGCCTTTTCGGGATCTTCTTCCCGGTTGCTTGTAGAAGCCGCCAGGTACAGGCAGAGTTCCGATGCGCCCCGTACAAAAAGCATACTGTAAGGATTCTCAATCGTCCCGTCGGATTCAATGCGGAGGGCCGTGTAAAACCTGAGCCCTGCGGCGTTTCCCTTCATAAACAAGATTCCGTCTTCCAGAGTATGACATTCGTCGGCTTCAAAGCCCGGCCAGGGGCCGCTCCGCATGAAATACCCCGGCCGCCGCTCGTCGGGGTGCTTCTCATCGGAAATAACCCCCCGGTCCAGTCTGACATCAAGGTTGACGGCCCCCTTTACGGAGGCCGAAAGCTTTAAACACAGGACCTGGGCCGGGTAACTGATGAACATTTCACGGATGTACCTCACATCATCCTGTAGGTGGCGAATGGTATGTATCCCCGTCATAAGATCGAGTTCGGCCCGGTACTGTTCGGCCCCTGCGCTGTTGGGAAACCAGGAACCGGTAAACGGGGTATGCTGGTTCAGGGAAATATCCAATTCCCCAAGGGGTTCGTAGTGCCGCTGGCTATAGGGGGCCCCGGTGAAATACTGGATGATGCGGGTTTCGGCATCCCGGATTTTACCTTCCAGCACCAGTTTCCTGGTTTCCTCAAGCTTTCCCCGGGCGGCCCGGTTATTACGGTCCACAAAGGTCCCATACCACAGGCTGTCTTCGTTAAGCTGAATCCGGTCACCGCCGGTATTGCCGTATACCATAGCGCCTAAGCGTCCATTACCCAGCGGGATCGCATTGTTCCAGGTCTCCGCCGCCCTGTCGTATATCAACTTAAACGAAGTCATACCAAGCTCCTCTGTCCGCCGGGTTGTTTTACCGATACTGGGGTTTGATCTGTTTGACCCTATTGGTCATAAAGGTCTCAAGTTTCCCCACGCCAATCTGATCGGCGTTAGCAAGGAATTCCCGAAAGCGGGATTCAAATTCGGCTTCGGAATTCGCCATGATTATTCTTGGTTCATAGGTATTCATCAGCTCAGCCAGCTTGTCCATTATAATCTTTTCATCTGAATTTCCTATCGGTTCGGCAACGGCAAGCCAGGGAGAATTTCCCCATTTGTTTCTGATAACCCGGTAAGCTTCCGCCACCAGGGCAGGGTCGGTAGTCGCTACACGGCTTTCAGCCTCGACGGTGGGCGAGCCTCCAAGGTACCACCAGGGGTTGAACACTCTGATATGACTGCCATCGGCCAAGGCTGCCTTCCATTGGTCGCTGAATCTGGGAAGCTGACCGGGCTCCTGGGTATAATCAACACCCCGCCGGCCGGCCTGGGTAAGGGCCTGTCCCTCAGGGCTGAACATCCACTGGATAAACTTTATTGCCCGTTCAGGATTTTTGTTCTTTTTGGTAATGAAAGTACCGGACCAGCCGATGCTTGAACTGAGGTATGTGGCGGTATCAAAGGGAACCATCTCTATCACCGAATATGAGGGGTTAATCTTTTGGACCGCCGCAAGATGATCCGGAAGATGGTTCTGGGTACAGCCGCTAAAAGCGAACCACTCGCCATCGGGAATCGCTTCGCTCCCCACAACAAAATATGACTCATCCGGTGAAATAAAACCGGCGCGCCAGCATTTATTAAGAAAAGCTAAAGTCTCTTTATACCTGGAGTCATGGGCAAACCAGATAACATCCCCATTGGCCTGTTCAATATGCCTAAGATTGGGCAGCCCCATGTTCACCTTGAAAACAGCCACATTCCAGTCGCGGTTAAGCTTGAGTACGGCGCCAAGATTAGGATACCTTTGCTTGATCTGGGTAAACACGCTAAAAAGGTCGTCAAAATTCCGTATGGGCGGATTGCCGATGGCCCTGAGCATATCGGCACGGAGCAACAGAGAAGCCGACATGGGAACAGCCG
>JAITJW010000068.1 GCA_031278715.1 Treponema sp. | reverse complement strand
CCCTCGGTAATGGTCCCCGCGGCAACCTGCTGGTTTTGGGACGCCAGCATCTGCTGGATCTGGGTCACGGTAAGGCCGTAGGCCTCAAGCCGGCTTTGGGGAATCTCCACCCTGATTATTTTTTCCCGGCCGCCGTTCACACTCGCGGTAGCCACCCCCGGCGTCTGCTCGATACGGGGAACTATCGTGTCCACGGTAATTTCCCGCAGTTCTTCCGGGCTGCGGTTACCGGTTACCATAAGCCCCATAATGGGAATCATGGCCGGATCGAACCTGAAGATCATCGGAGCATCCGCGCCGGTGGGAAGGTAACGCCGTATCCGTTCCAGGGAATCCCGGACGGAATTGGACGCGTCCGCAAGATCGGTACCGTAGGTAAATTCCATGATGACCATACTGGAGCCTTTCGACGAGGTTGATGTTACCTTTTCCAGGCTGGACACGCTGGAGAGCGCCGCCTCCAGTACCCTGGTTACGCTCCGTTCCACTTCTTCGGGACCCGCCCCGGAAAAGGTAGTATTCACCACCAGGTAGGGAGGGTTAATTTCCGGCATCAAATCGATGGGAAGATTAACAAACGCGAAAACCCCCAGCATGATAAGCAGGAGAAAAATGATAAATATCGTGGTGGGCCGCGATACAATTGTTTTTGCTAAACTCATATCTACTAACTCCTAATTTTCGCCCGATTTTCACTCAAGAGGGGACGCCCGTTCAATAACGTTGATCCTGGCCCCATCGTCAAGCAGGGTGTGCCCTTTGATGATAACATCCTCATCGGGCCTGAGTCCCTGCGCCACCTCCAGCACCCCGTCCACCATGATACCCGGTACAATTACTTTCTTCCGGGCTACCAATACGGAGGGGTCTTCCGAATCCTGTTCCGCGGTAAACACATAATCTTCCCCAAAACGCTGTATCATGGCGGAAGACGGTATCTTCACGATATTTTCTTTCCGTTCGGTGATAATCCGTACCTTGGCGAACATCCCCGCCTTGAGCCGGGATCCCTGGTTGTCCACATTGACCCGCACTTCCATAGTCCGCGAACCGGGGTCCACCACCGGGGCCACCTCGGACACGCTCCCCCGGAACACCTCTCCGGGCCAGGCGTCCAGCGTTATCTCGCAGGGCAGCCCCCGCACCATCTTGGAGATAAAGCGCTCGGCCACATACAGTTGGATCTCCAGGGCGCTGCCTCCGGCTATCCGGGCAAGCGGCACCGCCTGGCTCACCGTCATTCCCAGTTGGGCGGGCAGGGAGGTAACCGTTCCCGCAATGGGCGCCCTGACAACGCTTGCCACATAGTCCATCCCCGGCCGGGAAGGATCGACCTCCGCGACAGCCTGATTCCGGGTAATCCGGTCGCCCACCGCTACCCTGAGCCGCGACACTTTTCCGGCCACGTCGGAGTAAACATCCACCGAAGATCCCGCCACTATATCCCCGGAAAGGGCAAGGTAATCCCGTATCTGGCCCTGTACCGCGGCAATGGTATTCACCGCGAATACCGGGGCGTCCCGGGGAGCATCCGGGCCGCCCGGCTTTCCGGAACCGCTTTGCCCGCCCCGTCCGCATCCGGCAAAGAACAGTGCCCCAAAAATCACAATTATTATAGCAAAAACATTTGTCCTAATCTTTTTCATTTCACGCTCCCGCTGCTCAAAGTTCCAAAGGAGACCCCCATGGCGTATTCAAGATCAATAAGACCGGTAAGGTAGTTAAACTGCTGTTCCAAAACGCCGATCCGCGCGCGCCGCAGTTCCAGTTCCGCGTTCCGCACCTGGAGATAATCGTTCAGACCCGCCCGGTAGGCGTTTTCGGTAAGCTGGTACGACCGTTCGGCCAAAGCCACCGTTTTATTCTGGGCATCCATAGTTATTCTGGTTTTCTCCAGGGACAACACCGTATTGTAGACTTCCAGTTCCGTTCCCCGCATCATCTGGGACAACCCGATAGTAGTAGTTTGAATAGTATTATCCACATCCTCCAGTCCCTGGCCCTCTTTGGTAAAGGGAAATAAACTGTTCAGATTTATTCCCAGGGTAATGGAAAAGGTACCCCTGTCAGTCCAGTTGCCGCCTTTAAACCATTCGTCTTTAAACGGATCGGCCAGAAAGGTAGGCGTGTAGTTCCAGCTAAGGTTAAGGTAAGGCGTGTAGAGCTGGAGCGCCTGGGCCTGCCGGGAGGTTTTCAGGGTAAGAAGCTGCTGCCGCAATTCCAGAATATCCGGCTTGTTTTGAACCGCCTTGGAAATAAGCTCGCTCAATTCCAGGTCCACAAAATTCGGCGTATCATCCACCGGCACAAGCTCAAACTGAGTGTCGAAGGGAAGCCCCAGGGTCATGGCAAAGTTGGCCATAGCCAGTTTCAGGCCGTTTTCGGCCTGGTCGATAGTGGGCAGCATGTTGTCACGGGAAACCTGGGCCTGAAGCAGGGTCAGTTGGGGAGCCTGCCCGGACCGGTAATTCGCCTCCGCCATGGCAACCTGCCGTTCCGCCGTGGCAAAACTCTCCTTAAGCAGGGACACATTCTCCCCGGCCAGAAGAATCTGGTAATAGGCCTT
>JAITJW010000053.1 GCA_031278715.1 Treponema sp. | reverse complement strand
ACGACATTGTGGGGATCGAAAGCCAGGCCGATGTGGGCCGGGCCGTCCATTCCAAAATTCGCGCCTGGGGGCTGGCGGGCAAACGGGTGGGCGTTGAGTCCACGGCGCCCAAATTCCTCATCGACGCCCTGACCGGGGAAGGGAACATGACCGTGGTTACCGCGGACCCGGCCTTCCTGGACCTCCGGCTGGTGAAGACCCCCCTGGAAATCGAATGCCTCCAGAAGGCCGCGGACATCACCGAAGCCGCCCTCAAGGATACCATCGCCGCGGTACGGGAAGGGGTAACGGACCTGGAACTCCTCAGGATCGGCAGGGACGCCCTGTTGCGGCACGGCGCCGACGACTGGGATCACCTGACCATGACCATCGGCGACTCGGACCCCGAGGCCCCCGGCACGGGAAGGGCGGTGAAAAAGGGTGAAATCGTGCGGCTGGACTTCGGCGGCATCTACCGGGGCTACGTGGCGGACATCAACCAGGAAGTGGTGGTCGGGGAAGCGCCCCCCGAGGCGGACAAGCTGATGCAGGGGCTCCTCGATTTTCAGCATTACTTTGAGGAGCGGATCAGGCCCGGGGTGAACATGAAGGCCCTGAGCGACGAGGCCCTGGCCTGGTACAAAAAGGCGGTTCCCCACGGGATTGCCTTCTCCATCGGCCACTCCATCGGGCTTCAGTGCGAGGACCAGCATATCTTCGGCGCCTTCGGCCAGCTTGACCGGCCCTTTGAGGAAAACATGGTCTTCGAGATCGAGGCCTGGGAACCCTACCAGGGCGCCCTCATCGGGGTGGAGGACTGCTATGTGGTTACCAAAGACGGCTGCCGCAAGATGACCACCATGCCCAAACATATTATGCGGGTTTAACTATCGCCGGCCGCTGCCGGTGGAAATATACCGAATAAAGAAAACGAAGGAGTATTAGAATGAGCGGAATTAAACAGAAGCCCCTGGTTATCGTGGCTACGCCGAATATCTGCTGGCTTAACCCCAAGGTGGAATATCCGAAAAAGGCCCCGGAAATCATTGCGGAAACGGTCAGGTGCCGGGAAGCCGGGGCCGCGGTGCTGCATACCCACGCGGAGGGCCAGTGGTCCGAGGTGATCAACGGCGTCCGGGCCAAATCGGACATCATCATTCAGAGCGGTATGTCCAGCATTCCTTTGCAGGACCGGATAGAACTTTTTGAACAGAAGTCCGACATGGTATCGATCATCGCCAACCACCACGCGGAAGCCTTTACCGAGGTGAACTGCGACGTGCTGCATCCCCTGGCGGAATTGGAGGAATACTGCGTTGCCTGCCGGAAGTACGGGGTCAAGCCCGAATGGGAGATCTGGCATCCCGGTTCCATCTGGAACCTGAACCAGCTCATCAAAAAGGGGCTTTTGGATCCCCCGTACATCACCACCTTCTTCCTGGGCTGGCCCGGCGGCACCTGGTCCCCCCCCACGGTCCACGAGTACCTTTACCGCAAGAGCCTGATGCCGGAGAACTGCGTGATCACCGTCAGCATCATGTGCCCGGAGCAGATGGACATCCTCGCGGCGGCCATCACCCACGGCGACAACGTCCGGGTCGGGACCGAGGACTGGCCCTGCCTGCAGAACGGCAAGATCGCGGCCACCCATGAATTGGTAAAAGAAATCGCGGATATCTCCCGGTCCTTGGGGCGGGAAGTGGCAACCCCGGCGCAGGCCCGGGAAATGACCGGGATAAAATAAGGTAGAACAAAACAGGAGAAATCTATGACGGACAAAAAAGTTGCGATTGTAACCGGTTCCTCGGTGGGCATAGGCCGGGCGGCGGCGGTAAAATTTGCCAAAGAAGGCTACCATGTGGCGATCATCGCCCGGGGCAAGGGCATCCATGATGTGGGCGATGAGATCCGCAAGCTGGGGGCCGAGTGTATCGACTTTCAGGGGGATGTCGGCTCCGAGGATGATGTAAAAACCATGGTCGCCCGGGTGGAAGAGAAGTGGGGGCGGGTTGACGTGCTGAACTGCAACGCCGGCATTGTGATCGTGAAACCCCTGGAAGACACCACCTGGGAGGATTTTGTAAAGGTAACCCACATCAACATCGGGGGACACTTTCTTTTTACCAAATACGTGATGCCGATCATGAAACGGCAGAAACGGGGGGCCATCGTAAACATGGGGTCGGTTTCCGGTCATGTGGGACAGACCGAACACGCGATCTACGGCTCTACCAAAGGCGCCATCATCGCCTTTACCCGGGCCGTGGCCTGGGAACTGGCGAAATACAACATTCGCGTCAACTCTATCAGCCCCGGCTCCGTGGATACGCCGATGCTGCGCAGTGATATTCAGCTTGAGTCTACCCGGACCGGTATGTCCTTTGATGAGGTAAAAAAGTTACGGGAACACGAACAGGCTTTTGACCGCTGGGCGGATCCTTCGGAGATTGCCGAGGCAATTTACTTTCTGGCCAGCGACGCCGCTTCGTTTATTACCGGAACGGATCTGCTGGTAGACTGCGGATGGGTGGCCAAGTGAATGAGGTAATCAGTCAATATACTTTCAATAATCTCAAGCGATCCAGCACCGCCGAACGGATTGTTGAAAATCTGATTACCATTATTAAATACCGAAACTTGAAAAAGGGGGACAAACTTCCCCCGGAACGGCAGCTTTGTGAAATGATCGGGGTTTCCCGGCCTATTTTGCGGGAAGCCCTCAAGGCCCTGCAGGTGATGAACATCATTGATATACGCCAGGGCGCGGGCGCCTACATCAAGAGCCTCGAACCTGAAGACGTGGTAGAGCATCTGGATATTGTGTTTCATCTTGATTCAAGTCTCTACCATGATCTTTACGAAGCCCGAAGGGTCATTGAGGCAAGTGTCGCCGCCATTGCGGCGGAAAAAATAAACGACGAGGAGCTTACGCTTATTGAAGAAAACATACGGCAGGCGGCGGCGGATATTGATAATGAACAGGCCTTTGCCGAACGGGATTTGGAGCTTCACGAAGTGATCCTCAAGGCGGCGGGCAACCGGGTTATCCCGGTATTTATGCAGTCCATCAACAAACTTGCGTTGTTGATCCGCCAAAAAACTAACGCGATGCCCAATATCCGTAAAAACACCATAAAGGATCATAAGGCGATCTTCAGGGCGCTGAAAAACCATGATCCGCAGGAAAGCGCGGCGGCAATGGAGCGTCATATACGCAATGTGGAGCGAGCATTTTTTTATGAAAGGACGGAGGTTAAACAATGAGCGTATATTTTGTTACCGGCGCCAGCGGCTGTATCGGCGGCTGGGTGGTAGAAAACCTGGTGGAATCGGGTCATCGGGTTTATGTCCTCGCGCCTCACCCGGAAAAGCTGGAAAAGCTCCGGCTTATCATGAAGCAGCAGGATATGGCGAAGATCATCCCCATCCCCGGGGACATTACCAATCCGGATCTGCTGCGGGCGGCGGTGTCCCTCTGCGGGGCGGAAAAGATCATTCACCTTGCGGCATTGCAGATGCCCTTCTGTAAGGCGAACCCCTCCATGGGGGCCCGGGTGAACGTGGAAGGGACGATAAATATCTTCGAGGCGGCAAAGGCCGCGGGGATCAAACACGTGGTCTACTCCAGCAGCACCGCGGTTTACGGAAACGCCGCCGATTATCCCGGGGGCGAATTCGGCCACGATTCACCCCTCATCCCCCGGTCGTTTTACGGGGTGTACAAGCAGGACAACGAGTGGGCCGCGAAGGTTTATTACGAGGAGGCGGGGATCTCCAGCATCGCCATACGGCCCTTTGTGGTCTACGGCCCCCTGCGGGATCAGGGCATGACCTCCACCCCCACTTCGGCCATCAAGGCGGCGGTCCGGGGTGAGGCCTACGAAATCTCCTACGGCGGCGCCGCGGAGTTTCAGTTTGCCGACGATACCGCCAAGGCGTTTATCGCCGCGGCGGAAAAGGACTATGCCGGCGCCGCGGTCTACAACCTGGGGGGCGGCACGGTCAGCATGGAACAGATCGTCGCGGCCATAGAAAAAGCGGCGCCCGGCGCGAAGGGGCGCATCACCTTTAAAAACACGCCCCTCCCCTTCCCCCGGCACCGTGATACGGGGGAACTGGCCAAGCTGGTGGGGCCGGTATGTCAGACCCCCCTTGAGGAGGGGATCCGCATGAGCGCGGAGTATTTTAGAGCGGCGCTTGCCTAGAAGGTTCCGCCTCCCGTACGGGGGCGGCGGAGTCCGCGGGCAAGAAAAAATACAAACCGTTCCAGCCGTAGCGGACGGTAAAATTATTTAGGAGGAGAGGAATGAAAAACATTACTCGCAAATCTTTGATGGCGCTTTTGGTTTTGAGCCTTGCGGCTATGACGGTACAGGCCGCCGGGCAAAAATCAGGCGGAAGCGGCAGCGATCAGATCGTAATCGGTGTAGCGTTACAGGGCAATCAGAGCGGCTTTGTTCAGTACATGGCAACCGGAATATTTGAGTACCAGAAGAAGTCGGCCCCGGATGTCAAATTGGAAGTGGTATACGCCGATGACGATCCCGCCAAACAACAAAGTCAGGTTGAGCAGTTTGTTGCCCAGGGGGTAAAGGCCATCATTTTGAATCCCGTTGACAAGGTGCAGAGCGTGGCGGCGGTGGACTTTGCCGCAAAGGCCGGCGTACCGGTCATTACCATGAATACCACGTCCGACAGCAAAAACGTTACCGCCCATGTTGGTTCGGACGATGTGGAAGCGGGCACCTTGCAGCTTGAACGGCTGTTGAAGGCGGCTAAAGACAAGGGTATAAATAACCCCCGGGTCGCCTACATTAACGCGGTGCTTGGTCATTCCGCCCAGGTTTACCGCGAGCAGGCCTATAAAGAAGTGCTGGCAAAACATTCCGAGGCGAAACTTGTGGTACAGAACACCGCCGACTGGTCCGGTGAAAAGGCGCTTCAGCTCACCGAAAACTGGATCCAGACCTATCCCAACGGCATTGACGTCATTGCTACCCAAGCCGACTGCTTAATTGTCGGTACTATTACCGCGGTGGAAAACGCCGGTCTTGGCGGCAAGATACTCCTTGGCGGCATGGACTGTGATATGCCCGTCATGGAAAAAATCAAGGCCGGAATCGTGGATAACTCAATCTGGCAGGATGGTCTTGGCCAGGGCGAATGGGCTTTGCGGCTTGCCATTGACGCCGCGCAGGGCAAGAAAATTTCCGATCATATTATTCCGTATGAAGTTTGCACAAGGGAAAATGTTGACGCCTATATTAAGCAGGCTGAAGACCGAAACGCGCTTTCCGCAAAGTATTTCTAAGGAAGCACTGATTTATTCAATCGAGAATAAATCGGCGCTGCTTTAACGTTGTATTTGCGCAATGAAATGAGTAAATACATTAGGGAAACGCGATTAGCGTCAAGTTAATCAGCGTTTCCCTAACTAGCGGCTATTCCAAAACCAGCCGGGTTTTGGAATAGGCTCAATGGTTTTAAAACACGGATGCCCGGGATGCATCTTCTGTTTTCCCGGACATCCTTGTTTATTTTGATGTTTTTTGAGAAGGCAAGGAGTATGTGTGGATAACGAAATTATTCTGGAAATGAAACATATTTCCAAACGGTTCGGCGGCGTACACGCCCTGGACAATGTAAATTTGACCCTGCGGCGCGGCGAGGTACATGCCCTGGTCGGGGAAAACGGCGCCGGAAAATCTACGCTTATGAAGATTCTTATTGGCCTTCACGCACGGGACAGCGGGGAAATCATGCTCAACGGCAAAGACGTACATTTTAAATCGGTCCGGGACGCGCAGGAAGCGGGCATAAGCATGATTTTTCAGGAATTCAACCAGGTCAAGGTGCTGTCGGTTATGGAGAACATCTACCTCGGCAGGGAGCCGAAAACAAAAACCGGAGCGGTGGATTTCAAGAAAATGTACGACGATTCCCTTTTCCTGCTTAAGGAGTTGGGGGTTAATCTGGATCCAAAAACAAAAATACGGGATCTGACGGTGGCCAAACATCAACTGGTGGAAATCGTCAAAGCCATATCCTTAAACGCCGGGATCATCATCATGGATGAACCGACCTCGGCGTTGAGCAAAAACGAAATTGAATACCTCCTGTCTATGGTACGGACCCTTCGGGA
>JAITJW010000004.1 GCA_031278715.1 Treponema sp. | reverse complement strand
CGTTTATGTTTGTTTGTTTAAAAAAGCCCCCCCCCCCCCCCCCCCCACACACAGACACATATATATCAGGGAAATATTTGTTAACCTAAAACACCGTTTCTATGCCTCCCGGAGTCTTTACCTGCTGCTTGTTGTTCCTGTCGTATATGTCTTCATTTTTAACTATATACCCATTTACGGCATACTAATGGCCTTTAAGACTTTTCAGCCCCGGCTGGGCGTCTGGGGCAGCCCTTGGGTAGGACTGTACAACTTTCAGCGCCTGTTTTCTTCTCCAAATTTTTCGAAGATCCTCTGGAATACGGTATGCCTCAACGTGTATGGCCTTATCGCAGGTTTTCCGTTCCCCATTATACTCGCGGTCTGCGTAAACTACAGTTTCCTGAGGCGGTTCAAAAAAATCACTCAAAGTGTAACGTTTGCCCCGTTTTTCCTTTCCACCGTACTACTAGTAGGCCTGGTGGTACAATTCCTTGGCCTGCGTTCAGGCGCCTTCAATGTACTGCTTTCTTCCCTGGGGCTCAATCAAATTGACTTTATGGGCTCTCCAAAGTTATTCCCCCATATATACGTCTGGTCAGGGATTTGGCAGAGTACAGGGTATGGTGCGATTATTTACATATCCGCTCTTGCGGGGGTAGACCCCACTATGCATGAGGCGGCGATTATCGATGGCGCGACCATGTGGCAGAGGACCTGGCACATCGATCTTATCACTATCAGGCCAATTATCGTTATCATGCTCATCCTGAGTATGGGCGGTATCCTGGGTGGCAGCTTTGAGAAAGCCTACCTAATGCAGAATTCCCTTAACATTGAAACATCGGAAATACTTCCCACATATATCTACAAGGTTGGTCTGGGTGTAGGGGGTGGCGGGAGCCGGCCTGATTATTCTTTTGGTACCGCGGTAGGGCTTTTTCAAAATATAGTGGGTGTTATCCTTACTCTGACAGTTAATAAGATTGCCAAGATATTAACCGATGAAAGTATGTATTAAAGGACCAGTCATGGGAAATCTGATGCTGCGAATAAAATTACACAACTCAATGCGGCTGTCCCCTGCGGACGCCGTATACCAGATTGCCTGTTTTGTTATCCTGGTTTTTGCCTTTGTAACGGTATTCTTTCCCCTGGCTTTTTGTGTTGCTTCTTCTCTCAGTTCCGCCGAACAGATCAACGCCGGAAGGGTGTTTCTTTGGCCCCGTGGCTTTAGCCTTAATGCCTACAAGTCAGCCTTTGAGTATCCTCTGCTTATGACGGGTTTCCTGAATTCCTGCTTTTATGTTTTCTTCGGAACCATTGTTTCCGTCACCCTTATCCTCCTGGCAGCCTATCCTCTTTCAAGAAAAGACCTGTTCTTAAGAAAATTTTTTCTCTACTTTTTCGTAATTACCATGTTTTTCAGCGGCGGGCTGGTTCCCAATTATCTGCTGGTCAGGGATCTAAACCTCATGGGTTCCCGTGGTTCCCAGGTATTGGCTTTCATGTTTTCCTGTTACAACATGATAATTGTCAAGTCCTATTTTCAAAGTAGTTTGCCTCAAAGCCTGCTGGACGCTGCCCATATAGACGGCTGCGGCGATGTGCGGTTTTTCTTTATCATAGCCCTTCCCCTCTCCGTGCCGGTTATCGCCGTGATGATTCTCTATAATGCTGTAGGGATCTGGAACAGCTATTTTAAGGGTTTGATGTACCTTCTTCGGCTGGATACCTACAATTTTCAGATGATCCTGCAGCAGATCCTCTTTGTGGCGAATTTACCCCCGGAAATAATGGAATCTATGAATCCTGAACGGGTAAGACAGATCTACGACATAATGCAGGAGATCCGGTATACGGTCCTGGTAATAGGAGCCCTCCCAATGATGGTACTCTACCCGTTTATTCAGAAGTACTTTATCCGGGGAATTATGATCGGCTCCCTTAAGGAGTAGGCCTAACTTTGCGTGTTTCCGTTCCCCGTGGGGATAACGGATAGCATAGATTTTTTTCGGAGGACTGAAATGAGAAAATTGTTACTTCTCTTGTTGGCCCTTGCACTGACCATCCAGGTCTTTGCAGGAGGAGCGCAGCGCAGGACCCAGGGTACCGCCGGTGGTACCTCCAGAGTAGGTGCCAAAGGATCATTGCCGCTTGCCACTACCAAACCTGTTCTAACGTTTGGAATGATCGCGGGCAATGTGTCCAACAGTACCAGCTATACCTACGCGGATCACCTCTTTGTAAAAAAAGTGGTTGACGAAACGGGAATAAACATCGAGTATGTTTCCATTAGTTCACGGGACCAGGAAAACATCATGCTCAGTACGGGTACTTATCCCGATATCCTTATGGACACCGACATGAACCCCGTGGATGTGGCCTATTACGGCGCCCAGGGTATTTTTCAGGCATTGGACGCCTACGATCCCCTGAGTTATCCCAACATCGGCAAAGCGTATGCCGATTTCCCCGCCATGCTCGACAAGGTTAAGGGCAGCGATGGCCGGATCTACGGGCTGCCGTGGATCAACGAATGTCTCCACTGCCTTTTTAACTACGGAAGGTCTTATTATTACATGCCCTGGTTCCGGGACAATAACAGACAACTACCCCAGACACACCAGGAATTCATTGAGGCGTTGCGCTGGATACAAAATACGGACCTGAATAAAAATGGCAAACAAGACGAGATCCCCCTGGCGTTCAATTCGACCAGTACCGAAAACTTCATAGCGTACATCATGAAGTCCTTTATGCCCTATGTAGGCGGCGGCATCGCGCTGTACAACAAAAAAGTTACCGAGCAGTACAAAGATCCCCTGTACCGGGAAGGATTGCGGCTCATTAATCAGCTCTACATGGAAGGGCTTATTCTTCAGGATTCGTTTACCATGAACGCCGAACAGTTCCGCGCCCTGATGATGAACGCGGACCCGGTAATCGGTTTTGCTATGGTCAACTGGCCGAACAGTTATTCAGATTGGTCGCGGCAGATGGATTATATCAACACTGATACCCTCAAGGGTCCTGACGGACAACGTTATGCTCCCAACAAGGATCCCTGGTCAATCATATGGCCCGGTTTCTACGTTACCGACAAGTGCAGGGATCCTGAGCTGGCAATTGCCCTCTACGATTATTTCCTGAATGACGATGTGCATCTTTCAGGCTGCCTTGGACCCCAGGGTATCACCTGGGATTGGGCCGATTCCGGCGCTCTGGGCGTGGGAGGCACGGTCGCTATCTATAAGGGCCTGTCAATTCCAAGTAATTTCCAGACTACCAATTATGCCTTTGACGAACACTTTGTGCCCTCCATACGAAGAGCATCGTTCTTCTTCAACGGCAGACAGACCACTCTGGCCAAAGAGATAATCGACTGGATCAACACCGGGAATCCTGCAGTGCGGCAAATCGTACAGGACAATGCCACCGACACAGGTGAGGCTTACTGGTACAACACAATGCAGAAATACATGAGTTACCGGCTTCCGGATGAGTACTTTATTCCACCGATCAGCTACAGCGAGGCTGACAACCGGCGGATTGCCGACATAAACGCCACGCTTACTTCGTATATCCAGCAGGCGGCTGTTCAATTTATCACCGGCGCCCGCAGCCTGGACAACGACTGGAACGCCTATCTCGCGGAACTTGACCGGCTTGGTTCGGCGGAAAAAGCGCGGATAATGCAAGAATACATTAAATAGATTCTGTCTATAGGGCTTTCCCAAGACTTCAGGTTTTGGGAAAGCCGCGTTGCCTCATAAATAATTTAACCTATCTTCGGTAATTTTGCGGATTTTTTTATCTTTTCGGAATCTCTGCTTTAAGGCGAGAGGTTGTCAAAAATACCGGGAATCCATTGCCTCCCTCCCGCCTTCTATCATAAAATAAACCTATGCGTATTGTTGTAGTGGGGGCGGGCCGGGTTGGATTTTCGCTGTGCCGGCGGCTTGTACAGGAAAATCACGATGTATCATTGATTGAAACCAATGAGGAACGGGCCCGCCATGTATCAAACCGGCTTGACTGTCGGGTGATCAACGATGAAGGTAACAATATCCGCGTTCTGGAAGAGGCGGATATAAACCGGGCGGACGCGCTGGTGTGCGTAACGAATTCGGACGAGCTTAACATGATCATCTGCGGTCTGGCGGCCCCCCGTTATCCCCGGCTTGTCAAGATTGCCAGGGTAAGGAACAGCGAATATGCACGCTTTCGCCGGGATGAACATCAAACAAAACCGGCTAAATCCGCGGTCCCGGCAGAGTCGAAACCGGCGGCAGCGGGGAAGTCGGCGGTTTTGGGAATCGACCACTTTATCTACCCCGATGTGGAGGTCGCCCGCTGGGTACTTAACGCCGTTGACCGGGGGGCTGTGGGGGACGTGCTGGCCTTTCCTGAGACTCCCTATGAGCTGGGTTCTGTGGATATTGCGCCGGGGAGTCCGCTGGACGGTCTTTCCCTTACCGATTACCGGAAGGTACATCCGGGGGAAAGTCTGGTAACGCTGGTGGAGCGGGGGGGTGGGTCTTTCCTGCCCAGTGGGGC
Source organism: Treponema sp. (assembly GCA_031278715.1). Taxonomy (GTDB): domain Bacteria; phylum Spirochaetota; class Spirochaetia; order Treponematales; family Breznakiellaceae; genus JAISFT01. The sequence goes on along the minus strand of JAITJW010000004.1, from coordinate 13,657 downwards.
CAGCGTCCTTGCCGCGGGGGACCGGATTCACATTTTTACCAGGGGCGAGGAGATGGAGGCGTTGTTTAAGCTTGCCAGCGGCAGCGGTCCCGCGCTGCGCAGAATCGGTATTGTGGGGGGCAGTCAAATCGGTATCCTTATTGCCGATGGACTTCTCCACCCGGAAAAACAGGAAGAGAATCTGGCGGAACCTTTTAATATTCCCGTCAAGGGAAAGGGTATTATTCCCCTGCTCAAGACTCTGCGTCCAAAAAACCAGCGCAGGGTTATTATCATTGAACAGGATTACGAACTTTCCAAAGAGCTTTCCGCCCGTTTCCCCGAAGCCCTGGTACTGAACGAAGATATTTCCGATGAAAGTTTTGTAGCCGAGGAACGGATCAACAACCTTGACCTGATCATCACCGCTACGAACCACCAGGAGCTTAACATTATTACCGCGGTGTACTTAAAATCCCGGGGGGTTGGCCGGGCCATTGCCCTGGCCGCCGGTACGGGCTATGGAATTATTGCCCGGCAGCTTGGCGTTAATGTTGTTGTGCCCACGGAGCAGGTGGTGGTGGATTCGATTCTCTCCCGTCTTGCGGGGAACGCTGTCAGGGGGGTCCATCGGATTGGAGACGGAAGTACCGGCATCTACGAGATCGAGGTTGCCCCGGAAGCGCCGGTGGCGGAAAAGCCGATTACGGAATTCAAAATCAGTTCCGGGGGCCTTGTAATGCTGGCAAACCGCGGCGGGGACTCTTTTATCCCCTGCGGCGATTATGTATTCAAGGTTCAGGACCGGGTTATCATCATCGCCAAACATGGCAGTGAAAAGGAGATAGAAAAATTCTTCGCCGTAAATCTATGAGTGTCCAAAACAAGCTTCCCGATAATCCGCACTTCAATTCCCGCGGCGCTTCGCGGTCTGCCTTTCCCGGCGGCAGCGGGGGGCTCCGTCTTTTGTCGCTGTTTACGGCTCTGCTTTCCATGACCATGACGGTTCCCCTTGCTGTGGCAGCACTGCTGGGGGAAACGGAGATGATCCGCGCCTTTGCCCTGTCCATGGCGGTTCCGTTTCCCCTGGCCCTGTCGATCCTGCTGGTTGTTACCAGAAAGCAGCGGATCCGTTTTGCCGCCGCCGATGGTTTTCTTTTGGTCTTTTTTATCTGGATCATCGCATGCCTTCTGGGGTGTCTCCCCTTTCTGTTTTCCCGGACCATGTCCGGTTTTGCCGACGCCTTCTTTGAAAGCGCATCAGGGTTCAGTACCACGGGGATTTCGCTTTTTGCCGATGTTGAAGTTCTGCCCCGATCCCTGCTCCTGTGGCGGTCCATGACTCACTGGCTGGGGGGAATTGGAATTGTAATGCTCACCGTGGCCCTGTTTCCCCTTATGGGAATTGGGGGCTTCCAGCTGGTGAAAGCGGAAACCTCCGGCCCGGAAAAGGAGAAGATTACCCCCAAGATTACCGCCACCGCGAAGATCCTCTGCTTCCTCTACCTGGGTCTTACGGCGCTGCTTACAGTTTTACTGGTACTGGGGGGAATGGATTGGCTTGACGCGGTGATCCACTCCTTTGCCACAATAGCAACCGGTGGTTTCAGCTCCCGTAACAACAGTATCGCCGCCTTTGCTTCGCCGTTTATCGAATGGGTCTGTATCTTCTTCATGATTCTGTCGGGTTACAACTTTGCCCTGCTTTTCCAGCTTTTGCGGGGCAAAGTCCGGGATGTGTTCCGCAACAGCGAGGGTCGGGCATATCTTACCATCATGGGAATATCGTCTCTGGTGGTCGCCCTTTCGTTGTACTCCGCAGGAGAAGACTTCTCTACCGCTATTCGCCGCGGTCTTTTTCACTGTTCGTCGATAATAACATCCTGCGGTTTTGCAATTGCCGATCATAATCTGTGGCCCCCCCTGGCCCAGGGGGTTCTTTTCCTCCTGATGTTTATCGGCGGCTGTTCGGGTTCCACTTCCGGGGGGATCAAAGTGGTCCGCTGGGTGGTGCTTTTTAAGCAGGCAATAAACGAGGCCAGGCGCCTGGTCTACCCACGTGGGGTGTTTAATATCAGGCTTAACCGCAAGGTAGGCAGGAAGGATGTGGTTTACGGGGTGGCGGGTTTTATCTTTCTCTACGTTGCCATGATAGCCGCCGCCTTTCTCCTGGTTGCCGGCGCAGGGGTGGACCCCTGGGATTCGCTTAACGCGGCCCTGCTATGCCTGGGTAACATCGGCCTGGGCCTGGGAGAACTCAACAGCAGTACGCTTCTTGCCTCCTGCCCCGCTTACGTGAAATGGGGGCTTAGTCTTTTCATGATTGCCGGACGCCTTGAAATTTGGACTTTCTTTGTGCTGTTCATGCCGGCGTACTGGCGGCGTTGAACCACAGGGAGAGCGTCAAAAGCCTCAAGAGTATGCCTGGTCATCAGCAGATACATGTCTTCCCGCGTCTGGCTATATAGTGCGGATGTTGCCTTTGGCAATCGCCTTTTGCATACACCTTCCCCGCGCAACAAACTGCTAGGTTTCCCCAAGGGAAAAGTCGCCGGTGATCTTGAAGCGCGGGCCGTCCCGGACAAGTTCCAGGCGGCGGTTGGGGAAGAAACGGGGGAGGCGCTCCCGGACCAGTTCGGCTGCATGGGTCATGATGGCCTCGAAATCCGCCGCCGGTACCCGTTCCAGCGTGGCGACGCGCAGGGAAACCAGGTACCCCCGGCCTTTTTCGGAACCAAGGCCGGCGGTAAAATCCGGCGCCACTTCAAAGAGGCCGTCCATTTCCGGGTTGGCTGTTTCCCCCCGCCGGGGCCGGTTAGGGTGCAGGGGGAAACGGCTGCCGTAACTGTTCTCCAGTTCGGTGTCTACCTCGTGGAACAGTTCCTCCAGGGCGTCGGTAAAGGCCTGTAGTTTTGGATGAACGTAGGACATGGTTTCCTCCAAGTGTAACAGGCTGCTAGACCGTAACGCGGAGCGTCAATGCTCTTCGTCCATGTTCTGTCCGTCGTACTCCGTGTTGATTCCGGGGCCGGCAGCAGCCGGCAGCGGGGTCGCGGGGGACGAGTAGACCGGCGGAGCATAGGCGGGAACCTGCGGCGGAGGCGATATTGGGTCCAGCGGGGCTCGTGAGGGAACTGCGGCGTCGTGCCGCACTGTACCGGATGACGGTACGGTGTAGGGCGGAACGGACGATGGCTCAGTGGGAACTTCCGGCTGGGCAAAAACGGTATCCTGGGCCGGGCCTGCGCCGGGGCCCTGGCCGACTCCCTGACCTGGTCCCGCTCCGGGGTAGAAGGTTCCCTGGGGGAAGCAGTTTTGCTGGACGGGAAGGCCGAAAACCCTGATCCCCTCGTCGGGGAACTGCTTCTTTACCTCGTCCACCGCCTGGGCGATGCCGCGGGCTTCATCCTCCTCGCACCAGACGACCAGGGCTAAATTCTCCTCCGGCCAGACGGCGTCCCCCATGCGGGGGCCGGAGTTGCCGATGCCAAAGACGTTGGGGTACTTGGTGTAGAACTTCCCCACGCCCTCCCGGGAAAAGGCTTCCAGGATGTTTTCCTCTACCGAATGGTTGGCGATTATTTCAACACGGATCATTACAGAACCTCCCCTAATGATGCTGCCACATGGCCTTTATCTTTAACTTGAGGTTTCTCCTTCCGGTGGGACAGCCCTGCGGCAATCTCTTCCCGCCGGGCCTGGGCCCGGGCGTCCCGCTCTTCGGAGTGACGGTTAAAAATATAATAAATTGTGGGCATTAGGAACAGGGTCATCAGTGTACCGAAGGAAAGGCCCCCCAGGACAGTCTTGCCGATGGGGGCTGTCATTTCCGATCCTTCTCCGGGGAAGAAGGCCATAGGTACCAGGCCAAGAACCGTGGTCAGGGTGGTCATAAGGATGGGCCTGAGACGGTTCCCCGCGGCTTCCACACAGGCATCGTGGAGGCGAAGTCCCCGTTTGCGCAGTGTGTTGGTATAATCCACCAGGACGATACCGTTGTTGACGATAACGCCCATCAGCACCAGAAGCCCGACCGCGCTAAGGATGTTAAATGTATCGCCGGTGATAAAGTAGATGGTTACAATGCCGATGAGCGACAGCGGAATGGTAAACAGTATGATGAAGGGGTCCCGGAAGGATTCAAAGAGGCTTGCCATGATGCCGAAGACCAGGGCGATGGCAACCACAAGGATAAGCGCGAAGTTTATGAAGAGTTCCACCATTTTCGCGTTATCTCCCGCAAATTCGATGATCACGTCGTCATCTGCGGGGATCTCCTGGGCAATAAGATTGCGGATCTTCTGATCCAGGATATTACTTGTGGTCCCCGCAGCCATCCCGGCGGTTATGTGGATGGTCCGGCTTTGGTTTTCCCGGGTGATGGACATGGGGCCGGTACCTTCCACATAGGAGGCAAAACTGGACAGGGGAACCCGGCTTCCCGTAACCTGGCTGTTCACAAAGATATGATCCAGGGCCGGCCGGGTACTCCGGTCTTCCTTTGCCAGGCTTAACACTACGTCGTAGTTATGGCTTCCGCTCTTGTAGCGGGTGGCGATTAGGCCGTCCACCGCGGCCTTGATCTCGTTACCTATGGTTAAGGTATTAAGGCCCAGCGCGTAGATCCGTTCCCGGTCAAGTTCTATCTCGATCTGGGGAAGGCCGTCCTGCAGGCTTATCTGGGGTTCGGTTACTTCGGGGACTTTTTCCTCAAGCAGCGCTACTATCTGTTCGGCCAGGGCCTTACCCTTCACCATGTCGTCAACACGGATCACAATGTCCACGGGATTTCCGCCGCTCAGCGATATAGCCCCGCTAATATTAAAGGTAACTCCGGGGAATTCGTTAAAGTGTTCCCGCATAATGGCCTGTATCTGGTTAGCCTCCATGATCCGCTGATCGTAGGGGGGCAGGCCGATCCGCAGGGAACCGGTATTGCTGCTGCCGCTGGAAAGTGTGCCGCCGCCCCCGGCGTTGACTACGATCTGGCTGTAGCCCTGGATCTCCTGCTCCACAATGGTCTGAAGCCGGTGCAGGGTTGCCTCGGTCTCCGACAGGGGCGTACCCAGGGGCAGGGTTACACTGATCGTTACATTGTCCGCTTTCTGCTGCGGCATAAAGACCCAGCCGATAACTCCGATCATAGACACGCTTCCCACAAACAGGATCAGCATGACCAACACGGTGAGTGCTTTGTGCGTCAGAACCCAGTTAATGGCATGACGGTAGGCTTTCTCCAGCCCCGCAAAGAAACGTTCAAATGCCCGGTCAATGGAGGCAAGAAAACCACGCAGGGGTTTTTGCTTCCGGGTAACCAGGGGGAAGTAGTGGCTGGAAAGCACGGGTACCAGAAATATGGCGACAAAAAGGGAAGAAGCCAGGGAAATGACTACCGTAAAGGCGATTCCCGCGAACAGTTCCCCCGCCATTTCCAGAAGCCCCTGGAACATTACCAGGGGGGCGAACACACAGATGGTTGTCAGGGTAGAGGCGACGATGGCAATGATCATCTCCTGGGTACCGATAACGCTGGCGGTGGTAAGTTTGGCCCCCTTCTCCCGGTAGTGGTAGATGTTTTCCAGAATAACAATACTGTTGTCAACCAGCATCCCTACCCCCAGGATCAGCCCCGCCAGGGTCATGATGTTCAGTGTAAGGTTGGCAAAGTACATCAGCATAAGGGTAATGATGATGGACACAGGAATACTGATCCCGATGATCAAGGTAGGCTTGATGGAACGCAGGAAGATAAACAGAACTGCTATTGCCAGCAAGGCTCCTATGACGGCAGTGGAACCAACCTGTTTGATCGAATTTTCGATTTGGTCGGTCGTGTTGAAGAGTTCCGTAATCTTGATATCCATAGGGATCTCGGCGGCAATTTTGGTAAGCCGGGACCGCAGTTCACTGGCGGTCTGAACGGAATTCTTTCCGCTCTGTTTCTGGATCTGCAGTTGCACGGCGGTCTGGCCGTTTACATAGACTGTGCTGCTCTCGTCCCGGTAACCTTCGTACACATCCGCTATATCCCGCAGGTACACGGTTTTGGGGGGTTCTGCCCCGGACGCGGTAACACCGCCCCCTTTGTAGGCGATAACGGTACCGAGTATCTGTTCCAGGGACGTATATTCCCCCATCGTAGAGAGGATATAGGAAATATCCCCCTCGACAATGGTTCCGGCGGAAATTTGCTGGTTGTTGGCCGCCAGGCCTCTCTGAATATCGCTGATCGTAAGGCCGTAGGCTTCAAGCCGGTTTTGGGGCACATCTACCCGGATGATCTTCTGCCGCCCGCCGCTTAGCGATGCGGTTGCCACCCCGGGGACCTGCTCAAGCCGGGGAACAATATTGCTTTCGGTTATCTCCCGCAGTTCCTCCGGGCTGCGGTTCCCCGTTACCATAAGGCCCATAATGGGGATCATGGAGGGATCGAATCTGAAAATTGTCGGGGCATCGACTCCGCTGGGCAGGTAGTTTCGTACCCGTTCCAGGGAGTCCCGGACGGAGTTGGAGGCGTCTATGAGGTCCGTCCCGTAGGTAAACTCCAGCATTATCGTACTTGCGCCTTTGGAAGATGTGGAAGTTACCTTTTCCAGACTGGAAACGCTGGAAAGGGCGGCTTCCAATGTCCGGCTAACGGATCGTTCCACTTCCTCCGGCCCTGCTCCGGCATAATTGGTATAGATCGTCAGGTAGGGAGGGTTGATCTCCGGCGTCAGATCGATAGGAAGATTGACAAAGGCAAAGCCCCCCAACATGATGAGCAGCACAAAAATAACAAAAATGGTGGTGGGCCGGGAAACAATTAATTTGGTAAAATTCATAACTAATCCCCTTTATGCGTTACGTATCAGATGAAGTGGTATCCAGGGGCGGGATCCGTTCAATGATGTTGACCCTGGCGCCGTCTTGCAAAAGGGTCTGACCCCGGACAATAATTTCGTCCCTGGGTTCAAGACCGGCCTGAATTTCCAGCACTCCGTCGATAAGAATGCCGGGGGTAATGTCCCGGCGCCGGGCGACAAAGCCCCCTTCGGCGGAGTTAAGCGGTTCCACCACGAAGACAAAGCTCTCGCCAAAACGCTGTACCAGGGCATTGGCGGGTATCTTAACTACCCCTTCCTTTGTCTCCGTAATAAGCCGTACCTTGGCAAACATCCCGGTCTTTAACTTTGATTCGGGATTGTCCACATTGATCCGCACCTCCATTGTGCGGCTGGCGGGGTCCACGGTGGGGGCGATCTCGTGTACCGTGCCCCGGAAGATCTCCCCAGGCCAGGCGTCCATCATAATCTCACAGGGCTGGCGCAGTCTGATCCGGGATATAAAACGTTCCGCTACGTAGAGCCTTACTTCCAGAGCCCCGCCTCCGGCAATTTTTGCCAGGGATATTTGCTGATTTATGGTCATTCCTACCTGGGCGGGAAGGCTTATCACGGTCCCGCTTATGGGGGCCCGGACCACGCTTTCCACGTAGCGCATACCCGGTTTGGAGGGGTCCACCTGGGCAATGGGGGCGCCCCGGCTTACCCGGCTGCCCACCGTAACGTACAGACGGGTGATCTTCCCCGCCGCGTCCGAATAGGTATCCACGGTAGAGCCTGCTACAATGTCTCCGGAAAGGGTCAGGTAATCCTGTATCTGCCCCTGGGCGGCGCCGGTAGTATTAACCGCAAAAACCGGGACAGGCGCCGATTCCTGCGGGGTGTCCTGTCCCGCAAGACGCCCCCCAATGGCCTGTATGCGTTCACACGAACTAAAACCCGCCCCTATTACCAGCGCCAGGCTTATAAGGCCGAAGCGCAAAAGATATTTCCTGTACATCAGTTTCCCCCTTCCCACGTGCTTAGAGTCCCAAACGGAATACCCGTCACGTATTCAAGATCGATAAGGCTGTTCCGGTAACTGTTCTGCTGCTTTATAATTTCCAGCCTGGCTTTGTGCAGTTCTAACTCTGCGTTTTGCACCTGTAAAAAGTCCTGCAGACCCGCCCGGTAGGCTTCTTCCGTAAGCCTGTAGGACTGTTCCGCTATCCTCACGGTCTCGGCCTGGGTCTCCACGGTGGACTGGACCTGTGCCAGGGTAAGGAGGGTATTGTAAATTTCCATCTCCGTGCCCTGGATCATCTGATTGATGCTGCTGGCCATCACCTTTATCTGGTTATCTATGTCCTTGATGGCCTGTCCCTCTTTGGTAAAGGAGAAAAGACCGTTCAGGCTTATCCCCAGGGTAATGGCAAAGCTTCCCCTGTCGGTCCAGTTATCTTTTTTGAACCAGCTATCCTTGAAGGGGTCCGCGCCAAACATGGGGCTAATGTTCCAGGTAAGGCTGAGGGTGGGGGTACGGGTCTGCAGGGAGCGGGCATGGCGGTTTTTTTCCAGGGCCACAATCTGCCGCTGCAGTTCCCGGATATCCGGTCTATCCTGCACTGCCCGGTTGATAAGTTCCGCCAGGTCCAGGGGGATAAAACCGGTTTCCACCGGTGTGGAGACCAGTTCAAAGCGGGTCTCATAGGGCAGCCCGAGGGTCATGGCAAGCCGGGCCTGGGACAGGATAAGACCGTTTTCCGCCTGATTGATGCTGGGCTTCATGTTGTCCCGGGCAACCTGGGCCTGAAGCAGGGTCAGTTCCGGGGCAAGACCGGCCCGGTAGTTGGCCTGGGCCGTGCTTACCTGCCATTCCGCCGCCTCGTAGCTTGCCCGGAGCAGGGTGATGTTTTCTGCCAAAAGGAGCATGTCGTTGTAGGCTTTGCGGACATCCCGTTCGGTCTGGGCCCTGGCCTTTTCGTAGCTTACCATGCCGGCCTGGTAATCGGCCTTGATAGCCTGAATCCCCGCCACAAGGGCGGCGCTCAGGGTCAGGCTGGCGGATATGTTCCCCTGCAGGCTCCACCGGGGAAGTTCCACTTCGGTATAAGTGGGCGGCATCGATGAAAAATTTGGAACACTCTGGGTACTCGCCTTGTTTTGCCGCGCCAGGGTCCCCCGCAGCGACAGATCCGGAAGGAACTGGTTCCACACCAGATCGCTGGCCCGTCTTTTTGTGTCCAGGTTAATAGCCCCGGACTGGAGGGAAAGGTTGTTTTTCAGGGCCAGTTCTACCGCCTCCTCAACGGTAAGGCGCATTGCCGGCGCAGTTTCCTGCCCCGCGGTGCCCGTCTGGGCCCCCAGGGAACCGGTCCCCCCAAACAGGGGAACCAGGATAAGCAGCCAGACCGCGGGCCACGCCTTGAGGCGCAGCCTGGTACCCGGCCATCCGTTTCTTCTCATAGCAGTCTCCTTAACACCGAATCCAGCAAACGCGGTACCCCGCCGAATGTTCCGAATCGGCCTGTAATATCCGGACCCGCATACGCGCGGTCCCTGGAAAAGGCGATCCTCCTACTGTCGGACCATATCCTCTTCATAATTCTCACCTGACGCCTCATCAGTACCTGCCGGGGGTCCGGAATCCCCTATCCCCAGAACGATAAACCGGTACAGATTCCGAAAAGATTCGTTGGGGACCTTGGCAAGTTCCTCCCGGGAAAGCTTTCGCCGGCTGCCTTTCGGCATGTTCAGCCACTCCATGAACCTCCTGCTATCCGCCCAGATACCGTGCATAAGGGAGGCCACAATCAAAAACAGTATCCAAGCGGGGATCCAGTCGTCCTCAATGCCGGAAAGGCGCCGCTTAAGTTCCGCTGAACACAGAATATTCCGAAAAATCCGGTAGAAACGGGGAGGAATCATCTTTTCCCCGGACTCCCGCGCTCCGATCCGCCGGGTCCGCAGCCAGTCCAGGGCAATGAGGACATCCGGCCGGGAACGGAGGTAATCGCAAATAGTGAAAATCGCCAGGTACAGCCGCTCTGCCGGATCTGCGGAAAATTCCATGCTTTTTTCCGCAAAGTCGATGATCCGGTCAAATTCGGTAACAAAAAGCTGAACCACCATGTCCCGCTTGTTGGTAAAGTGGGCATAGAGGCCGCTTTTTGAAAGCCCGGAGACCTGGGCTACCATCTCCATGGAAACATTCCAGGGCCCGGCGCCGGCTACGGCTTCCGCCACGGAGTGGAGCAGTTCATTCTCCTCAATATCCCGGTTGATCCCGGATACTTTCCCTTCCAGAAAGCCATAATCCAGAGTATCCGTCTCTTTCTTGTGAAACCCTACACCATGAGAAACGATACAGAGGACCAGAGAAATATCCCATTCAATCTCCGGTTCCGCACAGGTCCCCCCTTCCGGGGGCGCTGTAGTTTCGGGGGACCTTACGCGGTGAAAATATGCCATAGCAAAGATAAGGGTAGCCAAAACCAGCTGAGTCGCGGGGGAACCGGGGATAAGTTCCTGTATTGCCTCAAAGACCTCCATGTTTACCCCCCGTTTTATCAGGAGTTCCCGGGAATTCCCCAGGCGCTGTTCGCCGTAGACATAGACCAGGGAAAACATGAACACGTGGGCATTCCGGGCGTAATACCCCATGATAACCCGGATCAGGATACCGATGGCCTCCCTGGGACCGGTGGCGGTAGCCTGGTGGAACCCGTCCTTTACCGCGGCGGAGTAATCGTCAAGAAACCAGTCGTACATCGCCTGCAGCAGGGCCTGTTTACTGGTAAAATGGCGGTACAGGGCGGCCTTGCTTACCTGCAGTTCCCCGGCAACCTCGCTCAGGCTGGTACTGCGGTAACACGTTCTGCCCCACACATCAAAGGCTACCCGGATAATATCTGCTCTTGTCATGTTCTGCCGGAGCTCCTTATGAAAACGCCTTTGAAAATACCGCGGTTCCATTCGTAAGTTAACGACCGGTCGGTAACATAACCATAGCAGGTATGTTCACGAATGAACATAGGAGGAGAGGGCCAATCCCTTACATCTACGAAGCTTACTAAGGTTCCGGGAAAAGAGCCGGAGAGAAGATATCTTATAAAAAACTGTGCAGTAGCAGGATTTTTGTCATATATGTATAATAACTCATACACTTCATTACAAATCCACAGTTGATGATACCGTGCGTCCCGGCAAAAGTATTGGACTATTCAAAGAATATGAGGAAAAACCCGGTACTAAAGTACGTATTCATATCAGTCGCATCTACCACGCTGTCCGGCTGCCTGCTGTGTTTGAAATTCCCTGCCGGGAGACTAAGCTACAATTTCATTGCTGACTGCTAGCACCCCAGGGCCCGGCACTCCAGGTAGAAACGTTTTTCCACGCTTTCCCCCATCGAAAAACTTTTTCGGGGCAGGGGGCCGGAACGGGCCACGGTTTCAAAAAGGTCCTCTTTGCGGACGGGGGGAAGGAGGATACCCACCGCGCTGTTTCCCCCCGAAGGCCTCCGGCCCGGGGGCTGCCCGGAGGCGGAGGGCAGCGTACCGGTCAGACGGAACAGTTCTTCCCCGCCGTGGATGTAGTCGATAGAAACTTCCCCGCCGGCAAAGCGGTCCAGCAGGGGCTGCAGGGCCACGGTAACAAGACCGGGGACATCTGCCTCCAGTACCAGGCAGCGGGAACCGGACACCAGGCCCAGCCGGGCTTTAGGGGCGTTCCGGTCCCCCACCAGGCGGCAAAGCTTTTCCGGCCCCTTTCCCGGCCCTCCCCCAGGGGCCCCGTCAGGGACTCCGTCAGGGACTCCGTAAGGAGAGAGGACCCGGAGACCCGGCAGCGGGGCCAGGGCCCCCAGCAGGGTGTCCATATCCGTGTTGAACACGATCCGGTGGATGGGTTCAAAGGAAATCGCCGGATCGTGGAGATTCTCAATCTCAACAAGGGCAAAACGGAGGGGGTTCTGCGCAAGCCCCTCCTCCCCAGTGTGGGCGGCCTTGTATTCCTCCCAGACCCCCTTGGCAGCGGCCAGGGAATGGTTACCGTCCCCTACGGCATAGAGGAAACCGTCATGCGCCTTGAGCCGGAGAGTTTCCAGCCGCCCGGCGATACGGGCCCACTGATTTTCCCTGTCCAGCCGCCAGCCGGTAATGGAACCGGAACCCAGCATCAAATTCCCCCGGTAAGCCGGTTCGGCGGAAGCCGAAAGGCCGGCCAGATCTCCCAGCAGGATATCCTGGGGATCATCAACCAGGAGCAGGATATGGGGACTTTCCAGGGGGGCGTTCCGGCGTATATCCATCCGCGCGGGAAGCCGTTCCGGCAGGGTACCCTCGGTGGAACGGATCAGGGTCCTGACCCGGCCCTCCCAGTCGTAGCGGTCCAGATCCACCGCCACAACCAGGCCCCGCCGCCGCCGGTGATAGGGAGTATCCCGCTCAATGTACATGCAGCCGTTCAAGGGTGGGGCAAACACATCCCCCTCCAGGTACAAGGCCATAGTCCGGTGTATGGCGGCGATCCGTCCCTCCCCCTTATCCGGCCCCTCCGCCAGAAAAACCTCAGGATATATCAGATGAAGGGTGGAAACATTATCCCCCACAGCCTGCCTCACCCGTTCCCAGTAAGACCGGTCCTGGGTAAACTGATCACAGGCGATAACCGCCCAGGCGGAAAGATCGGCTGGGTTCCGGGGAAGGAGCAACCGCGGAATGGTAAGCCCCAGATCAAGGAGCCGCGCGTGTATATCATCCACGAGCTCACTATATCCCAGAGACCGGAAGAGATGCTACAATAAAGGTGGGGGGATAACCGTATGGAATATGTACAATTTGGAAAAACCGGCGCTACCGTAAGCCGCCTGGGTTTTGGAGGTGCAGCGCTGGGGATAAAAAACTACATCCGCCCCTACGACCCCGCCGCGGACGAGTCACGGGAATCGGCGCATAAGGCGCTGGAAACCGCGGTGGAGTTAGGGGTAACGTACTTTGACACGGCTCCGGCCTACGGAGACGGGATTTCCGAGGCGATAGTTGGCGATGTGCTGGGATGCCTGGAACCGGGGAGGATCTTCCTTGCCACTACCTGTGTACCCACCGATTACGATGGGGTCATGCGTTCCATTGAGGGAAGCCTTAAACGACTGCGCCGGGACTATGTGGACCTGCTGCAGATACACGGCGGCACCTATACCGACGAGCGGGCCCGGAAGATCCTGGCCCCCCAGGGCATGGCGGAGGCTATGGAGAAAGCCAAGGCCGATGGCCTGGTACGGTTTATCGGTTTTACCAGCGAAGACAACAACCGGGCCACATTCGATCTTATCGAATGTGGCTGTTTTGATGCGGTGCAACTTTGCTATAACTTCACCTTCCAGCACCCCTACGAACCCACCCGCCCCTTCGGCAGCCTTCTGGCCGCGGAAAAACAGGGCATGGGCATCGCCGGTATGCGGGCCCCCACATCCGGCCTTTTCCAGCGGTGGATGAAGATGATCCGGGCAGACGACGATTTTGATTACGGCCCCGCTCTCCTCCAGTTCGTGTTCAGCAATCCCCTGGTAGACGTGGTCCTGGTGGGCATGCGCAGCCCGGAGCGGGTCCGGCAGAACGTAGCCATAGCCAACAACGTGGCAGGCCGCATCGACCTTAAACTCCTCCACCGGCGGAACGTAACGGAATGAACCTGCCGCCTCCTGCTACTCCTCGATAACCGGCAGACAGGTGAAACCTTCGAATTAAAGATAATTACATGAGGCTGTTCCAAAACTTCAGTTTTTGGAACAGCTACCTTGATTTTGGTGGAAAAACCGGGCCTTTGCCGGTTTTTCCAAGAGCTTGTTCCAAAACCGTGCGCGTTTAGCGCAC
>JAITJW010000197.1 GCA_031278715.1 Treponema sp. | reverse complement strand
GTATTTCTCAGGCCCTCCGTGCGTAAAGGTGAAACCAAGGGCCTTGAACTTCTCCCAAAGGTTTGCAGAAATCATCTCCTCCGCCCACCTGCCGAGGGAACTGCTCAAGCCCCCGATATTTCTGGAAAGCTCCTTGATCTGCTTACTGGTTTCCTCCTGCCGCAGGTCAGCTTTCTTAGAAAGCTCTTTGATCTGTCTGCTGGTATCTTCAGACAGCTCCTTCAGATGCTTGTCCGTCTCCTGGAACATGGCCCACACTTTCTCAAACGTCAAATCCTTGGCCGCCAGTGCAGCCTCTGCCGCTGTCATCATTACCTCCATCCTCCATTTTGCGTTGATATTCAACAGGCTACAAGTGTAACAGATCGCCGGTTTATGAGTGAGGCGCAAGAAACTGCCAGCAGCCTGTTGCGCTTGAGATCGTCGCGTCCTTCATCTTAAAAACCCGAAATTCGGCCGATACAATTCAGTGCAACCGGTCGCTTAATCCTTAAAGTGCAGCCAGGCAAAGTTTTCCGCGCGGTGGGAATCGTAGACCCCGTGTTCGTTCAGGGCCCAGCCGGCGCTTGCCAGGGCCTTGCCGTTGGCCCGCAGGTTCTCAAACCGGAACAACTGCCAGCGGATGCTGTCCCCGTCCGCGGGGGGGAAATTCTTAGCGGGGCTTAGAATCCTAAAACCCTCCCAGGGAAAGGCCAGTTCTACGGTCCAGCCCTTGTCGATGTGGGAAGGATCGTTGATCTTCCCTTCAATTTTAACGCCGCTCTTAAGGCCCGGAAAATCAAAGTCCATAAAGGCCCAGCGCCGCCCGCGCGGGTCCTTCTTAAACCGGCTTGGATCCTGAAAGCCGCACAGTACATCCACATCCCGGCTGTACAGGTCGAATCCCGCCCGGTCAAAGCGGCTCCCCTTTTTCAGGGCATCCTGGTAGATAAAAAACACTTCATAGACCGTGTTAAAGGCGTTAATTTCAAATTCGTAGTAACAGTCTTCACCATCAAAAAAAAGTTCTACGTCATTGTCAAACCAGATAAGGGAATCCCGCTCGGTCAGGGAGGCTCTGACATCGGGTTCATCGATCCAATAGGCTACGTAGAGGGCTTTCTCGTCCCACAGGGCCGCCGCGCGGGTAGTAAACGGCGCCGGCTCGCCGGTAACCATGTCCACAAAACGGCAGGTCTTCTCCGCCTGTTTCCACACGGGTTTTTCCAGATCCCCGTCTATGGGAAAAGTCTCCCGTATCCTCCGGCAATCGTAGTGAACAATACGATCCTCATGTACCCTGTCCATGCAACCTCCCCAGCTTCCGGCCGGGCTTAAAATGCCCAGCCAAGACCAATGCCAAAAACAAGACCGTTAATAAGATTGCTCAGGTGATCAATATTCCCTGTACCTGCCGGCAGTTTCAGCTCGCCGAAGGCTTTCCGGTATCCGACATAGGGCTCCCAAAAAAAACCGCTGCCGGATACGCCTTTCCACCCTGCTATGCCGGCAACCGTGAAGGGGTAACTGGTCTGTCTGGAACTATTATAAGTTATTGATATTGAAGAGCAACTGGCTATCGCCCCGATATAAAATTTACTAATTGCCGTGCCTAACGGATAATAGCGGATATCGGCACGTATATCAAAGCCCAGATACTCTATATTTTCCAGGGAAAAGCCTACATAACCGAAATTCCCACCTGCCGACACCTGGGGCAGCAATGCACGCTCGTATCCTCCCCCAATCCCAAATCCGCCATAAATCAGCCCCATCAACGGATAACTCAGGTCAACAAACACCGCGTTCTTTTTTTCCGGTTCCTGGGCAAACACCGGCAGGATGACAAAAGCCAACATACATGCCGCGATCATCTTTTTCATATACGCCCCCTTGGTTACACGCTTTGTTACACACCGCGCAGGTTACAGAGCAAGTTTTAATTACTTATAATTAGTCTGTACACGATCTGTCAATCGTCATGCTCTCAATCTTGAAACTGAGAATTGCCGGGATAGGGCCGGAGCGCCTTGAATTTAATATACGGGACCTTTACGGTTAGTTAGAGTCTGTCCATAATGTGTCTACCGTATGGACAGACTCTAGTTAAGGAGAGTATATGCGAATTTTAACCGGCGGTTTTAGCCATGAATCGAATTCCCTTAACCCCATTATTACGGGGGAAGAAGATTTTGTAGTACTGCGGAACGATAAAGTTGCCGGGGAGGCCGTGTTATCCCGACATTCCTCGGCGGGGATCATCGAAACCCTGAAAAGGGAAGGCGCGGACATTGTTCCCACGGTACTGGCGCGGGCGGTGCCCAACGGAGTAGTCTCCGCTTCTTTTTACCACAAGATCAAGACCGAAGTATTGGACCGGGCGCGGGAGGCGCTAAAACAGGGTCCCATCGACGGTGTCTGCCTTGCCCTCCACGGGTCCATGAAGGTGGAAGGGGGTCTGTGCGCCGAAGGCGATCTGTGCGGGGCCCTGCGGCAGATCCTGCCCGACATTCCCTTTACCGCGGCACTGGACATGCACGCCACGATTACGCCGGCTCTGCTGCGGGCCGTTGACGCCTTTGCCGGTTATAAAACCGCCCCCCATGTGGACAGCTACGAAACCGGCGAACTGGCCGCAGGGATGCTGCTAAAAGCCCTTGGCACGGGGAAAAAACTTTACACTGCCGCCCAGCATATTCCGATGATGATAGCCGGTGAAAAGTCCGAAACCGCAGCGGAACCCATGCTCTCGCTTATCGCAGCCTGCAGGGAACTGGAACAGGCGGCCCCGGACCGGCCGGCCATGCTTGCGGCATCTCTGCTTCTGGGCTTCCCCTGGGCGGACTGTGAACATAACGCTGTTACGGTCCTGGTTTCAGCCTTTGAGGAAGACAGCAATACTGCGGATCGGGAAGCCCGGAAACTGGCGGAAGAATTCTGGCGGCGCCGGGGGGAATTCAAATTTCGTACGGAGTACTACAACTCCAAAGAAGCCCTGGCCGTCGCCTATGCCGCGGTCCTGGAACAGGGGGAGCGCCCGGTCTTTGTTTCAGACTCCGGGGACAACCCCACCGCGGGGGCGGCGGGAGACGCCACAGAATTTTTGGAAGAACTCCTCGCCACGATAGACCAGGCGGACAGGCTTCCCGGCCCCCTGCTCTACTGCGGGTTTTACGATGCCCCCGCCGCGGCGGCCTGCGCCAAGGCCGGGGAAGGGGCGGAGATCGACATTACGCTGGGGGGTAACTGGGACAAGCTTAACGGCAGGAAGATCCCCCTTAGGGTCAAAGTAAAAAAGATCGTAAACGACTTTGGCCCCTACCATTCGGTCCTGGCCCTGGTAAGTTACCGCAACATCCTTATCAGCATTACGTCAAAACACATAGGCTTTGGGGATGAAGACCTGCTGCCGGCCCTGGGGGTCAACGCAGCGGACCACTGCCTGGTGGTAGTAAAACTGGGCTACCTGGAACCCTGTTTCCGCTCCATTGCCGCCCGCGCCATCCTGGCTACATCCCGCGGCTGCGCCAACGAGGTTCTGGAAAGCATCCCCTACCGCAAGGTACGGCGCCCCATCTACCCCCTGGACAACGACATGGAGTGGCGGCCCCCGTCCGCGACATAAACCGTGCAGCGCCGGCCCTGCGCGCGGAAGAACTCCTGGCAGCCTGTTGCACTGGCCCTATCTTTGGACCAGCAACAGAGCCGCTTTGTCCGGCGGGCCGGGACCTTTACGCAAATACCCCGGTCCCCGCCGGACCGGCTTAAAAGGCCCTCACCGCCCGAACGTATCTGGGATAGTCTTTACCATGATAACCAATTTGACTGCCATCGCTGAAGTTTTGATACCACGCAGTGTCACTACCAGATTCTGTCGAGGACCAGTAAGTTTCATTCTTAAAGCCGCCCAGACCCTTCATTTTGAGGTTTGAATACATCAAGTTGAGTTCCGCCTTGCTGGGTAAAAACCAGTCCTGAAAGCCGCCCTGGTTCAGGTTTACACAGTACTGTACCGCGGGGACGGATACCCCAACCTCATTCATGGCCCTTAGTATCGTCTGGGTGTTGGTCTTCCCCTCACCGATGCTCGCTCCCTTGCCGCCGGCGTCCACACCATTCGCCCCCCATCTAATCTGGGTTTCCGTAGACGCGGGCGCCGCCTCCAGGTACGTCCACTCGCCAGCCTGGGGGTTGATGAAGAAGATAACGCCGCCCGCAGGTCCGGTATCGCCGATCTCGTATTCCTGCGTAGCAGGCACAGGCGCGGCCGTTACCAGCGCGGCCGGGTAGAACACAACACCGCTTGCCGGTCCGGTGTCGCCTATCCCGTAGTCCCGTGTAAGGGGCGGAAGCGGAGTAACTACCTGGGCAACCGGGTAAAACACGGCGCCACCCCCGGGTCCGGCCTCGCCTATCCCGTAGTCCCGTGTAAGGGGCGGAAGCGGGGCATCTTCCTGGGCGACCTCGTTTGAATAAAAGATGAAGCCACCCGCGGGACCCCTGTCACCGGATTTGTAGGTGGAGGGTGCAGAGGGCGGGGCCGCAGGCGCGGCTGCGGGAACGGACGCGGGCGCTACGGCTGCGGCAACCGGAGCGGCAGGCGTAGTAACCGGAGCAGCCGCGGCGGGTGCAGCAGGGGCCGCGGTAATGGCAGGCGTGGTCCCGCCGTAACCCGATTCACCGCCGTAACCGGTGGCCCGGCTCTTCACCAGGGCGGCAACGGTTGGGCCCTCCGGAATGTTCCGGTTGAACTGCCCCTCAATCCGGGCGCTCTCGACGCTCAGGGCCCGGATACGCAGGCGGTACAGATCACCGACCCGGGAAACCGCGCCGGATACGATGATCTGCGCGCCGGCCATCCGGCCCAGAGTCTGCGCCGTGTTGTCATCCACCTCATCGGACATCTGAAAATCCAGTTCCGCCCTGATCGTGTCAAGCTGCTGCCGGTCCACCACAGAAAAAACCTTGTCGTTTACGATGTTGGCGATAAGCTCATCAATGACATACTCCGACAGCGCCGGATAGTCCGACTGGATGTTGAGGATCACCAGCTTGTTCCCCCTGGGAAGCTGACCGTTAAGGTAATCCGATGTTTCCCGAATGGCGACATCCAATTCGTCCGACAAAACTGCCGGAGCAGAAACGGGAGTCGGCCCGCCGCCACATGCTAAAAACAACACCGCCATCACCATGAAAGCGGCTCCGATAGACAAAAACTTTGTTTTCATCCTGTTTCTCCTTTGCGGGGATTCCCCGCTGTTTCAATTTCTTTGTAGCGCCGCATAACGCGCCTAACACCTTTTAATCCAGGAGCGAGCCAAGCCAGGCATCGAAACCCTGGGCAAAATCCCCCTCCTTGACGGAGTTTTCCACACCGCGCAGGGCCAGGCGACGGGCCTCCCGGTCCTGCAAATGGGCGGCGCGGTCCTGTCCGGTGTACGAGAAAAG
>JAITJW010000165.1 GCA_031278715.1 Treponema sp. | reverse complement strand
CATCATGTCCAGAACCTCCATTTCGCCCACCGTATCCCCCTCTTTGAATTCCATCAGCACCAGGCCGTTCTTGATCACCGCCACCCGGCCGGAAAAGATAAAGACAACCCGGCCGTTTTCCTCCCCCTCGGCAATCAGATCCTGGCCCGCCTCGTACTGTTCATGCTTCATCAGGGTGAAAATACCATCGATTTGTTCCCGCATAAGACCGCCAAAGAGAGAATACCTTTGCAACTCGGAAGGCTTTATCATAGTTTCTGTCTCCTGCCGCAGTGCGGCTACGTTGAACTTTCTTCCCTGAATCTCCAGCCTCTGTTTGAGGGGTAGAGAATTCCCGCCAAAAGATATACCGCGATACCCAGCCCCAGAAGGCCGGAAAAACCGCTGGAAACGGCCAGGACCCTGGCCAGGGCGCTCCCCGCCACGGAAAGCCCCCCGTTCATGCCCCAGGCCCAGGGTAAAAGGTGGGGCTTGTTTTTCTGCAGGGTATCAAGACCGTTGGGAAAAGGAACGCCCATAAAGAACGCTACCGGGGCAATGATGAGTATCGAAAGACCTATTCTCTTCACAAGGGACGCAGAATGGAAGGGGGCCAAAAAACCGGTAAGGCCCAGGATGTAAAACAAAAGCCCCCCGGCAACCAGCGCGCAGGCCAGAGGCACGACGAAGGAACGGAATTTCTTCAACAGTCCCGAAGCCAGATTCCCCAAAGCGGAAAACACCAGCATAACTGTAATAACGATACTCGTAGAATACGTCGGATTTGACAGGAACACCCCCAGCCTCTGGATTAGGTAGATCTCGATAAGCATGTAACCCAGGCCCAGACCGGCGTAATAAAAGATAATGCCCAGCGCGCTTGCGGGATTCCTGAACAGGGTCTTTCTGCGGCCAATGACGGGAATAACAATAACGATAAACCCGAACATACAGGCCTGTACCAGCATCCCCAGAAGCAGCAGGTAGCCCCACTCTTCGGAAATATCCTCCATCTGGTCCAGGTACATGGACAGCCTGTCAAGTTTAAGGAAGCCTGAATAGTAGGGCCGCTCGTCCCGGATGGGGCGGATATCGAAGATGTACTGATCCTCAATTTCCGCGGCGTTTCCCGCAAAAAAGACGGGGATCGCCGCCCGGTACATGTCGGCGTTGGTAAAACTTTCCACGGCGGCGCTTTCGCTGCCTTCAAAATGCTGATGGTACACCCCCATCAGAATGTCTATGTCCCGCTGGGGCAGTTCCGTATCGGGAACGTAAAGCTGCTCAAACGAGCGGGTTTTTACAAAATTGTTAAGATCGTAAATTTCCCCCTCCGTAAAGGGGCCGTTTTTTATGAGGATCGTGGAAGTAGACATAAAAAGCCCAAAGGAATACAGACACTTTTCCGGTTCCTCCATTCCGGACTCCTTCATGGCGGTAATAACGCTGTTGAGCAGTTTAAGCACGTTACGGGGCGGGTTAAGCCGATCCCATACGGTAACCGAAAGAATGCCCCCCTCCTTCAGGCTGGAAAAATAATCCTTAAAGGCCTCCACGGTAAACTTGAAATCCTCGTGAACAGCGTAGCCCCCGGAATCCGACAGGCCGATAGAATCCACCAGGCTTATCTCCACCAGGTTGTAATGCCCGGCGTGATCCACGCACCAGGACCGGCCTTCCCCCTGGATCACGTTGATCTGTTCCGTGTTGAGCAGGTTCCCGGTAAAACGGACAATATTGGGGTCTTCCCGCAACAGCCGGATCATCTCGGAAGAGGGCTCCACAATATCGATGTTCCGCGCCCCCTTGTAACGGGCCACCTGTGCGTTGATACCGCCACTCAGATTAACAAGAAGCACATCGGGATTGGCCAGCATGGTATAGGGCGCCGCCATAGGCAGATAATCCATATAGGCCCGTTCAGTTTCACGCAGGCTTCCCATAATCCCGACAGGGCCGGAACCGTCCACAAAAAGGCCCCAGTACACCTGGGAAGAGACAGGGGTGTTCCGCAGGGCCGCCATGTCGGAAAGCCCCGGAGCAAAGTGGAAATACCGGGAAGCGTAGACATGGTACTCCCCGCCGGGGCTGTAGGAATGATGTACCAGAAGGGAATCGGGGTACTTCCGCGCGTAGCTTATGGCCTTGTAGTCGGAGATACGGATATCCCCCCACAAAAAGACGGAAACCAGGGAAGCCAGGGAACAGAGGGTCAGGGCGGCAAGCCGGGACCAGGGAAAGTGGCAGGTCCCGGTCTCCCCGTCCCGTTCCACACAGGTAAATATGCCCGCCGCAACGGAAAGGCCCAGAATGGGGAGAATCAGGTACCGGGGGGGAAGCAAAAACATAAAAACGATGATAAAAAAGCCCCCTATGCCGGAACCGACCATGTTCCAGAAGTAAAGCTTCTGTATCTGGTCCCGCAGGGCAATAAAGGCCACACCGGTAAAGGCGGCAATCACAAAAAAGGGAAGGCCGTACACAATGTAATAGGCCCCGATAAACCATATCTGCCGGGAATCGGTGGCAAGAAAGACCGGATTAAACGGAATAAGCTGGGCAACGATGGTGGCCCCCGCCATGAGCAGGGGGAGACTGATGGCACAGACCGACATGATGGGGCCGGAGTGGGCGGTAACCCAGTCATCCAAAAAGGTAATGATGATTCCGGAAAGCCCGACCCCCAGGAGAGCGGTGGAGATGACCAGGGAACCAAAATTCGACCAGCCGCCAACGGAAAAGATACGCATTACAAAGAGTTCATACGAAATATCCGCGATGGAGATAAAAAACAAAGCGGCAAACTTGGCATGTTTCATACGCTTATTATACCTGTATAACCGGCCTTCCACAACAATGCCTTTCGGTAACACTTTGAAATGAGGCATTTCGCTGCATAATCCGGGGTAATAACGGGGATAACAGGCCAATTAATTGACAGGACTTCGGGGATGGCATAAGCTACATAATGTGAAATCTGCTACTAAAGCTATTCCGGCCTATGTTGTAGTTTCCCTCGTCAGTGGGATCATCATGGGCCTTGTTTTTGGTCTCTTTCTTCCCGGAATAATCTCCTCAAGACTGGAGCGGGTCGTAAGTTACGAGGAAGCCGCCGCGCTTACCGGCCCGGAGGAGGGCGGCGATACAGTACCTGCCGAAGGGGACCCGGATTACGGGCTTACCTTCGAGGTCCTGCCGGGGGCAAAGCACTACGACGGTCCGGCCCTGGCCCGGTCCATGCCCATAGAGACCAAGGAAGCCTGGCTTTCGTGGATGCGGACCAACCGGAACGACAACCCCGCCTTTCTGGAAAAGCGTTGGGCCCTGGCCCAGGACTTTGTTCATACCTCAGAACTTAAGCGGCCGGAGGATGTACGGGCCTTTTTACTGGCCCCCCGTGAACACTTTGTCCGGGAGGCGAACAAGGGCCGGGAATACGCCGATACCTGGCTGCCCATCGGCTATGGGGCCACCATTACCGATCCCGACGTTGTTGCAATGATGACAACCACCCTGGACATAAAATCCGGGGACCGGGTCCTGGAAATAGGCACGGGTTCCGGCTACCAGTCCGCCATCCTCTCTTACCTTGCCCAGGATGTCTACACCATCGAGATCATAAAACCCCTCTACATCGAAACCGACAAGCTGTACCGGGACATGGAAAATACCTACCCCTCCTACGGCGGCATCAGCCGGAAGCTGGGGGACGGGTACTACGGGTGGGAAAAGTACGCCCCCTTTGACAAGATCATTGTAACCTGCGCCATTGATCATATCCCCCCTCCCCTGCTTAAGCAGCTTAAACCCGGCGGAATCATGGTACTGCCCCTGGGACCGCCCCAGCGCCAGTACATCATGGAAGTTAAAAAAGAAGTGGCCGAAGACGGTACCATTACCCTTAACCGGCGTGATGTCTACAACGGCATGGGGGTCAAATTTATCCCATTCCGGGATGAAATGGGATCGTCCCATACCGCACCGGGGGAATAACTTGTGTTCCCAATGCTAACACAGTGCCCGATGCTACCAAGTGCCCGATACTAACACTGGACAAATTGACTAAAGACTGATACAGTAAACTGTTGCCGATACAGGGTTTTATAATCCGGGGTTACGGGAGGGCCGGCGGGTGATTTCTGTAAAAAAAGATCTCCTTTTTCCCGATATTGTTAGATAGGGGAGCAATGGAGATGGGTGAATTTGTCAGAAAAATGAACGGTAAACTATGTGCCCGCGGTTCCAGACAGCGGCGTGTCCTGATGCTCCGTGTCGCCGCTCTGGGTTTTTCTGCCGTCCTTCTTATAGGCGCGGTTGTCCTGGTTTCCTTCGCCATCATATCCCCGGAACTTCCCCCGGAAAACCTCATTTCCACAATCAATGACATAGCCGCCTACTACGAAGACCCGGACAACGACTGGTCCATCTCCCCGCTGGTACTCCCCCAGGAAGAAAAAAGCTGGGCTGCCTTTTCCATTTTTCAGGACAAAGAAGAAATAACCGGGTCCGGTACCCCGGCCAACCGGGAAGAGGATGTTGAGTACCGGGTCCGGCCCGGAGAAACCCTTTCAGAAATTGCCTACGCCTACGATCTGCCCTTTGATCTTCTGGCCTGGTACAACAACATCAACAACGCCAACCGCATCCGGGTGGGGGCCACAATCATCATCCCCTCCGTCGAAAACGCCAGGGCCGCGGAAATCCGGATGGCCAGCGCCCCCAAGGCCGCGGTTCCGGCCCGGACAAGTACCCAGAACGTTACCATAAGTTTTGAAAGCAGGAACACCGGGGATTCAAACGTATCCGTCCGTCTTTTCGTCGTTGAGCCCCATGTGGAGAACCTTAAATCGTTTGAATGGGACCTGGGGGACGGCAAGCGGAGTTTCCAGTCCGAACCCGTTTATGAATATTCGGTTCCCAAAACCTACGTGGTACGCCTTACCGCACGGGACAACGGGGGAACGATCTTCAAGTCAAACTCCCTGTACATTGATATTCCCCATCCCGGATCGATGGCGGAACAGGGTTCTACCAGATTTGTAACGCTGTCCTCCCCGGACGAGATGTTTGTCGTCAACGGGGAAATCACCAAGGTGGCCCGTTACGCCTCGGTGGATCAGGCCCCGCTGGATTTGAGCGAATCCGATAATTTTTTGACCAGGGCCCGGTTCACAGAAAGCGGCTACTACGGCCTTACGGTGATGGAGCCGGACAGGGGCGAATATTACTATTCGGTTTTTGTCAGCCCCTTACCTTCGATGCACGCCGATGCCAACTTAAGCCAGTTCAACTGGTACCGGACCCAGTACAACACGGGGACCGCGTCCAACTGCGGCCCCGCATCGGCTGCTATGGCCATAAGCTGGGGAACCGGCAGGTACTTCCCCGTTTCCACAGTCCGTCAGGCTATAGGCTGGCAGGGGGACGGCGGAACCAGTTTTGAACAACTTGTGGCGGTCATCAAAAAAGAGGGGGTGAACGCCACCATCGAACCGCTGCGGTCGGTTCAGAATGTCAAGGATGTGATAGATTCAGGCAGTGTGGCAATCGTGCTGTTCCATACCGACGGCATCAAAATATCCCGCCAGGACCCCGCCTCCAGTCTTTTCGGCAGGTACTACACCGATTCGGTGGGACACTACATCGTCATCAAGGGCTATTCGCTGAACGGGGAGTATTTTATCATCAACGACCCCATTCCCAGCGATTGGGGCACCAACAGGTTCCGCTACCCGGACGAGATCAGCATGGCCGGCAGGAACCGCTATTATTCCTCAGCGGAACTTATGGCCGCCCTGCGCCGGTCCAGCATGATCGTCATTCCGCGCGCCCAGCACTAAACGTTGAACTTGAAAAACATAACATCGCCGTCCCGCACAACATAGTCCCTGCCCTCCAGCCGGTATTTGCCGGCTTCCTTGATCCGGGCCTCCGTGCCGTAGGTAACAATATCATCGTAGGAGTAAACCTCCGCCTTGATAAATCCCTTCTCAAAATCCGTATGGATGACGCCGGCGGCACGGGGGGCGGTATCCCCGGCGTGGATAGTCCAGGCCCGGCACTCGTCCGCGCCGGCGGTAAAGAAAGTCCGCAACCCCAAAAGCCCGTAGGACGCGTGGATTAGGGAGGAAAGACCCGATCCTTCAAGACCCAGCTCCTCAAGGAAGGCTTTTTTTTCCTCCGGGTCCTCAATGGCCCCCAGTTCCGCCTCAATTTTACCGCAGATAATCACCACGGGGGAATGTTCCGGAGCGGCCCGCCTCCGGACCGCCTCCACATAGGGCCCGCCCCCCACAGGCGCCGTCCCGTCCGTAGTCCCAGCCGCTATGCCGCGCATGGTTTCCTCGTCCACGTTACAGACGTAAACCTGAGGTTTGGCGGTAATAAAATGGCAATCGTAGACGGCGGCCTTTTCTTCGTCATCAAGGCCCAAAGAACGGACCGGCGCGCCTTTTTCCAGGACCGGGGCTATTTTCTCCAGAACCGCAAGGCTCTGTTCAACCTGTTTCTGCTCGGCCTTTGCCTGAACCTTGAGGGCCCGCCGGCTCCGCTCCCGGCGTTTCTCCAGGGTTTCCAGGTCCGCCAGGGCAAGCTCGATATTGATGGTTTCCATGTCCGATTCCGGATCCACCGCACCGCTCACGTGAATAACGCCGGGATCGTCAAAACAGCGGACCACCTGGGCGATCATCCCCAGCTCCCTGATGTGGGAAAGAAACTGGTTTCCCAGCCCCTCCCCACGGGAAGCGCCCTTAACCAGACCCGCAATATCCACAAATTCCACCGTTGCCGGGGTGGTCTTTTTGGGCTTAAACAGTTCGGCAAGCCTGGTAAGCCGCCCATCCGGCACATCGACAATACCGATATTGGGGTTGATCGTACAAAAGGGATAGTTGGCCACCTCCGCCGGGGCGGAGCTGAGGGCCGAAAAAATAGTGGATTTTCCCACGTTGGGAAGTCCCACAATACCACAGTTTAGTGTCATATCCGGCACCGTATCAGAAAAATACGATTCTGTTAATCCTCAGCTGACCCGGCCCGGCAATTCTCAGTTTCACGCATGATGCATAGTTGAGCCTGTTCCAAAACTAATTGACTGTGCGCTCACGCGCACGGTTTTGGACCAGCCTCAGTTCACTCAAATTGGGACATAGCTTGACGACCATACTAACACGCTTGAGTAACAAGGGGATCCTGCGCAATTACGGTAGTTCATTTAGTGTAGTTCATTTAGCCCCTAGGGGAATTGAACCCCTCTTTTAAGATTGAGAATCTCATGTCCTAACCGATAGACGAAGGGGCCGGAATGGATAACTCTGCGCCTTCCCCACGGAGAACTCGAACCCCTACAAGCAGATCCAGAGGCCCCCTGAGACGAAACAGCATTTCCCGGTAGCGCCAATAAATAGAGTCTGTCCACAAAGTCGCTTACTTTATAGACAGACTCTAAACAGCGTCCATAAAGAACTACACTAGCCATAATACTCCCATACTTTCCCTAACGTGTCAATAGCCCGCGTTGCCTCTTCTGGTACCCCTGCGGGAAGCTTTTGGCCCGGGGACAGATGCCCTTCTTTGAGGACTGGTCCCCCTTCCACATCTCCGCAGACATCAGAGACAAGCTGTTGCGGATAAGTCCAGCCACTATCGACCGCTCCTTGAAATCCGACAAGAAAAAACTCTCCCTCACCGGGAAAAACGGTACCAAACCCGGTAAACTCATCGACAAGAAACGGGTAGGCGCCACGGTGCGCTCGGAAACTCCGTTTCCGCGGTCTACGACAGGCCCCGCAGTCCCTACCAGAGGCTCATGGCTTCCCCTGAGATCTCTGAGGAGGTCAAAGGGGAACTGACCAGAGGGTACCAAAGCTACAATCCGGTTCTCCTCCACAGCTAGCAGCCTGCCGGAACTGTTTCACAAACTATCGGAGGCACAACTGGAAAACCGCTATGGTCTTGTCATGAAAAAACCGTCATCATAAGTTTTGTTGTTGCCGG
>JAITJW010000154.1 GCA_031278715.1 Treponema sp. | reverse complement strand
TAATGGTTCAAATATTTTCATGGTAACTGAGCTTGTTCCAAAACTAATTGACTGTGCGCTAAACGCGCACGGTTTTGGAACAAGCTCTTGGAAAAACCGGCAAAGGCCAGGTTTTTCCACCAAAACCAAGGTAGCTGTTCCAAAAACTGAAGTTTTGGAACAGCCTCATGCTTTAAATGATTTAAGATCTTGTTTTTTATCAATTTTTTGTTGGAGCGGAAAGTCCGGTCCCCGGCGCGTCGGGTACGGCTTCCAGCAGGGCCTTCGTGTAGGGGGCCTGGGGATTGCCGTAGATTTCCTCCGCGCTCCCCTGTTCCACGATACGGCCGTCCTTCATCACCGCGATACGGTCGCAGAGGTAGTATACCAGGTTGAGGTTGTGGGAGATAAAGAGCATCCCCAGCCCCAGGTTGTGGTGAAGTTCCCGGAACAGGTTGAGAATTTGGGCCCCTACGGATACGTCCAGCGCGCTGATCGCCTCGTCGGCGATGATGAGCCTGGGCCGCAGCATGAGCGCGCAGCCGATACAGATCCGCTGTTTTTGTCCTACGGAAAGCTCATGGGCCCGGCGGTTCTTGTAGGAGGGGTCCAGACCGACCAGTTCCAAAACTTCGTCAACCCGTTTGCGCCGTTCCGCCCCGTTTCCCATCCTGTTGATCCTCAGAGGTTCTTCCAGAATCCAGCCGGCTTTCCAGGCGGGGTTCAGGCTGGCCGAGGGGTCCTGAAATACTGCCTGTACCCGCCGTGCCATTTCCCTGTGGTCCGCCTTCCGTCCCTGTCGGAGGCCGTCGATGACAATTTCACCTGAGTAGTCAATGAGCCCCAGGACGCATTTTCCCAGGGTGGTTTTTCCGCAGCCCGATTCTCCGACCAGGCCGAATATCTCCCCCGGGGCGATTTCCAGGTTGATCCGGTGGAGTACGGGCTTTTCGATCCGCCGTCCGAAGCTGCCCAGGGAACGGGTAACGTAACTTGAGGACAGGTGCCGTACCGAAAGAAGGTTTTCCATTATGTCGTGTCTTCCTTTTCCAAAGCCATTCCCAAAACTAACCGAGTTTTGGGAATGGCTCCTATTAGTCTTCTTTTTCCGGCCCGGTCTGTTCCGGGGCTGCAAAACAGGAGGCCGAATGTCCCGGTCCCACGGAGATTTCCGGGGGAAAAGTTTTCCGGCAGGGGAGGGTGGCCGCGGTGCAGCGCGGGGCAAAAGGGCAACCCGGCGGCCGCGCCTCCTCGATGGGGGGTACCCGTCCGGGGATGTTGGTCAGGGGCCGGCCCCGGGAAGACCGGCCCGGTATGGAGCCCAGGAGCCCCCTGGTGTACTCATGGGCGGGCCGGGTAAAGACCTCCCCCACCGGCCCTTGTTCTACCAGTTTTCCCGCGTACATCACAAGGACCCGGCGGCAGACGGCCTGAATCACGCTTAGATCGTGGGAGATAAAGAGGATCGCCGTCCCGGTCTCCCGGTTGATCTTTTTTACCAGTTCCAGTATTTGGGCCTGGATGCTCACGTCCAGGGCGGTGGTGGGTTCGTCGGCAATGAGGAGTCGGGGACCGTGGATCATGGCTATGGCGATCATGACCCGCTGACACATACCCCCGGAAAGCTGGTGGGGGTAGAGGGGAAGCAGCTTTTCCGCTTCCTGAAGCCCCAGGCTTTGCATCAGGGACAGGGCCCTGTTCTTCATCAGGGTTTTGTCCCTTTCGCCGTGGAGTTCCAGTGTTTCGGTTATCTGTTTCCCCACACGGAGCAGGGGGTTAAGGGAAAAACGGGGTTCCTGGAAGATCATGGAGATCTCCCTGCCCCGGATCTTCCGCAGTTCCCCTTCCCGCAGCGCGGTAAGTTCCCGGTACCGGTTCCGGTCCCGATCCCGGTAGCGGATACTGCCCCCCGTGATAAGGGCCGCTTCGGGCAGCAGACGCGGAATGGAAAGCGCGGTCAGGCTTTTCCCGCAGCCGGACTCCCCCACAATGCCGAGTATCTCTCCCTCGTTCATGGAAAAACTGATCCCGTCCACTGCCGGATGCCCCTTAATCCCGATTCGGAGATCCCTTACCTCAAGTAACACCCTGTCCCCATCGGTCATCTTAGACTCCCCCGGAAAAACGGCGGCGGATACCCTCGCCCAAAAAGTGGAAGGCCAGAACGGTAAGGACGATCATAAGTCCCGGCGCCAGGGCGCACCAGGGCGCGTTAAACAGGTAACTTTGGGATTCGGAGAGCATCCTTCCCCAACTGGGAAGGGGAGGCTGGATACCCAGGCCCAGATAGCTCATGGTGGCCTCCGCCAGAATCGCGTTGGAAAGGCCCAGGACCGATGCGGACAGCAGGGAGGGCAGCACGTTGGGGAGGATATGGACAAAAATAAGCCTTCCGGAAGATGCCCCCCACAGACGGGCGGCCTTGACGAAATCCCGGTCTTTGAACTGCAGCATACCGCTGCGCATGATCCGGGTAAAACTGGGGATAAACAGGATCAAAAGGGCGATAACCAGGGCGCCTTCGCCGTTACCCAGAAGGGACACCATGACCAGGGCCAGGAGGAGCCCCGGAAAGGAACTCAGCGCGTCCATAAATCGCATAAGAACCTCGTCCGCCGGTCCCCCCGCGTAACCGGCGCTTAGACCCAAAAGACTCCCCAGGGCGGCGCTTCCTGCCACCGTAAGCAGCGCGGCAAGAAGACTATACCTGCCCCCCTCCATGATACGCGAAAACACATCCCTGCCAAAATTATCGGTCCCCAGGATGTGGGTCCTGCCGGGCGGAAGAAAACGCCGTTCCACTTCCATGTCGTTGTAGCCGTAGGGAACCCAGAAGAGGCTTAGCAGGGAAAGCCCCCCCACCAGAAGCGCCAGGATCAAGCCCGCGGTGAACTCTTCGGCGCCCAACTCCCCGGCGTCGAACTTCCCGGCGCCAAACTTCCCGGTTCCGGGGCTTTTCACGATGCCCCCCCGGAACCTGCGGAGATCCGGGGATCGATAATCCGGATGATAATATCCGCCAGGGTATTCGACAGGACCACCATAAAGGCCATGTAAACCACCAGGGTCTGGACTGTGGAGTAATCCCGGCTTGTGATGGAACTGATGAGGAGCCGCCCGATACCGGGAATGGCGAAGACCTGCTCGATTACAATGCTCCCCGCGAAAATCTCCCCCACGATCATCCCCAACAGGGTTATGCCGGGGATGGCGGCGTTTTTCAGCACGTGGCCGTAGAGGACCTGCCGCCGGCCCGCCCCCCTGGCCAGGGCGCTCCGCACGTAATCCAGTTTAAGCTGCTGCAGGATCTGCGCCCGCAGGAATTTTACCAGAATCGCCGCATTGGGCAGGGCCAGGGTCAGGGCGGGGAACACCAGGTACGCGGCAAAGGAAAGGGGGTCCTGGCGGTAGTCTATATATGCGCCGGGGACAAACAGTCTGAGGACAATACCGAATATCCAGATGAACAGTACCCCCAGGAAAAAACCGGGGAAAGAGATGTTCAGGGCCGTCAGGGTGTTGAGGATCCGGTCGGCGATTCCCCCCTCTTTTTTAACCGAAACCAGCACGGCGGGGACGGCGATAAGCAGCATGAAAACAAGGGAAAGGATCGCCAGGCTAAAAGTTACCGGCAGCCGTTCAAGGATCAGCCCGGCAATGGAGGCACCCCGGAAACGGGCGGAATTCCCCAGATCCCCGCTGAGAAATTTTCCCAGCCAGGCCCAGTACTGTTCCGGCAAGCTCTTGTCCAGCCCCATTTCTATCCGCAGGGCCAGAACCTGTTCGTTACTGGCCTCAATCCCCAGAACCAGCAGGGCCGGATCCCCGGGGATAAGGGCAAAGGCAAGAAAAGTTACCAGGGAAACCAGAAAAAGGGTAAGGAGGGTGATGGAAAGCCGCCTGCCCAGGAAAAACCAGATTCCCCCGGTCCGGTCTTTCCGAAAAACTGCCCCTGTGTTTGCCGTGGTCTCCGCCATCCCCGATGTTCCGTTTTTAACATTCCGTACAGATGCCGTACAGACACCACACGGGTCTTGAACCGCATCATTACGGATGCAGTTTACCTACCACAGAAAGGGGTGTTGTTCAAGTGGCGGATTTACACAGGCGGCGAATTTACAAACTGCTAGCAAGACACCCGTATTCAGCTTTTAGCATTATCCCCTGACTGCCGATAAGGGGGTATGCGTCATATTATCCGATACCCGCTTCTCCTCTTTGTCCTGTGGTTTGGAAATTCCTGTGCCAGCCCTCCGGTTCCGGTCCCGGCTCAGGTGGAACCGGAGCCGCCCCAGATGCCCCGTTACAGCCTTGATGTTGAAGGGATAGAGGCGGAAAGCCCCGGCCGGGTGTCCCTGTATTACACCCTGCGCGGGGAAAACCACGCCGCCTGGGATGCGGGGCTGGAGATTCAGGACTGGAAGGCGCTGCTTAACGGTGTGGAGGGAGTTCCCCCCGCGGCGGACAGCGGCTTGGAACTTGTCGCGGGGGATGGAACTACAAGCCGTCTCCGTCTGACCCTTGATCTGCCGGAAGATGGCGGGGATTTTGACGAGTATCAGGTTACGCTGAGGCTGTACCTGGCCGGACCCGGAGGAAATCTCCCCGTTCAGGTGGAAACGGTCTTTCCCAGGATCCGGGAACCGGAATTTGCCATCACCTCTATCGCCATCCTCAAGGATGAACTGGTGAATACCCGCTTGAGGGTAGATCTGCGGATAGAAAACCCCAACATTTTTCCCGTAACCCTTTCATCTTTTGGCTACGAACTTTACGGCAGGGACCGTTTTTGGGCCAACGGACGGGAGCGTGATGTACTGGAAGTCCCCCCCAGGGGTTTTGCAGAGGCAAGACTTCTCCTTGTGATGAACTTTATCAACATGCCGCGGGACCTTTTGGATGAGGTTATTGCCCTTGGCAAGGTACCCTACCGTTTTGCCGGTAACGTCCTGGTGAATACCCCTGTCCCCCTGCTCCCCAGCTTCAAGATGGACTTTGACCGGCAGGGGATTTCGGAGGTACTGAACTAAGGCCGGGACCCCCGGCAGTACCGGCCCCCGGTAGCACTGGCCCGGCACAGGAAGCCCCGGCGCGGAACCGGACGGACAGGGCGTTATTCCATCGGGAAGGGCAGTACCTTGTCGATTACCGGGGCCCCCGTCAGTACCATGAGGAGCCGGTCCAGGCCCAGCGCTACCCCGGAACAGGGCGGAAAGCCCGGAAGATCCGGCGCGGCGCCCCCGGCAGCGTCCCCCCAGCCCCCCCCGGCCCCGGAGGGCAGGAATATTTTCCAGTACTCGTTGTCCACCCGGTGCTTTACAAGGGCCGATCTTTCTTTGGCCGCCGCCTCTGCCGTAAAAAAGTCCCGTACTGCCTGCGGATCGGTTTCTTCCGTGTAGCAATTGGCCAGTTCTATTCCCCGGGCGTAGAGTTCCCAGCGTTCCGCCGCCGCGCCGTTTTGCCTGGCAAGGCAGGGTACAAAGGCGGGGTAGTCGCTGAGGATCACGGGCCGGTCTTTGGGGAGGGCGGGTTCTACCCGGTCCACGAAGATGAGGTCGTACAGGGTTACCCTGTCCAGTCCGGGGGCCGGATCCAGGCCCAGCCTCCGGGCCTCCGCTTCCAGGCCGCCGGGAAGGGCCGCGGCCCGGTACAGGTCAAGGCCGGCCCAGCGGGCAAAGGCGTCCTCCACGGAGATCCTGGTGAAGGGCGGGCGGAGGCTGGCGGTCGCCGGGGATTCCCCTTCCGCGGGCGGGAGAAGCCGGGTAAAGAGATCCTCCGTTATGCCGATGGAATCCCGGTAATCAGCGTTCAGGCTGTAGTATTCCAGCATGGTGAATTCCGGGCTGTGATGGCGGCCCGAAGATTCTCCGTTACGGAAACAGTGGCATATCTGGTAGATTCCCGCCGGAAGCCCTCCTGCCTGCCCCTCCGCGTCCTGCCGGAGCCCGGCGATGATCTTCTTCATCCAGATTTCCGGGGAGGGGATAAGCCAGCAGGGCTGTATGTTCCGCCTGCTTCCGCGGGGGGGAAGCCGGGAGGTTTCAAAGACCTCCAGGCAGGATTCGGGGATAAGGTCCGGGGCAAGCAGGGGGGTATCCACTTCCAGATAGCCCCGCCCGTCAAAGAAATTCCGAATCTCCTGGAAAATGGCGGAACGGAGGCGTAACAGGGCAAGATCCATCATTGCACCGGGCTGTGTGAACAAGGTTCACCTGCAGTTTGCAAGGTATCAGGCAAGGCGTTTTACCGTTTCCTTCCACTGGGTTCCCCGGTCGAATTCGTTGAGGAACATGCCGAAACTGGCGCACCCGGGGGAAAGAAGGGCAATATCGGCGGGCCGGGCCTGTTCCAAAAGGGCGCAAACCGCGGTTTCCATTGACTGAAACGGGCCCCTGAACGGAATACCCCGGTCCCTGAGCAAAACGATGAGTTTTTCAGTGGCCGTACCCGCAAGGAGGAACAGTTCACCCGCCTGTTTCGCCGCGTCGATCAGGGGTTCAAGGCCCAGCCCCTTGTCGCTGCCCCCGGCAAGCAGTAAAAGTCTTCCGCAGCCCTCAAAAGCGGCCGCCGCGGCCGCAGCCGCTTCGGGGATGGTGGCGGCAGTGTCGTTGTAGAACCGTACCCCCCGCCATTCGTGAAAAAATTCCAGACGGTGTTCAATGCCGGGGAAAGAACCCAGGCCCTCCCGTACCAGTTCTGCCGGCAGACCCAGGTCCAGCAAGGCAAGGGCCGCGGCCAGGAGGTTCCGTCTTTGGTGGCGGCCGGGGACCAGGAGCTTTGCCGGCAGCGCCCCCCTACTGTTGTTCAGCCCCTCCGCTTCTTCTTCGTCCCCGTAACTCAGGGGCCGTCCACCGGTTTCGGCAAGGAAACTTTCGCCCCAGGGATCCTGCCCGGCAACCGTGGCGTCTTCCCGGTCCTGGCCCTGGTAGATTACCCGTTTGTCGGCCACATAGGCGCTCATACTGCCATACCAATCCAGATGATCCGGCATAATGGCCGTGATTACCGCGCAGCGGGGTTTAAGCAGGGGCCTCCCGCCCTCTTTTATACGGCCCCGGAGGTCCCCCAACTGCCAACTGGACAGTTCCAGAACCACATCGTCCCCGGCCCCCACCTGATCCAGAAAACTTAAAGGGGATACGGTGATGTTTCCCCCCAGCCAGGCCCTGCCCGGTAACACCGCCCCGCCGGGTATCCCGGATGTTCCGGTACGGGTATCCGGGACGGGCCGCCGGGCCAGGTCAAGAACCCGGTACAGGGCGCTGGCGGTACTGGATTTGCCCTTGGAACCGGTAACGGCGATAAGCCGGGCCGGCGATTGGGCAAGGAAAAGGGAAATATCGGTTTCTATATGGCGGGCCGCCCGCAGATAGGGGGAATCGGGTTTGACCCCGGGGTTTTTGATCACAAGATCGGCCCGTTCAAAATCCGCCATGTCGTGTTTTCCCAGTACATAGCGGATCCGCGCCGGACCCAAGGCAGCTTCCAGTTTTTCAACGGAGGGGGCCAGTTTTTTTTCGTCTCTCAGGTCGGTAATGGTCAGTTCCGCGCCGTGGCGGGCAAGGTACCTGGCGCTTTCAAGACCGCCCCCGTGCAGACCCAGACCCATGATAAGGACCCGCTGCCCCGAAAAATCCGTTGAATTCAAATTCTTGTAAGATCTCCTTTCCATACGGGGACCCTTTCCGGAGCGCCCCTTATCCGTAGTATACTAGTGTATGCCGCAACATGAGGTAAGTACCCCGGTTTCCGTGGTAGACGATACCGGCCATCCCGGTAATTTCGGCTGGTCCCGTTTCCCCTGTTTTATTTACGATCCCGGACTGCTCTGGGCCCCCCGGCGGCGAATATCCGAATCCGACCGTTATATCGTCTTTACCCCCACCCATCTGGTGGTGATGGAAATTCGGGACGACGGCTACCAGGGCTACCTGGGTATGTCGGTTATTTCGCTTAAAGACAAAAAACGTTCCACCTATATCCACCTTAAACCCTTCCCTCTGGGCGGGTTTTCCATGCCCGCCGACAGTACCAAAGGTTCCATCAAACTGGTCCAGGGAAAAACCCGGCTGGATTTTGTTGTTATGGAGGGGGGAGTACGGATACTCCGGGCAGATTTCCCCCGCTTCGGGCGTCACCGCAGCCTGCGGGGGGAACTGGTGCTTTTTGAGCCGGCCTCCCCCGAATCCCTGGTAACCAACATACCCTGGCGCCGGGAGAAGAACTCCTTCCGTTGTTCCCGGCGTTCCCCCTGGTATACCGTGGAAGGGGTCATCCAGTTCGGCAGTTCCGAGCTGGTCTTTACACGGGGAAACGCCTGGGGCATTTTTGACTGGAACCGGGGGGTACGTCCCCGCTCGGATCTGCGCTTCTGGGCCGCGGGCTGCGGAACCGCAGGATCGCGACAGCTTAGTTTTAGTGTAGGCTATGGTTCGGAGGATTCCTCCCAGGGAACGGAAAACGCCTTTTTTGTGAACGGAAAGCTGCACAAGCTGGATCAGGTAACCTTTCACATCAACCCCGCAGATTGGCTGCTCCCCTGGCGCTTTACCAGCAATGACGGACGTTTGGAAATGACATTTGTCCCGAATCAGGAACGGGTGGAGTGGACAGGACTGGTGTTCTATTCGATGACCCGCCGCCAGGTCTATGGCCGTTTTTCCGGCAGAGTCATTCTGGATGACACGTCGGAAGTGGAATTCCGGGAGATGATCGGTTTCGCGGAACGGCTGAAGTCCGGTTTTTAGCCGCGGCGGAGCGGCTCAAGGCGCGTTGTTCAACAGCATCCCCCTGTTCTATACTGAGCTTAGGAGGCGCGTATGGCGGACGCAATGGAGTACGATGACAAACGGTGGACCTACAGGAATTACCGGGAATGGGACCTGGGGGAAGGGGAGCGTTACGAACTTATCCACGGCGTTGCATATAGCATGTCCGCGCCCACCGATAGGCATCAGGCCATTGCGACGGCATTGACGGCCACATTTTACAACTTTCTGGAGGGGAAACCCTGCAAGCTCCGATCCGCCCCCTACGACGTGCGGCTTTTTTACCGGGCCGATGAAAGCGATGATACCGTGGTACAGCCGGATCTAACGGTGGTCTGTGATGAAAAGAAACGGGGTCCTGAAGGCTGCCGAGCCGCCCCGGACCTGGTGGTAGAGATCCTCTCCCCTGCCAACACGGTGATAGAGATGGAGCGGAAATTCAACCTTTACCGGACGGCCGGGGTGCGGGAATACTGGGTGGTGGCCCCGGAGGAAAAGGTGATCCACGTTCACCACTTTAACGAAGGCGCCCTGCATACCCTGGCCTACGAAGGCGGCGCCTGCGCTATATCGGAAGTACTTCCGGGTTTTGAAGTTTCCCTGGAGCGGATCTTTGCGGAGTAAGCCCCGCGGTGTTGAATGTTCTGCCGGGATTGCCGCTTCTATCTGATATGATGTGCCCCGTGTCAATAGTTTTCAAACAAAAGTCTTAAAAATATTCCTCCTATATCAGTAAATGACGAAAATAAAGGGCCAAATAGTAAAATGAACAGGGAAAC
>JAITJW010000119.1 GCA_031278715.1 Treponema sp. | reverse complement strand
GGTTTCCGGCAGTAATGCTTACGGAACCTTTGCGAAAAAATAGGTGACTGGCACCAAAGGAGGCAGGCCCATGACAAAACATCTTAGGCGGAAGGCGGCGCCGGCGTTCCTGGCGCTTCTCTGCCTGCTCCCCTGTTTTGCCGCCGCCCAAACCCGGACGGAGGAGGAAATAGACAGAGGGCGCTTTGGCGCGGAAGAACCGGATCCCTCCGGCGGCGCGCCCGGCGATGGGGAAATCGGCCTGGTTAGCCACTGGTTGTACCTGGGTCTTAGGGCGGGGCCCTCTTTCCGGTTCTACACCCCCGCCGGGGACACCCCCTACACGGGGGGCGATACCTTTGCCCCTTCCCTGGACCTTGCGTTTCAGGCCAATGTGCGCCTGTTTTCGTTTCTCAGCGTCCAGGGGGAGATGATTTTTACCTGGGATAACGCCTCCTGCTGGGCCTATTACCGCAGAATCCCCAACGAGACGACCCGTTACACCAAGAATTATACGTCGTTTTCCCTGCAGGTTCCCCTTACGGTCCAGGCGAACCTGTACCCCGGTAAATTCAAGGTATCCCCGTTTTTCGGCCTTTACCTTTTGGCGCCCCTGGGGAATATGCAGGCTGCCAATTCCCGGGACTCTCAGGAATATTCCTATTCCTACACCTATTCGTCCCCCCTGGGTCTCCTGGGCGGTCTGAATGTGGCGTATAAACTGGGACCGGGCCTCTTTTTTGGGGATTTCCGTTACACCGCGGACCTGGGGGAGGCTAAGCCGGATAGCGGAGAGATACTGCAGTACCGGCGCAGCATGCTGTCTTTTACGCTGGGGTACGAGTGGGGTTTTGTTACGAAGAAGGGGAAGATATGAATAGACGCTCGTTTTCCCGGGGCTGGTTTATCCTCCTTATGTGTGTCCTTATGGCCCTAGTTCCCCTCATTCTTCCCGCCCAGACGCTTTCGGACCGGCCGGCCTGGGGCTTTGACGAGGAGGGGAAGGCCATCGTGGCGGTTCTCCCCTTTGCCGGGGAGGAAGAAATGGCCCGGCGTTTTCACGATGAAACTATGAAGGCCGTAGTTGCCCTGAATATATACGAAAGCCGTGAGGTACCCGCCTCCGTTTTTTCCGGGGGACTGGAGGTCCCCACCGATATGCCGCCCAGCCAGGGTCTGCTACCCGCGGCCCGCTACAGTCTTACCGGCGGCGTATATGAAGGCAGCCGGCCGGAGGAGTTTTACCTGCAGCTGTGGCTGTGGGACATGACCGGTTCCACCATGATCTACACCGACGATCTGGTGTACGAGGACATCGACGGGGCTATGGAGAGCCTGCCTGGTTTGGTGGAGTGGCTTTTTTCCCATATTCGTGAAGTAGTCTTGGAAGTACCGGAACTCTCTCTTCCGCAGGAATGGTTGTATACGCTTGGTGTTAAAACAGCTCTTACACCCCACTGGTACGTCAGGACCGGTGAGCGGGTCCCCGGCGCACAATCCTTTGGCCTTGAGGGGGGACTTACCGGCGCCATGCGCTTTAGCTCCCTGTTTTCCTTCCAGTTTGAAATGCTTTTTTCCCGGGACGATCTGGTGTACCGGGGCCTCACTGCCGATGACATAAGTTATAGCGAAAAATTAAGTTCAGTATTTTTAACGATTCCGCTTTTTATCAGGATGAATTTCAAGACAGAACTTTTCAGGCTTTCGCCTATGGCGGGATTTTACTTTGCCCTGCCCCTGGGCCAGACCCGTTACAGCGACAGCATGGACGGCCAGGCGTACTACTCCCATAGCGGTACCCTTGCCGGCTTTAATATAGGCATGGAAGCCGCCCTGATAAACTACGGGCCGGGGATGATCATAGCAGGACTGCGCTACTCCGGGGATTTTGGCCGCTTAACGATTGATTATAATAATCCAAAGGATGCCGCACCGGACACAAGTTACCGCCGCGATATGTTCTCTTTCTATGTGGGTTATGAATTCGGTTTTGTTGATCTGAACAAAGAATCCCGCTCTGCTCAGGGGCGGATTCCTTAGGAGAGGAGTTAGTATGAAACGTTTGAACGCCGCCCTGATCTTCGCTTTGTTGCTTTCACCCTTGTGCTTTGCCCAGATTCAGACGGGAAACGCCTCGTATAATTCGTCAAAGACAGGGCATACCATAAGCCATCCCAGCCTGTCCTTCAATACCCGCGTCAAGGTAACCAACCTTGGTAATAACTTATCGGCGGAGGCAGTGGTAAATGGCCGTGTCGATATAAGCCCGAACCGTATTGCCGATATTTCCCGTGACGTAGGAGACGCCCTGCAGATGGCCAAAACCGGTATGACAATGGTTCAGATTGAGGTAGTACACACCGCTGCGGCCGCTCAACCTGCTCCCGCCCAGACCACGCCTGTCCAGACCGCCCCCGCGCAGACTACGCCTGCCCAGACCGCTCCCGCGCAGCAGCCCGTGTCCCGTCCGGCCACCGCCGCGCAAACCCCCAGGACAAGTTCCCCGCCTGCAGCCCAGGCAACGGCCCCGGTCGTAGCCCCTGTGCCCGTGCCGGTAGAAGAGCCGGACCAGCCTGTCCCTGTCGAAACCATTACCGAAATCCGTTACATCCCGGTTTCCGCGCCCGCCCCCTGTCCCGGTATAATCTGCCTGGTCGTACTCATCCTCCTCATCCTCGTGATCGTACTCCTGGTGATCATCCTGATCCTCGTGCTGAAGTCTCGTTCCTGGCCCTGGTATTACCCGATCTGGCTCCGCCGTCACTTCCGCCACGCCAAACGGCGCTGAGGTTCCCCCGCCGATTAACGGCCGGCCCGCCCCTCAGTCGAAGAAGACACACAACGGTATTTTTCCAGCGCCGCAAGGGCGGCTTCAATCACGTCAAGGCTGACGTCTTGCCCCAGTTCCAGGTTAATGCCAAGACCACCCTGGGGCAGGTACAGGGCCTCTATACATTCCCGGATATGCGCTTCGATTGAAGCGGGTGTGGCGAAGGGCAGCATCTGACGGTCCAGGTCCAGGTTGATGGGGATCTTTCCCTTGCATACCCTGACCAGGTTTTCAAGGCCGTTGGCCCGGTATTGCGGGTTCACCATGTTGACCCCCGTTTCCTGCAGATCGGGCATGATCTCCCAAATACAGCCGTCGGTGTGCATGTAGACCAGCTTTCCCGCCTTATGGACTTTTTCGTACAACGCGGTAAAACAGGGCTTCATGTACTTAACCCACTTGTCCCGCCCGATGGCAAGCCCTTTCTGCATGCCAAGATCATCGCCAAAATACTGTACGGGCCCCTGGTTCTTTTCAATCGCAACGTCCACTTGCAGCATATTGTACTCAAGAACCTTGTCGATAAGCATCTGCAGTTCCGGTGGTTCCTCGGCAAAGTCAAACATGGCCTCCTCAAAGCCCCTCAGATCAAGGAGTCTGAGGTACATAAAACCGTGGGGCATTCTCCCCGTCCTGTCGTCGGGTATCTTCAGGGTCTTGATATCCTCCCTGGTCTTGACCGGATGGCCGGTAACAATGGATTCCATCCCTTCCTGGATGTTGCTCCACACACAACCCCATTCATCGGCAAATTCACCTTCGTGGTACGAGGCCGGGGTAAAGGTGTCGTAGTTGTAACGCTCGCTTATAT
Source organism: Treponema sp. (assembly GCA_031278715.1). Lineage (GTDB taxonomy): Bacteria > Spirochaetota > Spirochaetia > Treponematales > Breznakiellaceae > JAISFT01. The sequence goes on along the minus strand of JAITJW010000119.1, from coordinate 27,052 downwards.
CGCCAAAAAACTGGGGGTATCTGGCGGTTATGTCTTTAATTTCCGAGGGGTATTTTTTCCAAAGCGCCGGCAGTATGCCGATGCCCACCGGAATGGTCTGCGGGTACTGCCATGTCATCGCCTTTACCAGAAGGTCGGTATAGCTCATGATTTGAACTCCTGTGTTCAATTTAAGGTTCTACAACCGGAATTTTGGGAACTCCGTACTGCTGAATCTAGCTTTTTGATGTGTTTATGTAAAGCGTGCAGGTTTGCGCGCCGGCCCTGGTTTAGAGATTTTGTTTTCGCCATGAGGAAACGGACAGCGCCCCGGTTACGGTACTGCCCGGATGCCTGCGATCTTAACGCGATCTGCGCGGAGTCCTGATAGATTGCTTAGGCCAAATCTGCTGATGCAGGCAATTGCAGAGTATCTGGCAACAGGCTACTAGCTACTGGTTTGAATGTCTTCGAAGCGCAGGCTAAAGCGGGAGCCCGATGTGCCGTCGCTTTGGACCTCGACCCTGGCGTTGTGAAGGGCGGCGCCGTGCTTAACAATGGAAAGACCCAGGCCGGTACCCCCGGCCGTTTTGCCGCGGCTTTTGTCTACCCGGTAGAAACGTTCAAATATCCGCCCCTGTTCAGAGGGGGCAATGCCGATTCCCGTATCGGCGACTGAAAACTCAATCTCACCGCAGGTCTTTTTTATGGACACGTGTATCTCTCCGTCCTGCCGGTTGTACTTCACCGCGTTGTCCAGCAGGTTGTATATCATCTCGTCCAGTATCTGCCGTGTGCCGCTAATCACGGCTTCTTCAGCGTCAAGGTAGATACACAGTCCCCGCTCCGCCGCCGCCCCGTGTATCCGGTCCAGAACGGTCCGGGTAAGGGCAAGAAGATCCACGTTCTCCGCGGGTAATTCGTTTCGTTCATCAAGCCGTGAAAGTAAAATAATATCGCCGATCAGGGTGATAAGCCGCTGGGCCTCCGTGTAGATGTTCCGCGCAAAACGCCCCATATCCTCCGGTTTCGCAAGGCCTTCCGCCATAATCTCGGCGTAGCCGGAAATCGACATGAGCGGCGTCTTTAATTCGTGGGAGACATTGGCGGAAAATTCCCGGCGCAGCTTTTCCCGGTCTTCCTGTTCGGTTACGTCAAGGATAACAAGAACCGCTCCTAAAATAGTTCCATTGTCCTCTACCGGGTTGGCGAAAATACGCAGGTGCCCCTCACGGGAGGCCAGCAGCGCTTCCGCTGCGTTTCCGGCAGCCGCCTTTTCCACCACGTGGCGGAACGCCTCGTCCCGGCGGATCACCAGCACGTTTTGGTTTTCGATGTTTTCAAGATGAATGTCCAGAAGTTTTAACGCGCTCCTGTTACAGGACAGGATCAGTGCGTTCTGATCCAGAATGACAAGCCCTTCCCGCATGTTGTTTGTAATCGCGGTAAACTGTAACTGCCTTTTTCTTTGTTCGGACAGTTGAACGGCTATCGTTTCGTTTTGCTTTTTCATCCGCATAAGCAGGGGACTCAGTTCCTCGTAGGTGTCGTTACTTTCAGGGCTGTCAAGATTTAGGCGGTTGATGGATTCTACAAGCGTCCCGGTAACTTTGGAACTTATTGATACCGCCGCCGTAAAAATTATTATGGCGATCACGATGGTAACGATAATGGGCCGGATAAGTGATATAAGAATACTGTCGGTTGTTTTCGCGGTTCGTAAAATGTTTCCGTCCTGAAGTTTTACGGCGTAGTAGTAAGTCTGTTTCCGCATAGTTTGGGAAAACCGCGTTTCCGCGCCGGTCCCGGTCTCCGCCGCCTCCTGTATTTCCCGCCGCGAAAGGTGGTTTTCCATGCCCTCCGCACCGGCGCTGGTGTCGAAAATCACACGGCCGTCGGGGGCGATCAGGGTAATCCGCGTGGAAATACCGCCGCTTTGAATACCGGTTTGCCCTTGGGTAAATTGCCCAAGGGCAAACTGCCCAAGGGACCCCAGGTACTGCGGCCCGGCCAGTTCAATCGCCGCGCCGATGTAGCCCGCCTCGATAACCAGGTTCCGTTTCATGGTTTCCCAGTAATCCCAGTACATCGTAAGGTGGATAAAGATGGCGGTTAATACGATGGAAAACCCCGCCAGCGTACAGGCAAACCGGAGAATTTTCCGCCTCATTCCGGATCCTCCATTTTGTAGCCTATGCCGCGCACGGTTTTGATAAGCGCCCCTGATGCTTTTAGTTTTGTCCTTAACGTGAGGATGTGGGTATCTACCGTCCGCGTTTCAAGGGCCAGGGGGTAATCCCAGACCGCCTGGAGGATCCGTTCACGGGAAAGGACAATGCCGGAATTCTGTGCCAGGTACACCAGAAGATCAAATTCTTTCAGCGTAAGGGTAACTTCTTCCCCACCGGTAGTAACTACGTGGCGGGGTATGTTGATGTAGAGGCCCCCGGTTTTGAATTCGTCTTTTTCAATCCTGCCGCCTGAACCGGTACGCCGCAAAAGGCTCTTGACCCTGGCTACAAGCTCCATCATGCCCGCCGGTTTTGCCATATAATCGTCGGCCCCCGAATCAAGCCCCAGGACCTTGTCGTACTCGGCGCCTTTGGCCGTTAACATTATGACGGGTAACTTTCTTGTGGCTTCACCGGAACGCAGCCGTTTCAGGATCGCAAGGCCGTCTTCACCGGGAAGCATAATATCCAGAATCACCAAAACCGGTAACACCTCCCGCAGGGCCTGCCAGAATTCCGGAGCGCCGCTAAAGCCCCGTGCATCAAAACCGGTGTTCCGCAGGGTATAAACTACCAGTTCCCGTATGCCCGCGTCGTCTTCAACCAGGTAGATTAACCCGCTCATCCGCGTCTTCCGGTGATATAGTATTCAACCCACTCCGCAATATTCTGCGCGTGATCGCCTATTCGTTCCAGGTATTTTGCTATCATCAGCAGATCAATGCACTCCTCGCTTGCCTCACCGTTTTTTGAGACCAGGGCGATTAGCCCGTTTTTGATCTCCACAAAATATTTGTCCACGATGTCGTCGTAGGCTATGACCGAATGGGCCTTCTCAAGGTCCGCCGCCACAAAGGCGTCCACGCTGCCGGTAAGCATCTTTGCTGCGGCCCTTGCCATTTCGCCGATGGGGACGCCGCTTATCAGATTCCTGTCTTCGATAAAACGCGACAATTCCGCTATATCGGCCGCCTGGTCGCCGATACGTTCCATGTCGGTGATCATCCTTTGGGCCGCCGTAATCTGGCGCAGATCGCCTGCTACCGGCTGTTCCCGCAGGAGAAGCTGCAGGGAAAAGGATTCGATCTCATGTTCCTTCAGGTCGATCTCTCGTTCAAGGTCCCACACTTTTTCCCGCAGGCTGCTGTCTCCGTCAATCAGGGCCTTGACCGCGGCGGAAATGGCGTCTTCGCAAAGGGCCCCCATTCGTATAAGTTCGATATGCAAATTCTCAAGCTGTTTACGGTATGTTTCACGCATCAGCCAAATCTCCCGGTAATGTAATCCTCTGTCCGCTTGTCTTTGGGCATGGAAAAAATTGATTCAGTGTCTCCGTACTCGATCATGTCACCAAGAAGAAAAAAGGCGGTCCGGTCAGAAATTCTTGCCGCCTGCTGCATGTTGTGGGTAACAATAATGATAGTGTAGTGCTTTTTTAATTCCGCCGCAAGGTCTTCTATTTTTGATGTGGATATGGGGTCCAGCGCGCTGGTGGGTTCGTCCATAAGCAGAACTTCGGGGTTTACCGCCAGGGCCCTGGCAATGCAGAGCCGCTGCTGCTGCCCGCCGGAAAGCGAAAGGGCGTTCTTTTTCAGTCGGTCTTTTACCTCGTCCCAGATTGCCGCGGCCCGCAGCGAAGTTTCAACCAGTTCGTCCAGCTTTACCCGTGATCTGACGCCGTGGGTACGGGGACCAAAGGCAATGTTGTCATAGACGCTCATGGGAAAGGGGTTGGGTTTCTGAAAAACCATGCCGATCCTCTTTCGCAGCGCCGTTACATCCATGCCGCCGTACACATCCTCACCGTCAAGCAGGACCTTCCCCTCAATCCGGCAGTCTTCGACAAGATCGTTCATCCGGTTTATAGATTTAAGCAGCGTAGACTTGCCGCAGCCCGAAGGCCCGATAAGGGCGACTATTTCATGAGCGCCTATGGAAAGGTTAATATTTTTGAGGGCGTGGAACGTTCCGTAATGCAGATTAAGCGCCTCTATGCTGATTTTATCCATTGATATTCGATCCTATCTTCTTTGCCCCCGCGCCCGCAAGGGCATTGATAGCCGCCACAACCACAAGCAGGATTACTGCGGTGGCGTAGGATTGCTTAATGTAAAGGCCCTCACTGGAAAGGCTGTACATGTGGACTGCCAGGGTCCGTGCCGAGGAAAAGGGACTGTCCGGTATGTCCGCCACCGTTCCGGCGGTAAAGATCAACGCCGCGGTTTCACCTACGATACGCCCGATGGAAAGGATGATCCCCGAAAGGATCCCCGGCATGGCCGCCGGAATGACGATGGAAAATATGGTCCGCAGCTTGCCGGCTCCCAGGGCAAAACTGCCCTCACGCAGAGAATCGGGAACGGAGAGCAGCGCGTTTTCCGTAGTCCGCATAACGACCGGCAGCACCATAATCGCCAGCGTAAAGGACCCCGCAAGCAGGGAATAGCCCCAGCCAAGGAAAATGACAAAGAGCAGCATGCCGAAAAGACCGTAGATGATGGAGGGAATACCCGCAAGGGTCTCCGCGGCAAGCCGGACCAGGATAATCAGTTTACTGCCCCGCCGGGAGTACTCCGACAGCCAGATAGCCGAACATATTCCTACGGGAACCGCCGCCAGCAGTGCCGTTATCGTAATAATAATGGTGTTGACAAGGGCCGGAAACAGCGAAACATTTTCACTTGAATACTGCAGGGAAAAAAGATCCGGGGAAAGATTGGGAATACCCCGTATCAGAATATACCCGACAAGGAAAACGATGATAAGAATGGTAAAAACCGCCGATGCAATAACCAGGAATCTGAGCGTCAGGGACAAGACCCTGGCCCGGTGGTTCTGTTTCATCAGCGGACCTTCTTTTTGCTGAGGGACAGGAGAATATTGATGATCAGGATGAACACAAAAAGAACAACTGCGGTTGATATAAGGGCTTCCCGGTGGAGATCCGCGGCATAGCCCATTTCCAGTACAATGTTGGCGGTAAGGGTACGGAGCCCGCGGAACAGACCCCGTGGAATAACCGCCTGGTTTCCGGCAACCATGATGACGGCCATAGTCTCCCCTATGGCCCGTCCTATGCCAAGAACAATTCCTGCCGTAATTCCCGGCCCTGCGGCGGGCAGAACGGCAAAAAACACCGATTGCTCATGGGTGGCCCCCAGGGCCAGGGCCCCCTCGTAGAAACTCTCCGGTACCGCGCGGATCGAAGACTCGGATATGCTGATAATCGTGGGGAGGATCATCAGGGCAAGCAAAAGGGACGCGGTAAGGAGGCTTTTCCCGCTGCCCCCGAACAGGAAGCGCAGGACGGGAACCATGACTACAAGGCCGAAGAAACCGTAGAGTATCGACGGAATTCCGGCAAGAAGGGATACCAGGGGCGAAAGCACCCTGTGCAGGGACCTTCCGCAGAACTTTGCCATAAAGACCGCGGTGAATACACCCAGGGGCACACCAAAAATGATGGCCCCCGCGGTAACATAGATACTACCCAGTATCATCGGAGCTATGCCGTACAGGTCGTTCCCCGGTTTCCATGTCGTACCCAGAAGAAAGGCCAGGGGCCCGATCTTCCCGATAGTGGGAATACCGTTGACAAACAGGAACAGGCAGATAAGGACCACGCAGGAGATGCACACACAGGCTGCCGCTGCAAAAACACCGTGTAGTATCTTTTCTTTCATGATTACCTGGTTACGGCGCTCCAGCTTTCCACCTGCCCCAGGTAAATGGTCTTTACCTGGTCCCTGGTCAAGCCGTTCACGGGGTTTGACTTGTTGACGATAACCGCAATGCCGTCGATGGCGATAACCGTACCGGTAAGGCCCTTCTCCAGTTCTGTGGCCTTTAATTCCCGTGAGGCCATGCCGATGTCGCAGATCCCGTCAATAGTGGCGTTCATCCCCGTAGAAGAGTCGCTTTGCTGTATCTCGATACTCAGGCCGGGGTTGATCTTCGCGTAGGCTTCCTTGAGTTTTTCCATAACCGGCGTAACCGACGAGGAACCGGCGACAATGATTCTGCCGGATGGCATCGTACTGGTAAAGGTCCCCGTGTCGGTCCTGCGGACGTAGCCGTTAGCCTGGATAACATCCTGTCCGTTCCGGCTCATGATAAACGTGATAAAATCCCGGGCCGCCGCCTTTACTTCCCCCTTGGTAGCGATGTAAAAAGGCCGGGTAATTTTATACTCACCGCTTGCGGCGGTTCCGGCGCTCGGCGTTACCCCGTCAATGGTCAGCGCCTTAACCGTGTCGTTAAGGGAACCCAGGGAAATATAACCGATGGCGTTTCTTTCACCCGCCACACTGGTCATCATGACGGCAGTGTTGTTGGTTATTTCTGCCTGAAGGGTAATGGCATCCTTTTTGTCCGTGTCGAGGACTTCAAACAGTTCCGTAAAGGCGCTTCTGGTCCCCGAACCGTCCTCCCGTGATATGACGATAATGTTACCCCCGCCGGACGATCCGGAAGAGGCGCCGGAATCCTGCCTTCCGGCTGCAAACGCGTTCCCCGCCGCCAGCAGAATGATCAGTGCCAGGCCAGCCAGTCTTTTCATGATACGCTCCTTGTATTGCGTCTTGGAGATTCTGTCCGCCTACCGGCGGACAAACTCCGCAGGATAATCCTGCGGGTTCTTGTCATCACTATAGGAACGTGTGTGTCAAATTTGCGGGGGGTAATTGTCAAATCCGTGTAAAACCGCGGTCCTGTATGCCCGAAGGCCGCTTGTTCAGGCCGCCCGGTTCAGGCTGCCGGTTCAGGCTACTAAGGCTGTCCCATGAGGGCGTCCATTTTGGCCTGTAGGTTACCCTGGATGTACTTTCGGATCTTGGATTTGGAGTCCGGGGACAGCCGCTCGGTGAACAGGGATACGTATACCCGGCTGTTTTCCTCCGTCCTGAAGCCGAAAATCACCGTTTCCACGTTGAGGATGATGTGTTTCAGTTTGATTTGTACATTGGCAAACAGCGAATTTTTTGAAAAATTGGGGTCTTCCGCAAAGGAACAGGAAAAACCGGTGGTACTGATGTCCCGGATGGCCCCGCTGACAAACTGGCTGCCTACCGGGAAATTGACCATAGTCTGGGCTTCGTTGGACACGCTGGCCCGCAGGTATTTACGCCTTCCCTTGGCATTGTTGACGTTAAGGATGTTCACGATCTGCGCAATGGTAATGTTCAGATCCCGGTGGATCATGGTATAACCGCAGGGAAGATGGAGCATGTTGGCGTACTTGTTCTGCAGGGCGTCGTTCCGGTTGGCGGTTACTATGCCAAGGCGGATATCCGTTAGTTCGCCGTTTTTTTGCACTTCCCGAATCCAGCTTTCCCATTCCTTTTCCCCGATAACCTGGTCGATATCAATAAAGATAATACACCCGGGGAAATCCTTGAGCAGGCGTCTGAGGATGACACGGTCGGTAACCGCGTAGGTTTCGTATTCCCGTTGGATCAGGTCGTTGATTACGATGTTCCGGATTGGCGGCAGAGGGTTGAGAAAAAAAATTTTTCTGCCAATACAATCAACTGAAGCTTCTTCTTTGCTCATATTGTCCCTTCTTGCCTACAGGTTGGGGACTTCCGGCATCCCGGCGTGTTCTTGAACGTGCCCCAAGGTTCTTTGTAAGTTTAGTTCAATTTGGGGATAAAATGCTATACTTCGCATCATGAATCGCTTTGGTGCCCTCCTTGTCCTTGCCCTTTGTAGCCTTTCCTGTTCGCAGGATATTCCCCCCCGCATGGAATTTGTGCTGGGTACGCTGTGTAGCGTTAATCTGTTTGAACGGGGTACTGTGGCGGACTACGGCGCCGTATTCGCCCGGTTCCGGGAGATTCAAGATGTGATGGCCCTTACCGCCGCCTCCGCCGGGGAGGGGGCGACTGACCTTGATCTGGTGAATCTGAACGCCGGGATAGGGCCTGTGGCGGTTCGCGGGGAACTTTTGGATGTGCTGGAAGAAGCCCGTCGCTACGCGGAACTTTCGGGGGGCGCCTTTGATCCTACGGTTGGCCCTCTGGTAAAGCTGTGGGGAATTGGAAGCGATAATCCCCGTGTTCCCGCCGCGGACGAGATAGAACGGGCCCTTGCCCTGGTAGACTGGCGGGATTTGGTGATCGACCGGGCGGCCGGAACCGCCTTTTTACGGCGCCGGGGCCAATCCCTGGACCTGGGGGCCATTGCCAAGGGCTACGCCGCGGACGAGGCCGCCGCCATTCTGCGCAGCAGGCGGTCCCGGCGGGCCCTTATTGATCTGGGGGGCAATATTTTTGCCCTGGGGGAACGGCCCTGGTGGAGAAGCTGGCGTATCGGCGTCCAGGACCCCCTGGATGATCGCGGAAACTACCTGGGGATTCTCCGGGTAAAGAACACCAGCGTCGTTACAAGCGGGGTTTACGAACGCTACTTTGAGGAAGAAGGACGGCGTTACCACCACATCCTCTCCACAAGCGACGGATATCCGGTACAAAACGGCCTTTTGGCGGTAACTATTGCCGCTGCCCGTTCTATAGACGCCGACGCCCTTTCTACCGCCTGTTTTGCCCTGGGCCCGGAACGGGGACTTGCCCTCGTAGAAACCTTGCCGGATACGGAGGCGGTCTTTGTGGACCGGGACCGGAACGTGATGCTAAGTTCCGGTGCGGCCAAACTCTTTACCCTGACCGGCGGGAACTACCGCGTAATCCCTACCATTTCCAGTTCAAACACCAGGTAAGTGTTGGGCGGGATAACTTCCCCGGCGCCCTGTTCCCCATAGGCAAGTTCCGGCGGGAAAATCGCAAGCCGTTTTTCCCCCAGGCTCATATCCATAGCGGTTTGGTCAAAGCCGGGGATTACCAGCCCCTCACCGACGACGAATTCCAGCGGGGCGCCGTGTACGTCCGAGGCGTCAAACACCCTGCCGTCCAGAAACATCCCCCGGTAGTTTATCTGTACGGTATTTCCCGCTTCAGGCTTATCGGCCGAACCGCTTTTCAGAATTTCGTAGAGGATACCTGAGGGACTTACGGTAACGTTTGGGTATTTTTGGGTGATCAGGGCAATGTCCGCGTCCCGCTGGGCCTGCCGCTGCGCCGTAGCGGCGCTGGTGGCGTTTCGCAGCAGGGCGTCAAAAGCGGCCTGATCCGTCTTAAAGGCGTTGGCCTGGGCGCCGTTGCGGATGATCGTAACGGTCTGTATCTTGTCTCCCTGTTTAATCGTATCCACCACCTGCTGTCCGCTTACCACCCTGCCGAAGACCGTATGTTTACCGTCAAGCCAGGGGGTTTCCAGGTGGGTGATGAAGAACTGGCTGCCGTTGGTTCCCGGCCCGGCGTTGGCCATGGAAAGCACCCCCGGACCGTCATGTTTAAGGCTGGAATCGAACTCGTCGGGAAACTGGTAGCCCGGACCGCCGCTGCCGTTACCCGCCGGGTCTCCCCCCTGGATCATAAAGTTTTCGATGACCCGGTGGAACGTCAAACCATCGTAAAAACGCCTGCCCTGGGCCACGTTCATCCGGCCTTCCGCCAGGGCAACGAAGTTACAAACCGTAAGGGGGGTTTTCTCATATTCCAGACGGACGACAATATCGCCCCGGTTGGTGCTGATCCGGGCAAAGAGTCCGTCCCCCAGGTCTTCCTGAACTGTAGAATCCGCAGTTTTCCGCGTTTCCGCCCGTGTACATCCGACTATCAGAGCCAGAACCAGAATTCCTAAAAATTTATTGATACAACGCATACTCCTATCATAGCAGGCAGCCTTCATTGCATAAAGGGGGCCCGGATTCTATAATTATTTGATGGATTTTGAGGACGTTCAGGACGAACTGTTCCGGTTGGAGTATCCTTATCTCCATGCCGGCAGCGATCCCGATATTGAGCGTTACTGTTATCTGCGGGCCGCCGGTCAGGGCCGGGCCGCCCTTGACATATATCAATACCGCATCAAGCCCCGTTATCCCGATGACTCACTCCGCATGGCCCTGCTCCACACGTACCGCAGCAGGAACCCCCTGTTCCCCAAACTGCTTGCGGTGGGGTACCGCCGCCTGGCCGAAAGGGCCCTGGAACAGGTCAGGAAGATCATCGGCTATATCGGTGAAAAGATCAGGGCCTACAATAAACAGGATGTGTATTCCACCATCAAGACCATTGAGGATATTCTGCGCTTTTTCCCCAGGGAACAGTACGAGGCGGTTTCCGGTCTTGACCGGATGTACCGTTACGCCCAGGTTCTGAATCACCAGGTGGGCCCGATGGAACAGGCCGTTGAACTTGTCCGGTCTTACCTGTCCCGGTCACTACCGGTTCTGGAGAAGGAACGGAGCCGGCGGCAGAATCAGGAGCGGAAACCCGGTCATGGCGCAAAGGAGGCGGCCCTTGATTTCTCCCTGGTGGTGTTTTCCGGCGCCGATCTTGCCCGGATAGAAATTCCAAGCCGCTTTACCCGGCCCGAAGATCAGACCCTGGCCTATTGCATGAAGTACTGGAACCTGATAAACGACGCCGCCTTTGAGCAGATACTCTTTCTCTACTCCCGCAAGTACGGGAAGAAGAACCACGCAGTGTACGTAACGATTCGCCGGGGCCGGAACGCCAACTACCGGGACGAAGAAATCCTGAGTTCCGTAATGTCCATGCTGGTAACAGGTTATTATTATTCCATCCAGGGCGACCGCTACCTGCAGTGGAACTGGCAGCTTATCAAAAACGCTATGGACAGGGCCCTGACCAAATCCGCCCCGGCGGAGCAGGCCAAAGTCCCGAAAGAGACCCCGACAAAGGCCCCGGTCAAGGCCCCGAAAGAGACCCCGGCCAAAGTCCCGAAAGAGGCCCCGGTCAAAGTCCCGACAAAGGCCCCGGTCAAAGTCCCGACAAAGGCCCCGGTCAAGGCCCCGGTCAAGGTCCCGGTCAAGGTCCCGAAAGAGACCCCGGTCAAGGTCCCGAAAGAGGCCCCGGTCAAAGTCCCGGCCAAAGTCCCGAAAACTGCGCCGCCGCGGCCCACGGGAGGTTCCGTATCGGACCGGCTGCGGAAACTTTCGGGCCGGGGCTACGATCTGTACCAGGACCGTTTTCTGGCCCACCTCCGCCCTGCAATCCGCAAGATATTGGGAACGGGCCGGGGCATCTTTTTTTCCCTGCCGGAAAAGACCGAGGACCTGGTGTACCACTACCTGCGGGATCACTACGCCGATCCCTATATGAACTGGCCGGAAAGCGGGGAATGTCGGCAACTGGCGGAACAGGGCTTCAGGCTTCCGTCTCTTGATCCGGTGATTGACGAGTGTTTCAGGAAGATCAGCAAGGAGTAGTCCACCGTCCGGTCCGCCGGGCGGGCGTTTTATAGTTTGATTCGGCCCCGGAAACTGCGGGACAGGGTAAGTTTGTCGGTGTACTCCAGGTCCCCCCCCACGGGCAGCCCCGATGCCAGGCGGCTTACTTCCACCTCAAGGTCTTTGAGGAGTTTTTGTAAGTACAGGGCGGTGGTGTCCCCTTCGACAGTGGGGTTGAAGGCCAGGATCAGTTCCCGTATCCCGCCCCGGCGGACCCGGCTTAACAGATCGCCAATTCGCAGTTTGTCAGGGCCGATACCGTCCAGCGGGGCAATCAGCCCGCCCAAAACGTGAAAAACACCCCGGAATTCCCGGGATTCCTCGATAATCCGTACATCCTGGGGCCGCTCAACCACGCAGATCAGACTGTGGTCCCGGCCCGAATCGGCGCAGACGGGGCAGGGATCGGCTTCGGTAAAGCTGCCGCAGACGGAGCAGCGGCGGATTGCCTGGTGCAGCATCTCCAGTTCGCCGGCCAACAGGCGCGCATAGGCGGGGTCCCCGTCCAAAATGTAATAGACCATGCGGCCGGCGCTTTTTTTGCCGATGCCGGGCAGCCTTGACAGCAGGGACACGAGCCGGTCGATAGCGCTCTCGTGGTTCCGGCCAGGCTGCGGGATATTACTCATTGCCCCGCCGGAAAACCGCCGGGAATAGTCCCCGGGGGAATACCCATGCCGGAGGCCAGGGTCCCCATCTCCGCTCCGGTACGTTCCCTCGCCTTTTCCAGGGCGGCGGTAAAAGCCGCCATGACAAGGTCCTGCAGCATCGGAATATCCTCCACCGCCTCCGGTGCGATACGGACTGCCCGTACTTCCATTTTGCCGTTAAGGTCCACTTCCACCATTCCACCACCCGACTGGCCGGTTACAACAATGGCGGCAAGTTTATGCTGGAGAGCGCCCATCTGCTCCTGCAGTTTTTGGGCGTTTTTAAGAATTTCAAAAGGGTTTATATTCATCCGCTCCTCCCTTTATTACCGCCTCCGCGGAAACGGCGACCCCTGTGGAAACCGGGGTTTCGGTAGAAACTACGGTTCCGCGGAAGATCCGGAGTACCCGCTGGACCAGGGGGTTCAGCGCCGGTTCTTCTGCAGGGGCACGGTTAAGGGTACTCCACACCGGTATGTCCTCGTCATCGGCCTCCGTGCCGGACTGGGTATCCGCCGGCTTTGAGGCCGGTCCCTGAAGTCCTTGCGCCTCCCGTGCCGCCATACGGCGCCGGAATTCCTCAGTTAAAGAAGCCGCCGGGTTGGGTACCGCCGCCCGTACGGGAGTTTCCACCACCGGTAAAAACTCCCGCGGCGCTAAAGGGCGCCCGGGGTGCCCAATTCCCAGGACCTTCCGGGCTTCTTCCACGACGCTCTTCAGTTCCGCGGGGGAGACCCAGTTTTGTAACCAGGAAAGTTTGGAAACCAGAGTTTCCAGTTCAAAACGGGGCGACACGGAGTACTTGATATCCCGGTAACAGGTAAGAAGCAGTTCCAGGGCCCGTTCAAGCCGCTCCGGATCCAGCGCGCCAAGGACCTTGGCCGAAAAACGCTCTGCGGGGTATCCCAGAAGGGATTCCTTGGTTACCGAATTTTTCAGCAGGAGAAGACTCCGGTAGTAGGTAGCCAGATCGATGACAAACTGTTCAACGGCCACCCCGGAGGAGAGAATCCGGTCAAACAACTCAAATCCCCATGCGGCGTTCCCTTCCACACAGGCTTCCGCCAGTTCATTAAGCCGCTCAAGCCCCACCAGACCCAGTTTTTCCCGGATGATCTCCGTGCGGATATGACCTCCGGAAAACGAAACAACCTGATCAAAGAGGGTAAAGGCGTCCCGCAGGCTGCCGGTAGATTCACGGGCTATCCAGAACAGGGCCTCGTCCTCGGCCTCTATCTGTATCTCGGCGCAGATATCTTTGAGGATGGCCTTGATAACCTCAAGGGGAATAAGGCGGAACGCGAACTGCTGGCAGCGGCTTTTAATAGTGGCCGGTACCTTGTGGAGTTCCGTTGTGGCAAAGATAAAAACGATGTAGTGGGGCGGCTCCTCGATGGTCTTGAGCAGGGCGTTAAAAGCACTGGTGGACAGCATGTGGACTTCGTCGATGATGTAGACCTTGTAGCTTCCGCTCTGGGGGGGGAACAACACCTCGTCCCTGATCTGCCGCACATCGTTGACCGAGGTGTTACTGGCCCCGTCGATCTCGATTACGTCCAGGCTGGAACCGGCGGAGATCTCCCGGCAGTTAGTGCAGACCCCGCAGGGTACGGGCCCCGGCCCCTTTTCACAGTTCAGGGACCGGGCAAGAATCCGGGCGGCGCTGGTTTTACCGCAGCCCCGTGGTCCTGAGAATAGGTATGCGTGGGCAATGGTCTTTTTTTCCAGGGAATTTTTCAGTGTGGAGACCACAAATTCCTGGCCCGCCAGCTCGTCCAACGTTTTGGGCCGCCGCCTGGTGGCGGTTACTTCGAATTTTGCAGTTCCCCCTGCCTCAGCTACCATAATTCCAGTATAACGATTGCCGGGGGCTCTGTCAGCCTGTCGTACCTGCGGGTTTTTGCACAGGGCCGCGGCCCTCTTATGCAAAAAACCCCGAACCAGGACGGGCTTGCACCCCCACGGCGCAGAAGAGATCCGCTTACCGCTGCTTCCTTCCGGACCTGACGGGGTTGGGCGGCCTCTCCTCGCATGGTTCCTGGCTGCGGGGCAGGAGAATGATAGCGGAAACGGAGGTACCCATCAAGGGCTTTTCAAACGTCTTGTTTCACGAAAACGGCATATAACAGACGCCTTTTTTAAATTTTTTTCAAAAATCCAAGCAAAACCGGCTTTCCGCCCCTCTATATATACCGTGAGGTACATCATGGGAAAGTATATACGCAGAACTTTCTGCGCCTTGGATTTTTTTCGGCGGATTCCCCGGAGAATCCGCATAGTCCTGGTCCTGCTGTTCATGGTCCTGCTGCTGATGGGGGCATCCTGCGAGGTAGAGATCGGCGGGGAGATACCGGACAGGCAGGAGCTTAGTATCCTGTCCTGGAATGTACAGGCCCTGTTTGACGGGGAGGAGACTGGCTCGGAGTATTCGGATTATGCAGGGACAGCCGGCTGGTCTGCGGAAAAGTACACGGCCCGGCTCAACGCGATAGCCAAAGGGATAGGTCGGGCCCCCTCCGGCTTTCCCGATATTCTTGCCCTGGTGGAGATTGAGAATCCCCAGACCCTGCGGGATCTGGCAAAGAGTCTGGCCGCCGAAGGGGGCGCTAAGGCCCGGTACCGTTACGATTTTTTTGCAAACGTAAACGGCATGTCATTAGGGATCGGGATTTTAAGCAAGGTCCCCCTTGATCGGCAGCAGGCCCATGCTTTTTACGGCGATCTTGAGACCAACCCCCGGCCGGTAGCGGAACTGTGGGTGGAAGCAGGGGGAACGCCGCTGGTACTGTTCGTCTGCCACTGGAAATCCAAACTTGGGGGGGACGAAGCCACAGAAACTATGCGCCGGGCCTCCGCCCGGCTTATCCTGCGGCGTTTCCGGGAAATCGAAACGGAGACGCCCAATACGCCGGTCCTTGTCCTGGGGGACCTGAACGAAAACTACGATGAATATTATCGGCAGGCGGGCCGCTATATCTGCGCCCTGCTCCCCGACGATCCCCGTGCCGCGGAACACGCGGGACTTTACGGCGCCGCTACGTCTATCCAAAAGGATTTCCTCGTGGTTTCCGCTAACAAACCGCCCCGGTCTTCCTATTTCGCCGAAGGGGTCATCTCCTTCTACAGTCCCTGGGGCCGGGAGCTAAAAAACGGATCCTACTTCTACGGCAATGCCTGGGAGACCATCGATCATATTTTGCTTTCCGCTGCGTTTTTTGATAACCGGGGTTGGGATTTTAACGATTGTGAGGTTCTGAACACCGAACCCTTTGTAAATTCCCAGGGGACCCCCAACGCCTACAACGCCAGAACCGGCGGCGGACTTAGCGATCATCTGCCCCTGCACCTCAGCCTGAAACTATCGGAGCGGACAGAGTAGGGGGCAGGGACCTGATCCTGGCGGCCTGTTGCACTTACCCTGCAAGCTGCCAAGCGGCATCTCCGCAAGCATGCCCCAGGATCGGGATTTTCTTGCCCCTTTCACAAACCGTCCTGTAACTTTGCTATCATTGAAAAAATCATTTTGCATTACGATTACAGGACGCCTAATCCAGGTTTACTCCCGCCTTTTCATATAATGTGTCTGAAAGTGATCCCTGTTTTCGTTTCTATAACTTCTTTATACTGCTTGCTTCTATTTCAGTTCTTGTGAACTCCCTGTCAACTTCACCGGTTATTTCAACCGTGTCATTTTGATCCACTGAAAGTCCACGCCAAAGTCTATTGTCTATTTCAACAATAATACTCCCGGTTTCATCGCTGAGTAAATATCTTTCATCACCCAAAAAACGTTCAATCCTTCCCCTTAAAACTACTGGATAATCATCTCTGAGGTTTTTCGCCTCGTCGACTGTTACAACATCCGGCCCGGGACCTCTAAAGCCCTCTTGGGCATTGACAAGCGACCCGGCAACTATCAATACAACAGTTAAACAAATGAAAAAAATCCGTTTCATAAAAATATTCCCCAATCAACAACCCCGCCGCAAGCGGTCGGGGTATGTTGTTCTCTAATGGTGGTTGCACTCGGCACGAATAAAATAGCGGCTTTCCCAAAACTTCAGTTTTTGGGAAAGCAACCTTAGATTTCAATAATCATGTAATATTTATGTTATACCATTTTTTTGTATTTAGCAAAACATCACGGACATTTTTCAAAAAATTCAACAAAATTTAGACCAAATTGTCCATAACGTTCCGGCTGCATGGATGCCGCGATACGGCAATATCACTATAAGCAGAGTCTGTCCATAATGTAGACACATTATGGACAGACTACCTTAAAAGTAGTGCTTCAGATAATGAAATTGCGGTTTCGTCTTCCGGCAGGGGATTACAAACATACTCCGCAAGTTTAATCGTGTCATGTACTACTCAATGTGCCAGGAGTTTTTGACGCTGTTCCTCCGCTGCGATGTGCATGGTCTCAAGTTCGGCCATGACTGCGTCTACGACGGCCTGCTTTTTGTCTTCAATGCTGGCGGCCTCTGCGGTGGTGCGGATATGGTCCCGAAATTCGTCGCAGGAGCGGATTTTTCCGGCGGTGATGCGGACTAAGTCTTTGCTGACCAAATCTTCCAGCATGTCCCCCTGGTGGACGTGGAGGACTTCGCCGTTCAGGGCTACGCAGCACATATAATCAAACGAGCGGATGTAGGAATCGATCTCCCGGACTCCTTTTTTGGTGGAGGGGTCCCAGGGACGGTAACGGGTTCCCGATGGAAACACCAGGATGATCTTTCCCTGGTTTTTAATGTCCATCAGGGTTTTCATGGCGGCCCGGTTGATGGCATTACCGCGGAGAATTTCCACCTGGTCTTTTTCCGGGTCCAGGCTTTCCACTGAGCGGCTGGGGCAGATTACCAGCCGTGTGTAGGCGCTGGCCAGCATGGCGACCAGGGGGTTTTCTTCGTTCAGTTTCATTCCCGCTATGGACACCAGGGCCCGGTCTATGTCGTTCCCCCGGCCTCCTGCCTGGCGGACCAGCCAGGAAAAGAGGGAAAGATCCAGGTTGCTGTAGTGTTCCACGAGGAGAAGGCAGGATTTCCCTGCCTGGGCTTTGTCCAGAAGTTCCTCAAGGTTTTCCATGCCGTCAATCCCGGAACCGGGCAGGACAAGGCTTTCTACGATTTGGTCCAGGAAGGGGAGTAAAGCTTCAGAACCCTGCTGGTACACGTTGTGTTCGGTAATGGTGGTCTGGATCTTTTCTATACTGCTCTGTTCAAAGGCGCCGCGAAAAATATCGTCAAAAACGGCTCTTAACGTTCCCATTGATTCCTCCGTATGAACTTGTAAAAAAGCGGGACTTTCACGACTGTTCAGCCCAGACTTTGACAAGCTCGATAACAACCCGGCAGGCAGCGGCCATTTCATCTACCGACACCCATTCAAGACGGCTGTGGTAGTTACGGCCGCCGGTAAAGATGTTGGGCGTGGGTATTCCCAACTCAGTCAGCCGGGAACCGTCGGTTCCCCCCCGGATAGGTTGAAGCCGGGTCTCTACCCCGGCCCTGACGAAGGCTTCACGCAGGAATTCCATCACTTCCGGCCGCTGCCGGATCTTTTCTTTCATGTTGAGGTACTGAAGCTGGGGCTTTACGTGTACACTCCCGGCGGGGAACTGGGCTTCCACAGCACGGGCAAAGCTTTCCAAGGCTTCCAGGCGCCGCTGTATTCCCTCCTGTTCAAAATCCCGGAGGAACACCTCCAGACGGGCGTTTTCCAGATCTCCCTGTATATCCATCGGGCAGTAGTAGCCGTAGTATCCGTCGGTAGCCTCCGGGCTTTCCGAGCGGGGAAGCATGCAGGCGTAAGAGGCGGCCATAGCTACGGCGTTGGCCAGGATACCCCTGGCGGTCCCTACGTGGATGGCCCTGCCCTTAAACTCAATATCCGCTTTATACGCGTTAAAACACTCTGCCTCAAGCTCCCCCTGGGGGCCGCCGTCCAGGGTGTAACACGCGGAAGAGCGGATTTTTTCCAGGGGAATACCGGAAAGTCCCTTGCCGGCTTCTTCGTCGGGGGTAAAGATGATCTCTACCGGGCCGTGGGGAATTTCAGGATTCCGGCCCAGGTATTCCAGCGTGGTCATGAGTATGGCGATTCCCGCCTTGTCGTCGGCTCCCAGGAGTGTGGTCCCATCGCTGTGGATAATGTCCCGGCCGCGGTGGGCGGCCAGGTCCGGCTCCGCCTCCGGGTCAAGGCGGAGGCCCCCGGCCAAGTGTATCACTGCCCCGGAGTAGTTCTTTTCCACAACGGGGTTTACGTCCTTACCCGATACATCGGAGGTAGTATCCAGATGGGCCATAAAACCCACAGTGGGGACATGTTCTTGCCCTGCCGTTGCCGGAAGCCGGGCGATGACATAACAGTGTTCGCTTAGTTCTACATCGGAAAGTCCCAGATCCCGCAGTTCCTGAACCAGGACTTTCGCCAAGTCCCACTGACCGGCGGTGGAAGGGGTATCGCTTACCCGGCGGTCGCTCGTGGTCCAGATACGGACATAACGCAGAAAGCGGGGGACGATTTGGTCCCCCAATGTCCTGCCTTCCGGGAGGACTGTTTGTTCGGTGGCTGTTGCCATAAGAGAATTATGGCCGGAATTTGCTGTTCCGTAAAGGCAAGGTCAGGGCTAGATTTTATTTTGAGGTATTTCGGCTCAGTCGGCCCTGGACCCTTGGCTTGCTGACCTATCCGGTATCGGCTATGATGGGAACAGCCTATGCAGATACCCTGTTATCCCGATTTTGCCCCCTTAAATTTTGATATGAAAGATGAGTTATCCGGGGAACTTTTTAATACACGGGATGGAATTTCCGAATTTACGTTTGCCGGTCTGTACCTGTTCCGTTACCGTTACCAGTACCGGGTTTGCCGTACTCCGCCGGCGGGGGGTGGGAAGGGCTTGCCGGTTTTTTCGGGCCGCCAACCGGAAGATTCCCACGGAGGATCGAGGATCCGGGGGGCGGAGCGTTTTTTCCTGTCCCCCTGCGGTGTCCCGGACCGGGACATTGTGCGGGATCTCTTCAAAAGTCACCGTTACTGGAAGAACATCGGCGAATCGGCGCTGGCCGGGGCCGCTGAGATGCTGAAAGCGGAGGGTTTTGTGCTTGTCGAAGACCGGGACAATTTTGACTACCTGTACCTGCGGACGGACCTGGCGGATCTGCCGGGGAAGAAGTACCACAAAAAGCGGAACCTGGTAAACCAGTTTTTGAGCGCCTATGACCACCAGGAATGGCCCCTGTCGCCGGATCTGGTTCCCCTGGCGCTGGAGGTACTGGACCGCTGGCGGGAGGAAAAGGGGGAGGAGGGGGATTACCGTTCCGCACGGGAAGCCCTGGAACAGTTCAGGGAACTTGGTATGGAGGGGGCCCTGTACTTTATTGACGGGAAACCTGCCGCCTGGTGCCTGGGGGAGGGCCTGGCCGGGGGGAGCATGTTTGCCGTCCATTTTGAAAAGGCTGTTGGCTTGTACAAGGGGGTCTACCAGTACATGAACCAGGCTTTTGCCGCCATGCTACCCCCCCGCTACGTTCATATAAACCGGGAGCAGGACCTGGGGGATCTGGGGCTGCGGCAGGCCAAGGAGACCTACCGGCCCCGCGGTTTCGTGAAGAAATACGCGGCGGCGGCAGCGGACACGGCAGATTGGGAACCGGGGAACGATTCGATCCCATCCTCCGCCGGATACGTGGTAGAATAGGGTAGGCCGCGGGCCCGGAGTGTATTATGCGGGTATTGGAGATTCTTCCCCTTATTCACGGGATTCTTTATGTGTCCCTGCAAAGCGCCCTTCTTACGGGGCTGTTTCTGGAACGCCGCAGGGAGACCGGCGGCCTTGGAAAGGCCGGGAATCCCTCCGGTACAAGTTCCGGGGCTTTACCCAGGGTTTCCGTTGTTGTGCCTGTTCACAATGAGGAATCCCGCCTCCCCGCCCTTTTAGAGGACCTGGCCGCCCAGGATTACGATGGGCTGGAGATCGTCCTGGTGGATGACCGTTCCAGTGACGGGACCGCCGGCCTGCTTTCCGGCTTTGCCGGGGGCCGGGACAATGTCCGGGTCGTGTGTCTGAAGGAGAATCCCGGTCCTAACCACAAACAGTACGCGCTGGAACGGGGCCTGGCTGTGGCGGCGGGGGACCTGCTCCTGTTTACCGACGCGGACTGCCGTATTGGTCCGGCCTGGGCCGGGGCTATGGCGGCGCGGATGGGGGACCCCCGCGTCGGGGCCACTATCGGCCCGGTGTTCAAGTCGTGGCCGGGAGGACAGGACAGGCTATCCTTCGGGTCCGCCGTCCTTCCGCCGGAAAAAGCCGGGGGCTTTTTGTACAGTTACCAGTGTTATGACCACGTGGTCCGTTTTGTGTACCTGGCCGGCGCCGTAGGTCTGGGGGCCGCCGGCGGCGGCTTTGGGAACAACCTGATCCTCCGGCGCGCCGCACTGGAAGCGGCCGGCGGTTACGCCGCGGTGCCCCCTTCCCCTACGGAAGACGCTGCCCTTATCTCCCTGATCCGATCTTCCACGGACTACCGCATCCGGGCGGTCTACGGGGCCCGGACCCACGTGTATACCAAGCCCGAAACTTCCTGGAAGGCTCTTATCAACCAGACCCTCCGCTGGAACAACGGCGGCCTCTTTAGTCCGGAGATCGTAACCCGGATCAACTACACCATACTGATGCTCACGATTACCGTCTGTACCCTGGCCCTGTTCCTCATGCCCCTCTATCCAAAGCTCTGGCCCATGCCCCTGGCCCAGTTTATCGTCATGCTGGAAAATACACTGGGGGCCGTTTGTATTGCACGCGGCGGCCGCTGGAAGGGAAGGGGTACCGAAACCCGGTCCTCCCTGCCTCCGCTGTTCTGGCTGCGGGAACTCCTCGTTATGCCGTTTTACATGACCCTGATGACGGTCCTGGGCTTCCTGGGCGTCAAAACCACCTGGAAGGAAACGACAATGGGGCCCCGCGCTTGATTGGACCCAAAGCCCGGTTGCCTGTGAAACGGTCCAAATTCACCATAAAAATCATCATGAAAGCGCAAACACTTTGTCCCCCCTCAAACGTCTACATACCGGAGCGGATGAATGTTGGTTGAGACGGCGTTTCGGGACTACGGCAAGGCCATGCTGGGGGCTATGATCCGTTTTTGCGGGGATGAGCAGGCCGCCCAGGACGGAGTATCCCATGCCTTTGCCCAGGGCCTGGCCCATAAGCGGATGCTGGAGGCCATGCCGGAACCGGCCATGCGGGCCTGGCTCTACGCCGCGGCCCGCAATGCAATTGTGGACGCCAAACGCCGGGAGGCCCGTTTCCTGCCCTTTTTCGATGAAGACGCCGTATCCGCCTACGCCGATACCCGCCCGGGCGATCCGGGCGGTGACGCAGAAGCCCTGCTGCAAGGGCTGCCCCGGGAACTGGGGCGTATTGTCAGGATGAAGTACTTTGAGTCGATGAACGCCAGCCGGATAGGTCTGGCCCTGGGCCTTCCCTCCGCCACGGTACGGACCAGGCTGCGGAAGGCAATGCGGATCATGCGTGAAAATTTACAGGAGTGAAGTATGGAACAGGAAACGAAAAAGAAACTCGTGATTAACTGCGGCCTGGTCTGCCTTTTGAGGGATCAGGAGGGGATACTGGACAGTTTTGACAAAATTACGGTCAACTGCGGCAGGTTTGTTGTGTCTCCGGCGATCTACACGCGGCTTAATACAAAGAAGACGACGATCAACAGCGGAACTATATTGGTCAAGACAGTAGGGGAAAAAATACTCCAGCTTAACGATAATGCCGTCATTGACGGCTCAACGGACCTGAAGGACTCTCTTGTCCTTGCCACCGACAGCCTGATCGTCAAGGGGGAGGGACTAGCGAGGCTGGCCGGGGCCGAGGGGCTTATTGTGCTGGGTACGCTGTACTACCCCGCATCCGGTGATCTTGGCTCTCTTATCAAGGTGGACGGTAAAAAGCGGCCCTACCCTGACGAGGCCCAGGTACTCCTGGGGGATCATGACCTGGCCGGGGCGCTGGCTGCCGTTCCTCCCGATGCCAAATACCTGTGGATCGACGGAACCCTGAGCGCCCTGGACACCGCAAGCCTGGAAACGGCCAAGGCCGCGGGCATGAGGATCGACTGTACTTCCCTGTTTACCTACGAGGGACTCTACGCCGCCTACGGCGGCCTGTTCCGGTGTCCGAATCCGGTACTGGTCGGCGACGATTACGAGATCACCGGAGACCACTTCAAAGCTGCCCGGCTTCCGTTTTCCGGGCCCAAGGTCTACGTCAACGGCGACTTCAGCATGGATGCGAAGGACCTGCCCCTGCTGGAAGCCCTTGAAGCCATTGTGGTACGGGGCAGGGCCACGCTTCCCGTCTCCGTTGCCCAGGCCTTCAGGAAGAAGGGCAGGGCCGGTGATTACGAAATACTTGAAGGCCGCCAGGTAACGATAAACAGCAGTGTCCTGTGGGGGCATCGGCAGTTTACCGATCAGCAAACTGCCGGGACGGGGGAAAAACTCAGCGTTACGGTAAACGGCTGCCTCCGCTTTGACGACGACGTAACGGCGGAAGACCTGGACTGTATCGCCTCCCTGTCCTGTAACGGCGCGGTACTGCTCCCCTCCCACCTCAAGGGGGCGCTGGCCCCCAGGATTAAAGACGCCAACGGATTCATAGGGGACGATGCGGAGTTTGAAAAGATGACCGGCCATAAGATCAATGACTATGCCGGCGGTTTTATGAACGGAGATACAGAGTACGAAGACCCGGTGAAAGAAGGTGTAACCAGGATCAACACCGGTTCATATATTCTGATCTAGAGTTTGTTGTGCTTCGTGCTTAAAAATAGTATAAATGTTCATTTCAATTGGGTAGAGGAAAAATGAAAAAGGGTAACAGGAAAAAGTCACTGTTTATAGGCATTGGTTTTCTTTTGAAACTCTACTGGAGGTACGGTAAATCGTCCCTGGTCTGTATGCTGCTGTACTGCGTACTCCAGGGACTGGTACCTTTCGCTTCCATCATGTTCCCCAAATTCATCATTGACGAACTGACCGGCGCGCAACAGCTTTCGTCCCTTGTTTTCTATACCGGCTGCCTGATCCTCTGTGTACTCCTGGGCAATACCCTGGTTAACTTTTTTCACATAAAATACTTTATTAACGGCACAACAGTTTTTAACAAATTTACTGTTGATTTATCACGGAACCTGTACGAGGCGGATTTGGAACGGATAGAATCCGCGTCTTTCCTGGACCTCAAGGGAAAGGCGGACCGGTTTTTGTACGGAGACGGATCGGGCTGGGGAGGGGTCCTGTCCAGAGTGGCGACGGTATCGTCAAACGTCATTACGCTGGCCGGGATCGTTACGATTATTGCCGTACTGAACCCGCTGGTGGTTGTGGTGTTTACCGGCCTCACGTTTATCACCGCGTGGTTCAATTCACGGATAAAAAAGCTCAACAATCAACTGGCCATTGAACAACCCGTTCAGGAACGGCGGCTTAGCTATGACATGGACCTGTTCCATGAACACCGCTTTGCCAAGGAGATTAGGATAAATACGCTGGGGCCCTGGCTCTTGGAGCGGTTACGAGGCCGCCTGGCCATTTTGCAAAATTTCTATGCAACCCGGCACTCCAACAACCTAAAGGCGCAGGTTTTCAGCAACGTTATCACGTTTATTCAGCAGGGACTTGCCTACGGTTACCTGATATACCTGATACTGAACGGCAGGTTCGGCATCGGCAGTTTTACCATGTACCTTGCCGCTATCAACGGTTTTTCCGGCGCCATGTTCTCTCTGATGGACAGTGTCGTTGACATAAGGCGTTTCAGCGATTACTACGACGCGGTTGACGATTATCTAAACATACCCAGGAAGCAGCGGGAGGGGAAGCAGCCGCTGAACCTTTCGGTCTCGCCGGTATTGGAATTCCGCGATGTGTCGTTCCGCTACCCCGGTCAGAACGGCTATGCCCTCAGACACATCAACCTTACGATTACGGACGGTGAAAAGCTTTCGGTTGTTGGGGAGAACGGGGCGGGCAAGACCACATTTACCAAGCTGCTCATGCGGCTGTACCGCCCGACAGAAGGGCAGATACTGCTCAACGGCAGGGATATTCAGGAATTCGACTTTGAGAGTTATGAAAACATGCTGTCGGTGGTGTTCCAGGATTTTGCCCTGTTTTCTATGACGCTTAGGGAGAATGTGGCCCTTGGGCGGACTGTAGATGACAGCCGTGTTATCGAGGCGCTGAGGAAGAGCGGTTTTGGGGAGAAGCTGGATAGTCTTGAGAATGGGCTTGACACGCCCTTGTACAAGATGTTTGACGAGAACGGTATAGAGCCTTCAGGCGGCGAGGGACAGAAGATCGCCATAGCGCGGGCGCTCCTGCGGGACGCACCGGTAGTGGTATTAGACGAGCCCACGGCGGCGCTGGATCCCCGTGCGGAGTACGAGATATACCTCAATTTCAACGAAATGGTGAAGGGGAAGACGGCTGTTTTTATATCCCACCGGCTTTCCAGTGCGCGGTTCTGCGACAAGGTGGCGGTGTTCAAACAGGGGGAAGTGGCGGAATACGGCAGTCATGACGAACTGATACAAAAGCGGGGTCTGTACCACGAACTTTTTACGATGCAGGCACAGTTTTACGAGGGTGAAACGGGCGATTAAACAGCGCAGCTATAGGTAAGGAGTTTTTATGCAAGATTTTCTGAGGATAAACAGGCAAACGGCGCCGGTACATGGTATTGATAACCTTTATATCCGGTATAGATCGGACACTATCATGCTGCTTAAAACCGACGGTGATGATCTGGTAGTGGAGGAGCATCTCTTGTGGGACATGGAAGAATGTGATGCTGAAATGAGCGTTTCAGGCCGGGATCTGACCATAACAGGCGGCAGCAGACCCTCTTCTTCCAACGGGAGCTGCCTGATCAAGTTATACCTTCCTGCCTCCTATCGTAATAACATGTCTGTCTCCGACAGCAGCGGGTCCATTGTTTCAGAAACCGATTTAGAATCAGCCGGCTGGATAGACTTAAAGGTGTCAAGCGGTTCTATAAAGTTAACAAGCATATCCGCGGAATCAATAAAGGTTGATATGTCCAGCGGGAGCATAGCTGTGAACAAGATAACGGGCCGGTCTGTTATTTCATCCGCAAGCGGGATGATAACGATTGGGGAAATTTACGGACAGGACCATGAAATAAAATCATCCAGCGGTTCCACTGAAATAAAAAACAGTTACTCGGACAATCTAAAAATACAATGCCAAAGCGGACAGGTAACCATTAGGAGCGCGGTTGGGACCGTAGAGGCGTCCTGTATGAGCGGCCTCTTACGCATAAACGATATGAACGGTTCCGGGGTGTTTAGCAGTCAATGCGGCGGTATCGTGCTGTCAATCAGCGGAACAAAAGGCAACTATAAACTGAACTCGAATGTTGGGAATATCACACTGAGCATACCGCAGGACGCATCGTACACGCTGAACGCTAAAAGTATGATGAGTTCCATTAAACGGTCATCGGGTAACGCTCCGGAACTTGTTATAAACGCCAAGACTATGGTTGGGACAATTATACTGCTCTAGCAGCCTGTTCCAAAACTTCAGTTTTGGAACAGGCTCAGGTACTAAAGCACCCGCAGCAGCCAGCCTTTGGTATCGGGGAGCGCGCCGTACTGGATCCCCTTGAGGGTATCCCGAATATCCGCGGTGAACTCTCCGGTCTTGCCCTTGTTAAACACCGCTTTCTTTTTGCGGTAGCTCAGACTCTCAATCGGGGTGGCCCCCGCTGCCGTGCCGCTGACAAAGCACTCCTTCGTTTCCTCCAGGGCTTCCTCAATGGAAATTTTACGCTCAGAAACCTTCACCTTCCGGTCCCGTGCAAGCTCGATGATGCTGGAACGGGTGATCCCCGGCAGAATCGTATCCCCCAGGGCCGGGGTTACCAGTTCCCCGGATTTGAGGTAAAAGAAGATATTACAGGAAGAACCCTCTTCCACATAGCGGTGGTCCGTGGCGTCCAGAAACACACACTCCATGAAACCTTTTTCCAGGGCCTCGTGCTTTGCCAGGGCCGCCATAGTGTAGTTACTGGCCGCCTTGATCCAGCCCGTGCCTCCGGGGGTGGCCCGGATCCGGCTGGTAACTACGGCGTCTGAATTTCCCGCGGTAAAGTAGGCGCTTACCGGGGTATTTATGACGATAACCCAGGGTTCGTGGCAGATATTGACGCCGATGCCCCCCTCAGCGTAGCTGAAGGGACGGATGTAAACGGAATCCGCGGTCATGTAGGAGTCCTTTTCCCAGGCTGTTTTGTACTCCGGCTTGAACCCCAGCATGGCGTTCCGTTTAACCGTTTCCACGCAGGCCTTAACAAAGGTTTCCTCCGGGAAGGGGGGCATGTAGAGCCCCTCCATGGATTTGTAGAACCTTGCGGCGTTCCGGTCCGGCCGGAAGATCGCCAGCCCCCCGTCTTTTTGGGGCAGGGCCTTAAGCCCTTCAAAACAGGAAAGCCCGTACTGGGTAGAGTAGTTTACCAGGGGCATGTCGTCGTAAAGATTCCGGGACTCCGCCAGCGCTTCCCGTTCTTTGGGCTTTAAGGCCGCCTCTTCCTGGGGACTCCGGTGGGGCTTTTCTATATAGCCCCCCTTCCAGCCCTTACTCCCGTATTTTCCCCGGTACACCACGGGGTAACTACTCAATGAAAAAGCCATAATTTCCTCCGCATTAAGTAATGAAGAGAGGCTGTTCCAAAACTTCAGTTTTTGGAACAGCTACCTTGATTTTGGTGGAAAAACCGGGCCTTTGCCGGTTTTTCCAAGAGCTTGTTCCAAAACCGTGCGCGTTTAGCGCACAGT
>JAITJW010000209.1 GCA_031278715.1 Treponema sp. | reverse complement strand
CATGCTGGTATTGTCAATAACGGAATACTGTTTAACCGCCGAAAAAATACCAATGGGCATTCCTATCAACACCATCAAGATGATGCCGCCTATGGTCAGCTTTAAGGTAGTAGGAAAGCGGGCGATTATTTCAGTAAAGACAGGCAGTTTGGTGCGGTAGGAACTGCCAAAATCACCGCCCAGGGCATTGGCAATATAGCTCAGGTAGCGTGTTAAAAACGGCCTGTTGAGCCCCATCTGCTCCCTGAGCTGCCGGACTTGTTCAGGTTTGGCATTTTCCCCCAGGATAATAACCGCCGGATCTCCGGGCGTTATCTCCATGATAAGAAACAGAATAAAGGAAATGCCCAGCACAACCGGAACCATCCAGAAAATCCGCCTCAGTATGTACTTCCCCATAGTCCTTCTCGATTATCTGCATCGGTCCCTGCAATAATAATGAATATCGTATGAGGCTTTCCCAAAACTTCAGTTTTTGGGAAAGCAAGCTTAGATTTAGAGGAAAAAGCGGACTTTTGGCCGCTTTTTCCAAAGCCATTCCCAAAACTAACCGAGTTTTGGGAATGGCTCCATTTCCACGAACTTTTTGTCCCCCGCTCTGTTCCCGCCGCTACCCCGCCCCCCATCTTTCCGGCGCCGTTTCTTCCGCAAGCGGGGTTGCGCCCAAAAACCTACCAGCTAAACGCAAAAACCGCTTTTTCGTGGTATTTTTTACCGGGGCCGAAAATGGCGTCGGGGAATTCCGGTCTGTTGGGGGAGTCGGGGAAGTACTGGGTTTCCAGGCAGAAGCCGTCATGCCGGTTGTAGAAGCCGCCGGCCTTGCCCGGGGTCGCCTTGAGGAAATTGCCGGTGTAGAACTGGACCCCCGGCTGAGTGCTGAGGATCTTCAGGGTCCTGCCGCTGGTTCCTTCAAAGATCTCCGCGCAGGGCCGGAGTTTGCCGATTTCCCCGTCTACCACATAGCAGTGATCGTAACCGCCGGGGGCCCCGGCCCGGACCGCGGTTTCCAGGTCTTTGCCGATAGGTTTGGGGGAACGGAAATCGTAGGGAGTACCTTCCACGGGGAGGATCCTGCCGGTGGGGATAAGACCCTCGTCCACTTCGAGGTACGAAGATGAGTAAAGGGTAAGCTCGTGGTTCAGGATATTGCCCCTCCCCTCTCCGGCAAGGTTAAAGTAGGCGTGGTTCGTCAGATTTACCGGGGTCCGCTCATCGGCGCTTGCACGGTAACAGGCGATAAGCTCGTTGGATTCGGTAAGGCCGTAGGTTACTACCGCTTTAAGGCTGCCGGGAAATCCTGAATCGCCTGAGGGACTTTTCAGCTTGAAGCGCACAAAAACTCCGTCTTTTTCCTGGTAGGTTTCCGCCTTCCACAGGGCCTTGTCGTAGCCCCGCCACCCGCCGTGAAGGGAGTGGGGTCCGTCGTTCTGTTCCAGCCGGTATGTTGTGCCGTCCAGGGTAAAGGAGGCCCCGCCGATCCGGTTGGCGAAACGGCCCACGGTGATACCCAGGGCGCTTTGACCGGCGGCATAGCCTGAAAAAGAGGATGCCCCCAGGATCACGTCCTCCTTCCGGCCCAGGCGGGAGGGAACGATAAGAGAAGTCCAGGTTGCCCCCAGATCGGTAATAGAAACACTCAGATCCCCGGCCGTAAGAGTGTAAAGGTGCGCTTTCCTGCCGTCCGAAAGGATTCCAAAGGTTTTTCGTGAGATTTTCATGTGTCCTCCACCAGAATTGAAACTTTCCCGAAACCAGCCGGTCCCGGAGTAGTTCTATTATATCAGAATTCAAAAAATGGTATACTGAAAGGAGGTGTGGGAGGTAGCGTGGGAATATTTAACCGTCTTGAGCATGTGATTAAAAGCTATCTGAACCAGGAGGACGAGCGGATATTTGGCCGGTCCCCAAGGGGGGATCCGGACCTGGAAGAGGCGGAGGCCGAACTGGATCGTTTTCTCCGGGACGAGGGGACCTGGACCGGTAACCGGAGGAACGGCGGCGAAGCCTGGAGCGATACCGGAAGGAGGAACCGGAGCGCGGGCGGCGCGTGGAGTGACGGGAAGTCCACAGGCGGAGGCGGGGCCTGGGGTGACGGGAAGACAACGGGCGGAAGCGGGGCCTGGACCGATGGCAGAACCTGGGATCGGGCCGGCGGCGGGACCGGAAACCGGGAGGGGGGCGGCGGAACACGGCAGGGGACTGCTGCCGGGCCCCCGGAAGAACTGCGGCCGGACTTTGCCGAACTGGGGCTCCCCTTTGGCGCCGGTGCGGAGGACTGCAAAACCGCCTACAAACGGCTCCTCAAGCTGCACCACCCGGACCGCCATGCCGGGCACGAGGGGAATATGAAAAAGGCTACCGAGAAAGCCACGCGGATCAACGCGGCATACGACCGCATAGAGAAGTGGCGGACGAAACAACCATAAAACCCTACAAATATGAGGCTTATAACAGGCTGCTAGCGGATAATACTCTGGGTAGCGGGGCTGGAACGGCCTTCCAGATTGGGAAGCCGGTGTTCCAGGGCGGCCAGGGAAATCTCGATGTCCTCCTCCGCCTCGTGAGGACTCAAAACCCCCACCGTAACCATGTCGATGGGCCGCAGGACCTTCCAGTTGAAGGTAAGGCCCACATAGGGGGTGGTACGGCCCGCGGCCATAGGCTTAATGGTCATGACCGGTTTTTTCGCGTCGTGGATAATCCGAATCACCGACTCAATTTCTATCTGCATCAGAAAACCCAGGCAGTTGAAGATCTGGATGTATGTTTCCACATCGTAGCCGTTAAGGTCGCAGTACTGTACGATTTCCGGCATGTGGGCGCTAAGCCCCGGTATAAGTCCCGCGTCCCGGATCATGCCAAGGTAGTCCGGAAGCCGGTCGATAATTCTGCGGTTTTTGTTCACCAGTTGTTCACAGCATGAATGGTGGATCAGGCAGAATGTGGAACCGATCTGAGCGCTCCGTTTGAAGATCGCCTGGGTTTCCGCGCGGGCGGCGGCGTTATCGTCCACGTTGATCACCGGGGTATCGATCAAAATGATTTTTTTACCCAGGGCATCCTGGGCGGTGCGGATCTTGTCCGCCGCGCCGGGGTGGGTAGAAAAAGGCCCCATGATGGCGTCCACGCCGTGTTTCAGATAGGCAGCCAAAACGGGGACAAACGAATCGGTGCGCGCGTGAATTTCGCCAATAACCATGTCCGCGGCGTGCCCCGTGTGGCTCCAGCCGAATAGCCAGTTTGTTCCGATCAGCATCCGGGGAAGCGAAACACCTCCCACTATCGTTCTGGGAAACATCATCATTCCTCCTTACTCATATCCAGTGTCGAATCCGGCGCCGTAACCGGCAAGTTTGCGGTGCAGGGTCTTCCTGCCAATACCCAAAACATCTGCGGCCTTACTCTTATTTCCCCGCTGGGCGGAAAGGGTGTCCCGGATAATGATCTTCTCAGCGTCTTCCAGTGTAGAACCCAGGGGGACGCGGATCCAACCCTCGTCATTACCCTGCCGGATAGTGGGGGGCAGATCCTCCGGACCGATCAGGGGGCCGGGGGTCATAACCACCGCGCTTTCCACACAGTTCCGCAGTTCCCGCACATTGCCGGGCCAGTCGTAGGCGTAGATGGCGGCCCGGGCCTTTTCGCTTACCCCCTCGATAGTTTTGTTGTTTTCCCGGACGAATTCCTTGAGGAACGCGGCGATAAGCAGGGGGATGTCGTCCTTCCGTTCCCTTAAAGGGGGTACGTGGATGTTGACCACATTCAGCCGGAAGTAAAGGTCCTCCCGGAAACTGCCCTTCTCTATTTCCGCTTTCAAATCTTTGTTCGTGGCCGCCACGATCCGTACATCGGTCTCGATGGTCTCCTCCCCGCCCAGACGCTCAAATTTCTTCTCCTGGAGAACCCGCAACAGCTTGATTTGGATATTCTGTTCGATCTCGCCGATCTCGTCCAGGAACAGGGTCCCCTCGTTGGCAAGCTCAAAACGGCCCCGGCGGCGGGATACGGCGCCGGTAAAACTGCCTTTTTCATGGCCAAAAAGTTCGCTCTCCAAAATACTTTCCGCCAGGGCCGCGCAGTGGACTTTGATCAGGGGCTTATCCTTGCGGGGGGAAAGGCCGTGGATGGCGTCAGCAACCAGTTCCTTCCCCACCCCGGACTCCCCGGTGATAAGGATGGAAGCCCTGGTTGGGGCCGCCCGGCTGATGGTGTCAAACACCCGGCGCATGGGGGCGCTGGTACCGATGATCGTTTCAAACTGTTTCTTCTGCTCAAGCTCTTCTTCCAGCTCCCGGTGCTTCAGGGCCAGTTCCCGGTTTTGCAGGGCCCGTTTAACCAGTTGGGACAGGTGATCCAGGTTGACCGGCTTGGTAAGGAAATCCCAGGCCCCCTGACGCATGGCCTCCACCGCGTTTTCCACTGTGCCGTGCCCGGTCAGGACGATCACCGGGATGCCGGGATTCTCGGCGGTAACGTGCCGCAGCAGCTCCTCCCCGGATAGGCCGGGCATCCTGAGGTCGGTGATTACCAGATCGATGTCGCCTTTACCGAAGCGTTTAAGGCCCGCGTCCCCGTCAAGGGCGGTAACGACCTCGTAGCCGTCCATCTCCAGGGATGCCGCCAGTCCTTCCCGGATATTCTTTTCGTCGTCCACTACCAATAGCCGGAATTTCATGAAGCTCCCCCGTAATCTGCGGACTTTACCTTTTCACTTTCCTCAAAACCGATAAGCCGGTGTTCCCGCTGGGGGACGGGCAGGGAAATGGTAAAGCAGCTCCCCTCCCCCTCCCTGGATTTAACGGAGATCTCCCCCCGGTGTTCCCGGATAATTTTAAATACCAGCGTAAGCCCCAGGCCCGATCCGGTGGCCTTGGTAGTAAAATAGGGCTCAAAAATTTTTGAGAGGTTCTCCTCCGGTATCCCCAGACCCGTGTCCCGGACACTTATATCAACCTCGTTGTCCCTACGCTCGGTTTTGATCGTAAGTTTTCCCCCGGCAGGCATGGCCGCGGTGGCGTTCTTTACCAGATTCAACAGAACCTGTTTCATATACCGCTCGTCAAAGGTAAGGAGCGGCAGATGATCTTCCAGTTCCAGATCGCAGGTAATGCGGGCATCGGAAAGCTCAAAAGACATAAAATCTACCAGTTCCCCGATAAGGGCGTTAAGATCCCCCTCCCGTAAATCCAAATCCATGGGGCGCACCGCAAAAAGAAAATCCACAACAATGTGGTTAAGCCGGTCAATTTCTTCGTTGACCACGGCGATGTACTTATCAAGCTGATCCAAATAGGAATTTTTTTCCGGCGGATGGGCCGTATCGTGAGGAAGGGTCTGTTCGACCAGTTTACGATTCGCCTGCAGGGCCTTTTGCATCAGCTGGATATGAATGGAAATGGAACCAAGGGGATTTTTGATCTCGTGGGCCACCCCGGCGGCCAGCGTTGTCAGGCTTGCCAGGTTTTCCGCCCGCCGCAGCCGTGCCTCCCGCCCCCGCTTTTCCGTAATGTCCTCGATGTAAATAAGGGAACCGGTTACCCGGTGTTCCCGCACCAGGGGCAGTACCGATATACTGAGAAGCCGCTGAATACCCTTGGCTTCGGCGTTGAATTCCCGTTCTTCCACCCGGTCCCCGCTTTTCAGGGTGGCCTCCAGAAAACCGGCAATTTTTTCATCCCAGACCCTGGCCCAGACCGGATCATTGCCCGGCTCCGACACCCCGATGGGGCCCCCATTGGGGCCCCCGATGGGGAGGAAGCGTTCGGCGCACTTATTGGCCAGAACCAGGGCATGCCTGGCGTCACAGACCAGGATCCCCTGCCCCAGGGATTCCAGCACCGTCTCCAGCCGGTCGATTTCCGCGGCGGCGGCAATAACAAGATCGCCGATCTGCTCCCGTGTAAGCTTGGACAGTTTTTTTACCGCCCGTTTAATAAAATCTCTCACCGGCCGGCCCCCGCGTCCGTCATAGCCTCTTTCAGATCGCCGGCCAGACGCTCCAGCGTAAGGGTGGGACTCTGGTTCAGGCTGCCCGCCGCGGCCGCGGTTCCGACATGTTTTTTCCAGAGCTCAAGGTAGGCAATCCGGCAGGGACCCGGTTCAAGGGGCCGCAAGCCCTCCGAAACCAGATCAAGGGCCTGGGCCAGGAAACTGAAAAAAAGGGAATGAATCTGAAAATTACGCGCCTCTGTCAGAACTTTATCGACAATAGTTTTACTGTCGGCTACCGGGCGGCCAAGACCCGCGGAACCGGCGATGGGGGCGCAGTGCTTGCCCAGGGCAACCAATTCGTCCGGCAGAACGCCGATACCGCGACGACGAAACCCGTCCAGTGCGGCAAGGGCAACGGAGGACACAAAAAAGGCCGCCAGGGGGTACAGGGTATCCCGGTTTACCGGGAGAAAAGAATCCAGATACGCTTCCAGACCCGTAAGGCCCCGAACCGGCGCTGCCGGCAACGGCGCTATCGGCAATGGCGACGCCGGTAACGGCGCTATCGGTAACGGCGACGCCGGTAACGGCGAAACCAGGGCTTCAGCCGCCTGCTTGTCGCGGAACACCCGGCGGATCAGTTCAGCTTCAGCGGCCAGGTCCCGCCGCATGAAGTGGTAGGGTCTGAGCCGGGAAAGCAGGGTGGGGAGGATACCCTCCCGCCTGGCGGTACAGAGTACTATCGTAAGCCGTTCCGGGGGTTCTTCCAGAATCTTCAGCAGGGAATTCAGGGCTTCTTCTTTCATGCAGTCAGCGTTCTCGATAACAAGCAGTTTCCGCCGCCCAAGGGGGGCCAGATGACCCCAATAACTGGCGCGCCGTATCTGGGCCACGGGGATAAAATCGGCGATTCCCTCAGCTTCCAGTTTAAGGGCATCCTTTACGATGGAGGCCCCCAGAGCGCCGGAACTGTCCCCGTCCCCGTTACAGGCCCTCTCAAGCGCATCAAGATCATCTTCCAGGACCTGGATCAGGGGGTTAAGTTTCCCTAGGTCCTTGTCGCCTTCCCAAAGGACCGGGGAAAAACGGCCCAGAAGCTTCCTGGCAGAGCGGATAAGCAAAAGCCGCCCGTGGCGGGGATCCCGCTGCAGAACCGCGGCGGAAGCGGCAATTTCCCCGGCAAAGGCCCGCCGGCCCATCATAAGAAGATCCGGGTGAAGGAGCGATTTATGCCGGGCGCAACTGGGACACGAACAGTTCCAGGCCCCCGTTTCCTCGCAGGAGAGGACCCGGCCAAGTTCCAGGGCGCTTGTCCCCTTGCCCGACGCGGCGGGACCGTAGAACAGCATGGAGGGCGCCAGAATCCCCGTCTCAATGTCCCCCCGAAGCCGGGTGACGGCGGCCTGGGCTATGATATTCTCGAACACAGAAGCCCCGCCGCCACAGCGGTTAAACCGTCCGATAAAACCGACTCAGGCGATCCCCTCCGGCCGATCAGGGGGAGCAGAATCTCCGCGAAAAAACTTCCCTCCAAAAGGGGAGCCGCGTTAAAAACCGGCTGTATGCTGAGGAACAGGAGCAACAGGCTTGTTATCATGATCCCCTCCACCATGCCGAAAAGAAAACCCAAAAAACGGTCCACACCACCCAAACTGATCCGCTGGATAATATCTTTAAGAAGGTATTCCACCAGTTTTACCGCGAAAAAAATAACGATGAAGATCAGGACAAAGGCCAGAATCTCCGGGATGTTCTGCACCAGGGCCGGCAGCAGTTTTTGTATAAACGAGGGGAGATTTCCGGTAAAGGTTCTAAGCCCGTGGTCCCGCAGGAAGGCCGCGCAGGGCCGGTACAGGAACAGGGAACCCAGGGCCCCAAGTACCAGGGAGGCGAGGGTCATAAATTCCGCGATAAAGCCCCGCAGCGTACAGCGGATAACCAGCAGCAGGGTAAGGCCAAAAAACACATAATCAATAAGCTTAAACGAAGTCATACCCCCCCTCCGGCGCCGGCCAGGGCCGAAACCGCGTCCTCCAGGACACCGGCAATACGGGCGGCCCCGTCGATCCGGGCAATACGGGCGGCGGCAGCGGACATGGCCGCCGTCTTCTCCGGATCCTCTGCAATGTCGCGGATCAGGGCGACCAGATCCTCCGCACTAAGCTTTGCCCCGGAAAGCTTCTCCCCGGAAACTTTTCCCGCGGAAAGCTTTTCCGCGGAAACAGGCCGGGAGCGCAGCACAAGCGCGGCGCCGGCCCGCTCGAAGAATTCCGCGTTCTCCACCTGGTCCCCCCGTGTGCCGCTTCCCCTAAGGGGGAGGAGGATCATGGGCTTTCCGAGCGTGGCGTTTTCCCATACCGTACCGGCGCCGGCGCGGCTCAACACCAGATCCGCCGCCGCCAGGACCTGGGGCATCTCCTCCTTAAAGTACGCGTAGGGCCGGTAGCGCGGGGCGTACTCCGCCCCCTCGTTTCCCGGCCCGGTCTGGTGAACCACGGTGTAATATCTGGTCAATTCCGGCAGGGCCTCCCGCACAAGCGCGTTGAGTTCCAGTGAACCCTGGCTTGCCCCCAGAACAAGGAGGATCCGCTCCCCCTCCGCCAGGCCCAGGAAGGCCCGGCCGGCCGCGGCGTCCGCCGCGCGGAAAGCGGGCCGCACCGGGTTCCCGCTCACCGTCAGCAGGGGGCGGCAGGCCGGGGGCAGAAAGGCGGCGGTGGACTCATAGGCGGTAAAGAGCCGCCCCCCGGTACGCCGCACAAAGCGCAGGTTTATCCGCGTCGCCAGACCCGGGCTCACATCGGACTCGTGGGCATACACGGGAATTCCCAAAGACGCCGCCGCGGCGCAGGGGGGAACGCTTACAAAGCCCCCCTTGGAAAACAGCAACGCGGGCCTAAGCTTTTTCAGGACGGACCGGGCGACGAAGAAGCCCCCCAGCACCCGGAACAGATCGGGAACGGTCTTAAAAGAAAAATACCGGCGCAGCCGCCCCGCGGGGACCCCATAGAATTCGATTCCCCCCGCCTCCACCAGGGCCTTGTCCATCCCCGTGGCGGAACCCAGCCACACAACCCGGTAGTCCTGCCGCAGACGGGCGATAATCGCGAGGCCCGGATAGATGTGCCCCCCCGTACCCCCGCCGGTAAAGGCAATCGTCAACACCGCCTGCCCTCTACACTGTCCAACATGGAGTTTAGTCTACTTAAAAAGGCGGAATTCCGCAATCGCGCGGCTAGTACTCTGTTGCAGGAGGAACAAAAATGCGAATCAAATACCCCTGAACTCCTTCAGGGCCTCATACATGGCCATGATATTCGCAGTGGGGACTTTTGCCAGGATATTGTGGATCGCGGCGAAAACAAAACCGCCGCCTGGGGAAAATATTTTAAGCCGTTCCAGTACCTGGGATCTTACCTCCTCCGGGGTTCCCAGGGGGAGGACCTTCTGGGTGTCTACCCCTGCCCCCCAGAATACAACCCTATCGCCGTATTT
>JAITJW010000201.1 GCA_031278715.1 Treponema sp. | reverse complement strand
TTTTATAATGTCGCAGGATCTGCGCCCTTTGATATTGGCAACAAACCCGATGCCGCAGGAATCGCGCTCATCTTCCTCCCGGTACAAACCCAGGGACTGCCTCCATCCTTGATTGCCGGGGCTGCACTGGTCAGCCCCCTCCCCGTGATCGCCCATGGTCAACCTCTCTTTTTATGTAATTCCTCTCATTATGCCCAAAAAGGCCGGTTATTCGCAAGCGGACGCAGCCTTGCGTACACAGCCTGCCAAGCGGCATCGCCAGGCGGCATCGCCAAGTGGCATCGCCAAGTGGTATCGCCAAGCGGACCGGAGGTTCACAAAGCGGCCCAATAATCGGACTGCCAGGATTCGTCTTTTTTGGCCGATTTCAGGGCAAAAAAACCGCCGTTGAAAACTCAACGGCGGCGCGGAGGAAGAAAAGAAAGAAGCTTTCTACATCTAATAGAATACCAAAACGCCATTGTAGTTACAAAGATTTTATATATTTCCTGATTCTCTTGAATTTTAAGGTTTTTAGGACTTTGTTGCGCTTCGCTCCTAAAACCTCTTGGAGCTGCGCCCGGCATCTGGTAACGGACGGGTGCTAAGCTGTGGGGACAACGTGGTATAAGAAGCGAACGGCGGCCTGTAATGGGGCGCATGGCCCGTGTTGGGGTACTCCGAAAGGAGGCTGACTTATACGTACACACCCCACAGGTTTAATCGTATCGGGATACCAGCAGCCTGTGTTTACAGTTTGAATATAAACTTTGCAATGGAAAAATACACAATCAATGATGTGCCATCGACAATGGTTGTGATAAGCGGCGCGGCCATTATTGCCGGATCGATTTTCAGTTTTTTGGCAAGCATCGGCAGCATACAGCCTACGCTTTTTGCCATCAGTATCGTACAAAACAGGCTGGCGGTAACGGCGGTACACAAGAGCAGATCCCTGCCGTTCATCAGATAGATGCGGACAAAATTAACCAGCCCCAGCGCAATTCCGCACAGTGTTCCTATGCGTATCTCTCTCCATATAACTTTTATTATATCCTTGAGTGTAATTTCCCCTACCGCCATGCCGCGGATGATCAGGGTTGACGACTGGGAACCTGCGTTGCCGCCGGTATCCATGAGCATGGGAATAAACGCGACCAAAATCGGCAGAACGGCCAGGGAATGTTCAAAGCTCGATATGACCCCGCCGGTAACGGTGGCCGACAGCATTAAAACCAGGAGCCAGAGGATGCGGTTTCTTGCCAGCTTGATAATGCTTGTTTTCAGGTAGGGTTCATCGGAAGGGTTAAGGGCGCCCATCTTCTCAAAGTCTTCGGTGTTTTCCTCTTCAATAACTTCCACAATATCGTCAATCGTAATAATACCGACAAGCCGTTTTTCCTTGTCCACAACCGGCATTGCCAGGAGGTCGTACTTTTTGAACAAAGCGGCAACGGCTTCCTGGTCATCGGTGGTATAGGCAAAAACTATGTTTGTGTCCATAATATTGCCTATTTTGTCCTGCGGACGGGCAAGCATAAGCGTTTTTGCCGACACCACGCCCACCAGCAGCCTGTCCCAGTGCATGACATAGCAGGTGTAGATAGTTTCCTTGTTAAGTCCGGTTTTCCTGATAACGTCAAAAGCTTCCTGTACGGTGGCGTTAGCCAGAAGATCAATGTACTCGGTAGTCATAATGCTGCCGGCGGAATCGTCGGGGTACTGCAGCAACTGATTGATGGTTTTCCGCTTTTCGTTCTGGACATTCTGGAGTACCCGCTTTACCACATTGGCCGGCATCTCCTCAATAAAATCCACCGCGTCATCGACAAAAAGGCTGTTCACTATTTCCCCGACTTCCGTGTCCGTCAGACTTTCTACGGTAAGCTGCTGCTGATCGGCGTCCATGTGGGCAAATACATCGGCGGCGGTGTTTTTTGGCAGGATTCTAAAGAACTGTACGATTTTTTCCCTGTCCAGATTTTCAAAAATTTCGGCAATATCTACGGTGTTCATCTGCGGCTGTGAAAAAAGATTTTTCACCCTGGTCATGTCGATAGAACCGGCATGGATCATTTCGAGAATTTCGTCTTTCATAATGGTATCCTCCACAAATTACCCTGCGGGACAATCCGCCGGGGCAGGGATTTCTGCGTTACCGGTGATGCAAAAAATCCACAAGGCCAAACGGCGTAGCGATTTGGTCACTGCAACAGGCTGCTAGAGGACACAAAACAATGAGTGGTTACGGCAGAAGACGGACAGACAGTTTATATAAGCCCGCGGTACTGTTCATACTACCGTAAGGGTCACTGTCCGTGTCGCCGGATTTACACGAGCCCAATATAAACCTCCTTTGCCGGAATTTTTAATACCTGCGATGGTTCGGAAACCTGTCTAATGCCAGGATAAATTCAATGTACGGGAATTTATATATGTTTGTCAAGGTGGCGGTTTTTCACACTTGAAGCTGAGAATTGCCGGTTCGGGTCGATAACGGGTTAAGCAGTCCTGCTTTGACATTAAGGATTTGGGCATACCACATCATCAATGGCCTCCCTCTGCCTGCCGTTTTGTCGAATTCGGCAAAAAAAAGCCGCCGCCGAAAGGAGGAAAACGGCGACGGCATGGAAAAAAAAGGAGAACATCAGGAAGAAGCGTCTCTACACATTACAAACCCCCTGGCCGGATTATGGTTACATTCAACACGACAGATTTGAAAACCTCTGGTCGCTGTGGTATCCGGTTTCAGAGTTCCCAGGTATAACGGATACCGGTGGAGAACCGCAGGCTTGCGCTCATGTCGGCGTTCCAGTCGGGCTTTGTTCCTGCCGTACCGTAATAGGATTGCCAGGCCAGTTCCCCGTACAGATCCAGATTGCCCTTGCTAACCGGGAACGAGAGGGGGACAAGCGTAAGCCCTGCGGATCCAAACCACGAGTTACCCCCCGTATAGTGGCGGTCCCCGGTTTCTGTCTTCAACACCGGGGAACCCACGGAGAAGGCGGGGCCGGCAAAGAACCGTACTTTGTCATCAAAGCCCAGGGAGAAGGTAAAGGGTACCCTGAATACCCCAAGAACATCGTCCCATTCGGGACGGATCTCAAAACCCGGTATCAGGGCTTGCCCAAGAACAACGCCTTTCCAGGCGAAACGGCCCTGAACCGTAAGGCCCCGGAGGGGGTTGTTCCGTTCCATAAAAGCGCTCCAGCTGGGGGCAAAGGCAAAGCCCACCATAAAACCCCTTCCCTTTAGATTTTCCCAGGAACTGGTCCTGGCCGAGGCCCCCGAATCCGCCATATTTCGCCTTTCGGTACCAAAGCCGGCGTCAAACGGGCTGTCCGCTACCGTAGTCCCGGTTTGCCGGGGGCTCAGCTCCGGCAAGGCCCGGCCGGCCCCGGCAAAGGTCCTTCGCCAGTAGGATTCGTCCAAACTGGAGTAGATAACCCCGGTTTTTGGCCCGTCGGAGGCGGAATGGATAAAGCGGCCCTCCCCGGCGTAAATACCTGCATGGGAAATGCCGGAACCCGTGGTGATAAAAAAGAC
Source organism: Treponema sp. (assembly GCA_031278715.1). Taxonomy (GTDB): domain Bacteria; phylum Spirochaetota; class Spirochaetia; order Treponematales; family Breznakiellaceae; genus JAISFT01. Next base: position 17,648 of record JAITJW010000201.1, on the reverse strand, counting down.
CAGGTCCCCCGGCTGCAGGGAATCTTCGCCGATTTTTTCCGTCCAGCTGTACAGGGCCGAAGTAGTCCGGGGCACCGAAACCGCAAGGGAATCCTTAAAACTGGCGTAGATAAGTCCCGAACAGTCTACCCCGTTCCTGTCCACCCCGCCATAACGGTAAGGGGTTCCCCGGTAGGCATCCGCTGCGGCAAGCAGTTTGTTTCTGGCTTCCAGCGCAGCGTCAGCGGAATTCCCCCCCCCGCCCGCCAGTATCACGCGGTTGTCCAGGGGAGGGGCCGCGAAAAGGACCGGAATTTGGAAAAAAAATCCGGTAAACCATAAGATAACAAGGGACTTTGTCATATTTTCATGTATCGGCAGATTCGCCGGGGTCGGGGTAGAATCCTGCCTGGAACTTGCCAAAAACATGTTGACAGGAACCGGACAGCATAGTATGAGCGAGTATGGATATTGATGAAAAATACCGGCGCCTGCTGGAAATTATCCGTGCCCAGGAAAGCGCCGCGGTTGCCTTTTCCGGCGGAGTGGACAGTAGTTTTCTCTGCCATGCCGCGGTGGCGGCTCTGGGCCTGGGGGCTGTTGCAATAACCATCGTTTCCCCCATGCTCCCCAAGTCCGAGATAGACTGCGCCGCCGCCATTGCCCGGAAGGTGGGTATTGTTCATATCCTTGTAGAGGAAGGGGAAATTGATGAAGAAGTGGCGGCAAACCCCCGTGAACGCTGTTATTATTGCAAAAAGATAGAATTCGGCGCCATCCTTACCGCGGCAAAGAAGCGGGGAATCCGTACAGTACTGGATGGTTCAAACCTGGACGATATGGGAGATTACCGGCCCGGCCTTAAAGCCCTGGAAGAACTGCAGATCATAAGCCCCCTGCGGCAGGCAGGATTAACCAAGGCCGAAATTCGGGAGCTTTCCCGGCGTTTTGAGCTTCCTACCTGGGACAAGCCTGCCTTTGCCTGCCTGGCCTCCCGAATCCCCTACGGGGAACGGATCGATAAAGAAAAGCTGGCCCGCATCGAAAAGGCGGAAGATACCCTCCGGGCCTCCGGTTTCCGCCAGTTCCGGGTCCGCTCCCACGGGGATATCGCCCGCATCGAGGTGGCCCCGGAGGAGCGGCGGCGCTTCTTTAACGAGCATACGCTGGACACCGTTTCCCGTTCCCTGAAATCCTATGGTTTTTTGTACGTTGCCTTTGAACTGGAAGGTTATGTTATGGGCAACATGAACCGTGCCTTGACGCCGGTGGGGGTCTAGCAGCCTGTTGCACTTGGAGATTTCATGCGCGAAGCGCAACAAACTGCTAGCAGCCTGTTGTAGTTGGAGGTTTTATGGGCGAAGTACAACAAACTGCTAGCGTGGAACACGACTGTCAGGGCGGCGGACCGGAAGATTTGGGCTTTGCCGTCATCGACGGCAGCCGTTCCGGGCGGACCGGTTACCCGGAAGTGGTGTACTGCCGGGGAAAAACCACCGATCAGGCGGAAGCCATCATCGTAAGGATGCGGGAAAGGGGAATACCGGTGTTGGGGACCAGGGCCCGGCCGGCCCTGGCAAAGCGGATTCTGGCCCGGTTCCCCGACGCGGACTACGATGAACTGGGACGGATCCTGACCCTGGGCTGCTTCTGCGCCCCCGAAGACCGTCAGGGCCTGGTGGCGCTGGTAAGCGCCGGAACTTCGGATCTGCCGGTGGCGCGGGAGGCGCTTAAGACCGCCGAGTTTTTCGGCAGCAGGGTGATCCTTATCAACGATGTAGGGGTTGCCGGCATCCACCGGCTCTTTGCCCGGCTGCCGGACATCAGGAAGGCCCGGGTGGTTATCGCCGTGGCGGGCATGGAAGGGGCCCTGGCCGGGGTTATCGCGGGACTTGTAGCCGTACCGGTCATCGCCCTGCCCACCAGCGTCGGCTACGGCGCCTCGTTTGGCGGTCTTTCCGCCCTTTTGGGCATGCTCACCTCCTGCGCCCCGGGTGTATCGGTGGTGAACATCGACAACGGCTTTGGCGCCGGGTACCAGGCCAACCTGATCAACCGGGGACCCCAGTCCTAGCAGCCTGTTGCGCTGGCCAAATTATGGCGTAGCCATAAGGAGCCATTCCCAAAAACTGAAGTTTTGGGAAAGCCTCATAAGGTCTTGAGATTTTAGGCGCGAAGCGCAACAAACTGCTAGCACTAAACTTGACCCGGCAACATGGCTACTCCGCATGGACAGCGGATTGTAAATTTTGGTCGCCGCTGCCCCGATCCGGCGTAGCGGCTCCGGGGTTGGCGGATTTGAGGAAACGCAGGTACTCCGAAGGGGCAATAAACCGGTTTTTTTTGTATACCCTGGAAAAGTAGAGAGGATCCTCATAACCAGCCTTCATGGCGGCTTCGGAAACGGTTATATCCGGTTCGGCGTTCACGATGCTCTCAAAACGCCGGATCCGTATTTGCGTACAGAGCTGGGTGAAACCCATACCCAGGTCTTTTTTTAACGTGTGGGAGACCGAGGATCTACTGCGGCCTAAAGCCCTGGTAAGCATATCCAAATCTATTGCTTCACCGGCATGGCTTTCTATCCATTGGATTGCCTTTTCCGCCAGGCTAGGCTGACGGAAGGTAACATACTCCCTGGTAACGATGTAATTTATCAGCATAGAAAAAAGGTTGAGCATATTATTCAGAGCCTTTTCATCAAAAAAAGGACATTCCTCAAAAGCCTCTTCCAATAAATGAATGTCAAAACCCGCTTTGTTCCAGATTGACCGGATCTCGGCGCAGAGCGGCGTTTTGGTCCGGAACTGGCCCACAATACTGTACCCGATAAGGGTATCGTAAACATAAATTGGCAGCACGGCCTCGGAGAGTCCGGTATAGCAGGAATAGACTACCAATCCTTTTCTGGCTTCGGCCTTTTTGCACATCGCCTTGTCCTGCTGTATACACCGGTGGCGGAACCGGCATTTCTCCTGGATCATGCGGCAGAACCGGTACTCCGGGCTTTTCCGGCCCGTAATAAGTTCCTGCACATCGGCGGAAAAAATAGAAATGCTTACCCTGAAACAGTAGGCAAAACTGTCCAGCAACTGCCCTACTTCCTGATCAAAAAAAAGTTTCATCCCTCGATTCATGATGCTTATGGAAAAATATCAAATTTTTGCACAATTATCCATACTAATTGCATGTTTTTTTATTCAAAATTTGCGGCTTCAGAGGAGACCATAGGGTTCTAGGGAGTGAACATGGCAATCTACGGACGCGAAGGCGCGTATTCAAAGAAGTGCAAAAAGAAACCCTGGACAAAGAACGATTCCCAGCTTCTAGTCCTGGCCGCTCCGGCCACCCTGTGGTATCTGGTGTTCAGCTACCTTCCCATGTTCGGCGTGATTATAGCCTTTAAGGACTACCGGGTTCTTGGAAGCTTTTTGAGGAGCGTTGTGGTAAGTCCCTGGGCCGGTATCAAGAATTTCTATTTTCTGTTCAGTAACAGCCTGATGTGGCTGGTTATCCGCAATACCCTGCTCTACAACACGGCGATAATTATCCTGGGCATTTTTGTCCCCGTGGCCCTGGCGATCATCATCAGCGAAATTTGGAACAAACGGCTTGCCAAGCTCTACCAGACCATTATCTTTTTTCCCTATTTTTTATCCTGGGTGGTAGTCTCCGCCCTGGTTATGGCCTTTTTGAGTTACGAGGCGGGGATAACCAACCGGTTTATCGAGGCCCTGGGAGGGGAGAAGGTTTTCTGGTACCGGAATACTTCCTTCTGGCCTCCCTTTCTTGTCTTTATGAGCCAGTGGAAAGGCATGGGTTACGGCATGGTACTCTACCTGGCTTCCATTACCTCCCAGGACAAGGAGATCTACGAGGCCGCTATCATCGACGGGGCCACTAAGTGGCAGCAGATCCGGCGGATTACCCTGCCCCTCTTAAAACCGGTCATTATCCTGCTGTTTATCCTTTCCACGGGCCGTATTTTTTATTCCGATTTCGGCCTCTTCTACCAGGTTCCCCGGAATACCAGCGCCTTATTCGACGTGGTGTATACGATTGACGTGTTTGTATATCAGCAGCTTAAAAGCGCTACCACCGGCATGGCCGCGGCCGCGGCGCTGCTGCAATCCGCGGTAAGCTGCGTCATGATCCTCGCGGTCAACCAGATTATCAGAAAGATCGATCCCGATTCGGCGATGATCTGAGGAGCGGAAATGAAGCGGTACCAGAGTAATGTACAGCGCTTTACCCGTGTCGGGCCGGTAAGCAATGCGGTGTTCAATGTGCTGTTCCTGGCCTTGAGCGCGGTATGTCTTATCCCCTTTTTGCTGGTGGTCTCGATTTCCCTGAGCGAAGAGGCTTCGATCTGGACCTACGGGTACCGGCTTATCCCCAAGGTATTTTCCTGGGACGGCTATGCCTATCTCTACAAATACCGGACGGTTATGCTGCGCTCCCTGGGTATGTCGGTATTCGTAACCGGCGCGGGAACCGTCCTGGGACTTATCCTGACGACATCCATGGGCTACGCGCTTTCCCGCCTCGAATTCAAACTGCACAAATTCTACACCTGGTTCGTGTTTATCCCCATGGTCTTCAGCGGCGGCATGGTATCCTCGTATTTTGTCGTTACCCAGTTTTTGAAGTTACGGAATTCCCCCCTGGTCCTGATTCTGCCCCTCTGCATTTCCTCATTTAACGTCATCATCTGCCGGACCTTCTTTCGTTCCACCATTCCCGATTCGGTGGTGGAATCCGCCCTTATTGACGGTGCGGGGCAGTTGACCGTCTTTTTCCGTATCGTACTGCCCCTTTCCCTGCCGGTGCTGGCCACCATCGGCCTTTTTTTAAGTTTTGGCTACTGGAATGACTGGTTCACGGCCCTGCTCTACATCGACAAGACGGAACTTTTAACCCTGCAGGCCTACCTGAACCGGCTGCTGGATAATATCGATTTTCTCCTTACCAATGCTTCCAGGTTGGGGGTTTCCCAGGCCGAACTTTTGGCGAGCCTGCCCCGGGAGGCGGCCCGGATGGCTATCGTGGTAATCACCGTTTTACCTGTTGCCTGTGTGTATCCGTTCTTTCAGCGTTACTTTATTTCGGGTCTTACGGTGGGGGCGGTTAAAGGATAACCGCCCGCATCTGACCATATATTTTTGTTTGGAGGTACAAGATGAAGAAAGCGTTAGCTTTGATTCTGGCGTTACTCTGTGCGGCTTCCTGGGCCTTTGGGGCCGCCAGGACCCAGCAGAGCAGTGTTCCTACCCTGGTATGGTATTCCTTAGGCCACCCGGATGTAGAAGGCGGGGAAGATGTCCGGCTTCTGAGCGATTACATGCAGGAGAAAATCGGCGCTCGGCTGGAAATTAGGCCGTATGACAACGACGATAGGATGCGGATGATAATCACTTCCGGCGAGTCCTTTGACCTTGCGTGGAGTTCCGAGTATGTTTACCAGGAATTTGTCAATATAGGAGGCTACGCGGATATTACCGATCTCCTGCCGGTCCAAAGCCCGGCCCTGTGGAATTTTATCCCGCAGATGATCTGGGACGGCGCGAAGGTGAAAGGGAGAATCTACGCGGCCCCCATCTATAAGGATACATCCGCGACGCTGTTTGGGTTTTTGGATGAGAGATATGTACAGAAATACAATATCGACACCACGGTTACATTGAATAACTACATGGCCGATCTGGACAGGATTCTCCGTACCATAAAAACCGGCGAAGGCTCCCAATTTTACCCCTTGTATATGGCCAAGGGCGGCATAATGAGTAATTACACCACCGCAAACAGATACGATGACCTGAGCGCCGGTTTAAGTAATTTCATGGGAGTGCGGCTGAATGATCCAAACCGCCGGGTCGTTTCGATTCTGGAACAGCCGGAAGTCCTGGCGGCATACCGGATTGTTCACAAGTGGTACCAGGACGGCATTATCAACCCCGACGCGCCGCAGGCTGAATCAACCCCCAAGGGAAGGGTCTTTCTTTTTGATCAGGCATGGCCTTCCAAAGCCCAGACTCAGGCGGCACTAGAGGGGGTAGAACGGTATGTTCCGATCCAGCTTACCACCCCCGTGATAAGCACCAGTTCTATCCGGGGTTCCATGCTTAACGTTGGCGCCAATTCCCGGTACAAGAACGAGGCCCTCAAATTCATCGAGCTTATCAACACGGATCACAAGTTCCGGGACATGCTGGCCTACGGCATTGAGGGGCGACACTTCCGCTACGTGTCCCCCAACGTGGTTGAACGCCTGACGGACACGTATATGCCCTATGAGTGGGCCCAGGGAACTTTCTTTAACCTGTCCACCACGAGCGATCAGCCAGCTACTACCTGGGACGAGGTACGGGCGCAGAACGAGGCGGCGGACGTCTCGGTTCTGAACGGTTTTTCCATGGATATTTCAGGTTTCAGGAACGAACTCGCCAATATCAGCGCCATTTCACAGCGGTATATGGGGGATATAAGTAATGGTTCTTCCGATCCCGATGTGATGATCCCCCGGCTTTTGGCGGAACTCAGGGCCGCCGGTTTCGACCGGATTATAGCGGAAGCCCAGCGCCAGATTGACGATTTTTACAAGTAAAAATAAACCCTGACCAATTCCGCCGCGGGCAAAGACCCGCGGCGGTTTTTTGTACGCCCGGCATGGGCAGGAGTAAACATGGCAATCTACGGACGCGAAGGCGCGTATTTCCGCGCCAAGCCGGACGGGTTTATCAACAGTACCTGGATCGAGTTAATCGGTTTTGACAATGCCGCCGTGGATTACGGGGTGGGGAACTACCTGGATACCCTGGGCTTTATTCCCCATATCGTGTCCTTCCACCTGAGTAGCATCGACATGGTGAATACCCATTTGGGAATGGAAAAAGAATACCCCCTGCCGGTATACGGCTGCTCTTACGGCGGCCATGAAGTAAATGACGACCGGGAACGCCAGAATTGGACCAATTACCAGATAAAAGGCCTGGTGGACGCCCTGCATAGACGGGGGATACAGGTTTTTTCCAGTTTCTTTGATCTGGAATACGACAGAGGGTGGAGTTATCCTCCCTCGTTTTTTACCGATACCTGTCCGGAACTGCGTTGTGTGGACCGGGACGGGACGGAGCATCTCTTCATTTACATGATCAAACGTTTTGCCGATGGGACTCCCTTTATTGACTACATGCTCCCCAGGCTTCTGCGGTTTGCCGGAGATTACGGCCTTGACGGTGTACAACTGGCGGACGGCATTTCAAGCCCCAGGTTGTCCCTGGAGGAGGCGGATTATTCAGACGATATGGTAGGCCGTTTCCTCGCCGCGTCGGGAATACAACTTGAAGCGGGTCTCAGGGAACACTGCCAGAACCCCGAAGAATTCCGCCGGCGGGCGGACTGGATCTACGCCAATCACCGCTGGGAGTGGATTTCTTTTATAACCGGCGAATGGCGGGACTTTATGACAACCTGCATCAAGGCCCTGAAAAACCGGGGCATAAAGGCCGCTTTTAACAGTGCCTGGACCAAGGACCCCCTGGAAGCCCTGTACCGTTACGGCACGGACTATAAGGCCTACGAAGAAGCGGGGGCCCATAACTTTGTGGTGGAAGATGTTTCGGCGGATCTTTCTATCCTGGCTGATGAGGAAAACGGTTATCTTATGGGATACGATCACCGTAAATTCATTCACTATGAGTTTCTGGCCAACCTGATGTGCAACAAGGCCATGATGCCCGGTCTGCCAATGACGCCCCTTTCCATGATCCGGGACACTTTGGAGCAGTGGGATGTGCTGCATCATGCCCCCACAGCGATGCAGCGGGCCGCCGGAGCGAACCTGAACAGTTTTCTCGTTACTCCCAGGGGCCTTGTGCCGGTAACAAACGGTCCCTGGTTCTGCCTTGCCGATGGTCTTACCAAAGCCGAATGGGATGAAATCCGCGTCAACTGGGATAATGCCTATACCCCCAGGGTAAAGGATGTTCCGGGTTATACCATACTCTGGAGCGCCGCGCGGATGCAGAAGGAACTGGAGGATCTCATTCATAACCGGGGCTGGCATACGGCGAAATGGCTGGCCGAACTTTTAAGCCGCGGCGTCCCGGTACATAAAATCGCCCCTCTGTCGTACCTGGATGCCGTTTCGGGCCCTCTCCTGGTTCCGAATCCCGCCCTCATGGACAAGGATGAACTGGCCCGGGTTTGCTCGTATACCGGAGGGATAGTGGTTTATGTGGGCATGGCGCCCCCTGAACTTTCAGCGGGAACCGTGGCAGTATCCGAAAGCCCCTGGCAGAAGGTCTCAATGTCTGTTTCCGGTGATGGAAAAAGGCCCGTTTTTGAAAAAAAGAGCTTTGCCGATTCTACCCCCAGGCCGGATCGGGTTGAGGCATTGGGTGAATTCTGTTCCGGTATCTGGACCCATCCGTTGCGTTTTCACCCCGTAGCGGAGGGCTTTATTGATTATTGCACTGAAATCCTGTTGAAACTCTGCGCGTATCCATATCTAACCGGAGATACCGGGGCCTGTCATGTTCATCAGGTTCAAATTGATGATCATGCCGACCGTTTTCTGATAGATAACGACGAGTATTACTATGTCCTTCCGGTATTGCATGTAGAGAGAACGATTAAAAAAGTGGAGTTTATTACTAAACCCCTGAAATATCCCGCCCAGGTTACAGACCATACAGTCCGTTTCAGGGTCCCCCTTCGAGGAATGGATATACTGGAAATAACCTATAAGGATTAGGAAAGGAAAACGATCATGTCTACAGAACTGCCGATAAAAAACGTGTTTGTTACCGGAGCCGGAGGAAAGGTGGGGAGCGCCCTGCTGCCTGAACTGGTAAAAGCGGGTTACAAGGTACGGGCTTTGCGTTATGACGAGGTAATCGACTGCCCCGGTGTTGCCGAGATAGTGGACGGGGACCTTCGGGACAAAACGCTCCCGGCCCGGGCGCTCCGGGATATGGACGCGGTGATCCACCTGGCTAACTGCAAAGAAAACCGGGAACTTTTCCTGGAGACCAATGTGGGCGGAACGTTTCGTCTCCTGGATGAAGTAAAAAATAACGGCCATATCCAGCAGTTTATCCAGGCCGGGTCCGACGCGCGGGCGGGGATCTATTATTTCCCCAGGCCCTTCCCTATTGACGAGAACTTTCCCCACTCAGGCTATCCGGGATACTACCCGTTGTCGAAGGTTTTGGAAGAAACTATCTGCGAACAAATGCGCGTTCAGTACAACCTGCCCATTACGGTACTCAGATTTTCCTGGGTCCACGGCCAGGATGACATTCTTGCCCATGCCACCCTGAAGGGCCCCCAATTCGGGGTGCCGGTCTGGAAGGAGATAGCGGTTACAGAGGAACAGAAACATTTTGCCGCCCAGGGGCTCGATGCGGCCTGCCGTATGGATCATCCCGATGGTACGCCCGGCATGCGGCATATCGTGGGGCTCCCCGATGTAGTACAAGCCGTCATGTTGTCCCTGGGGAACAAGGCGGCCATAGGCAAAGCCTTCCCTATTGCCGGCCCCGCGCCATTTACCTATGACATTCTGTCGGAGTATATTTCGAAAAAGCTGGATATACCGGTGCTTCGCTTTCAAGTACCGGAATTCCACGATTTTAGGCACAGTATCGTCTTTACCCGGTCCGTGCTGGGCTGGGAACCGGTGTATGACATCTTTAAAATCGTGGATGACGCGGTGGCGTTCCGCAAAGCGGGGAAAAGACGCGTGGAAACCAAATACCCGGGATGATTTCAGGAGATGAGCATGAACACCTACGAAGCGCCTTATGTGAAGGGTCTTCCTAACTGGGATGAAATTCCCGCGGCGCAGCTGTCCAATTCTCCCTGGGGCAGACCCCCTGATGGTTTAACCGCGTCGGCCCGGCTCTGTTATGACAAAAATGGTCTCAAGGTACGCCTCTGTGCCCGGGAATCCCGGATTCTCTCCCGTTTTGAGGGACTCTGTGATATGATCTGCCTGGACAGTTGTCTTGAATTCTTTTTCTGCCCCCAGGAAAATGACAAGCGGTACTTCAATTTTGAATTCAACCCCCGGGGGACCCTGTACCTCGGTTTTGGGACGGACCGCTACAATTCCGTCCGACAGGTACTGACTGGTTACCGGGAACTTTTTTCTGTCGCCCCGTTTGGCGTCCCGGATGGCTGGGGCATGGAATTTTCCATTCCCCTGTCGTTTATGCGGATCTACCTGCCGGATCTCTTGCTCGAAAAAGGCCGCCGTATGAAGGGTAATTTTTATAAATGCGGGGACGAGACCGAAACGCCCCATTACCTCTGCTGGAATCCCATTATCTGGGAAAAGCCGGATTTTCACCGGAGTGAATTTTTTGGTTCTATTGTCCTTTCATCCTGAAAGTAGTGGAAAGGGCCCTAGCAGCCCGATTATTAGGTTGCTTTGCGAACCTCCGGTTCGCTTAGCGATGCCGCTTGGCAGTTTGTAGGGTCAAAAATCGCCTTTTTAGGCGATTTTTGACCCTATGGCTACGCCATAAGCTCTTGAGATTTTAGGCGCGAAGCGCAACAAACTGCTGGCCGGGCTTATCGCGGGACTTCGTCCCCAACCAATCCCAATCAGTCCCCAATCCGTACCCATGTTTCCCCGTTTCCCGAAAAAGAACCGGTGGTGTACACCCTGTAGGTAAACGTTATACCCTCTGTGGTCAGTAGCAACGTGTTCCCCGTTACCTGGAATATACCGATTACGGTATTCCCCGCGGTGTTTTTGTAACTTAGAAAGCCCGCCCCGCCGCCTGCACCGGTGAATTTTATCTCGGCAGTACTTCCCGACAGCCGGTACGTCCCGCTTGTAAATACCGGCGTCCCATTGTCTATCAAACGCGCTATGCCTTGCCCAATACCCTGTTCTATACCCTGTTCAATGCCCTGCCCGTTACCGGAACCGGTTTCCGTCTGCGGCAGGGTTTGAACAAAATCAAGGGCGCCGTGATCGTTCAGGTAGTTGTAGATATCTACAAAGCCGTTTTCATAGGCAATAGAAGCCGCGGTACTGCCGGCGCTTGTCTGCAAATTAACATCGGCGCCGTGTTCAACAAGGAAACTGACCATTTCAGGATTGTTACTGTTTACGGCGTGTATAAGCGCCGTCATGCCGTCCGCGTACGATTTATCCGCCGGATATTTGTAATTGACACCGACACCTGTTTCGGCAAACATTTTAACAAGATCCCACCTCTGCTTTTCCGCCGCCGCAAGCAAAATTTCCCCGTTTGGCTGTATCCCTTCATCCAGTATACGATCTATAACGTGGTTTATATGGGACTTGTCGATAGCGTTGAACAGATCGAATTGGACAGCGTGAATATTGTACTTCCGCAGCAATTCCATCGCCCCCAGCGTCGTTTCACCGCGGGTATAACCCAAAACAAAACTGTAAGCCAGCCTCTTTTCGGCTGCCGTCATCCTGTCCGCATTTTCACTTAGTATCCGGTCAACATTTTGCAGTTCCCCCTTTGCCAGGGCATCCGCCAGATTCCACGTAAAATCATCCGCAGACAGGACCGGCGGCAGACTTTGAGCGGCAAGGACAAGCAGTACAACAATTCTATGACATATTCTGTTCATCATATTATAAGACATCCTCAAATTCGGCAAGTTCAGCGTGGGCAGGACAATATCCGTTTAACATACTACCGCTTAATAGCCGAACTGGTAAGATCTTTAACAATGAATCGTACACAGCCAGCAGCCTGCAGCCTGTTGCGCTTCGTGCATAAAATCTCAAGACCAAATTCCAAGGCCCCGGCAGTTTGGCCTCCGGTCTCCGGTCAGGACAAACGCATGAAGAAGATTACCGCCGACGCGGAGAAGGGAACCACTGACAGAACAGGACACCGGGGCTTATAGGCACAGACGTTTTGTGATATTCTAGAACTCAACCCCAACAACTGAAGTTTTGGGAAAGCTTTCAAATTGCAGGAGGAGATCATGGCAGATATATCAAGCCTTACGATGACCAGCCCGGAGAACCGTTACCGGGGGGCCCTGCCCAAAATAGGCATCCGGCCCGCCATCGACGGCCGCCGCCGCGGAGTACGGGAGTCCCTGGAAGCCCCCACCCTGGCCCTGGCCCAAGCCGCAGCCCGGCTTATTACGGAGAACCTTAAGCACCCCAACGGTATGCCCGTTGAGTGTGTCATTGCCGACAGCTGTATTGGCGGGGTAGCGGAAGCCGCCGCATGCCAGGATAAATTCAGCCGGGAACAGGTAGCGATCACCCTTACCGTAACCCCCTGCTGGTGTTACGGCTCGGAAACTATGGACATGGACCCCCAAACCATCAAGGCAGTTTGGGGCTTTAACGGTACCGACCGCCCCGGCGCGGTGTACCTGGCGGCAGTACTGGCCGGACATTCCCAAAAAGGACTTCCCGCGTTTGGCATCTATGGCCGGGACGTACAGGACTTTGCCAACATCGACCAGATCCCCGGCGACGTGCAGGAAAAACTGCTCCAGTTTGCCCGCTCCGCCCTGGCCGCCGCGTGGATGCGGGGTAAAAGTTACCTGTCCATCGGTTCCGTATCAATGGGCATCGCAGGCTCCATCGTCAACGCCGATTTCTTCCAGGAGTACCTGGGGATGCGGAACGAGTATGTGGACATGAGCGAACTGGTCCGCCGCTTCGAAGAGAAAATCTACTCCGAGGCGGAGTTTGCCCGGGCCATAGAATGGGTAAACACCAACTGCAAAAACCACGAAGGCCCCGACAACAACCCCCCGGCAGAACAACACAACCGCCGCTACAAAGACGAAGTCTGGAAAACCTGCGTCAAAATGACCATGATCGTTCGGGACCTTATGGTAGGCAACCCCGCCCTGCGCCGCAAAGGCTTGGCCGAAGAAGCCCTAGGACACAACGCCCTGGTCGCCGGCTTCCAGGGCCAGCGCCACTGGAACGACCACTTCCCCAACGCCGACTTTCTGGAAGTGATCCTCAATTCCTCGTACGACTGGAACGGCATCCGCAGCCCCTATATCGTGGCCACGGAAAACGACAGCTTGAACGGCGTGTCCATGCTCTTTGGCCACCTGCTCACCGGCACCGCCCAAATCTTCAGCGATGTCAGAACCTACTGGAGCCCCGCGGCCATTGAACGTGTTACCGGCTGGAAACCCGAAGGCGGCGCCGCCGCCGGCCTTATCCACCTGATCAACTCCGGATCCGCCAGCCTGGACGGTACCGGCAAACAGCGGAAAGACGGAAAACCCACAATAAAACCCTTCTGGGAAATCAGCCCCGAAGAAGCAGGCGCCTGCCTGGACGCCGTACAGTGGCGTTACGCCAGCCTGGGCTACTTCCGCGGCGGCGGCTACTCATCGGACTTCATCACCGAAGGCGGCATACCCGTTACCATGAGCCGCATCAACCTGATCAAAGGCCTGGGCCCCGTCCTCCAGCTTGCCGAAGGCTGGACCGTTGACATCCCCGGCCACGTCCACGACAAACTCGACCAGCGTACCGACCCCACCTGGCCCAGCACCTGGTTCGCCCCCCGCCTCACCGGAGAAGGCCCCTTTACCGACGTCTACTCCGTCATGAACAACTGGGGCGCCAACCACGGCGCCGTCTCCTGCGGCCACATCGGCGCGGACCTGATCAGCCTGGCCGCCATTCTGCGCATCCCCGTGTGCATGCACAACATCAGCGCGGACCGCATCTTCCGCCCCAGCTACTGGAACAGCTTCGGCATGGACAAAGAAGGTTCCGACTACCGGGCCTGCGCCACCTTAGGTCCCCTCTACCGGTAGATACCCCCCAGCTACCAGGAGGAGGGGGGGCCAGCTACCGGGAAAATCAGCCCGTAGCCCGGTCAGGGGCGGATGTTTTTTGAGAAGTCAAAAACATCCGCCCCTGACCTTTACCTCTCCTCTGGCCCCCCCTGCGCCGGAGCCTCCTCCCCGGCCTGCGCCGGGTCCGGGGTCTCCGGCTACCCCCCCGTAATAATTCGTTTCCCCACCGCTGGGTGTGTAAGATTCATTTATAGGTCAAGTTTAGGACCCGGTTGGGGGATATTCCCTCCGCCAAGCCCCCTGATAGAGTTTTCAAAACGCCGTTTCTCTTTATTACAGGCAATACGGTGCTGTGGCTGATTAGGGCCTTATGCGTTAAGGGCCGCAAGCTCCGCCTCTAGCAGGGCGGCCAGTTCGTCCGCTGCCGCAGCGGTATTTACCAGGCGGTTTTCGCCTTCTCCCCGGCGGCGGATCTCCACCGTGGGGACGGCGGCGGCAAGGTTCTTGTCCCCCACCACAACCCGGAAGGGGATGCCGACAAGGTCCGCGTCTTTGAATTTAACTCCCGGCCGTTCATCCCGGTCATCCACCAGAACTTCAAGCCCGCGCTGTTCCAGTTCTTGTTCCAGCGTATCGGCGGTGGCTTTTACGGCTCCGTCGTACTTAATGGGGACAATGATCACATGCCAGGGACTCAGCGTGGCCGGCCAGATGATTCCATCCCCGTCGTGGTGTTCTTCGATCACACTGGCCAGGGTCCGGTCCAGGCCGATACCGTAGCTTCCCATGGTGGGTGTCCGGGTTTTACCATGTTCGTCCAGGTAGCTTACATTCATGGAACGAGTGTATTTGTAGCCCAGTTTGAAGATATGCCCCAGTTCGTTCCCCTTTTTTTCGTAGAGTTCGGCGCCGCAGTGGGAACAGTGGTCTCCGGCCTTGACAGTACGGATGTCGCTGAGCATCCAGCCCGTAAAATCCCTGCCGTAGGCAACATGCCGGTAGTGCAGGTCCTTTGCCAAGGCCCCGGTAACGGCGTCGCTCATGGCGGTAACGGTCTGGTCAACGATGATGGGAAGCCCCGTAAGCCCCACAGGACCGGCAAAACCCACCGGCGCCCCGGTAAGCCGCTGAACATCGGTGTCCGCTGCCAGCGCCAGTTCCCCGGCCTTGAGGATTGCCGCAAGTTTGACTTCGTTCACATCCAGGTCCCCCCGGATAACTACGGCAAAGAAAGCCTCCGGGTACAGCTCCGGCGCCCCCGGCGCGGGCCTGCGGCGTTCCAGGGAAGCGCAGCCCGGCGCCGCGGACAGGTCCAGTTCCACATTTACCGCCCGGTAGATCAGGGTTTTAATAAAGTTTTTCGCGTCCGTTTTAAGAAAATCGCACAGTTCCTCAATGGTTTTTACCGATGGGGTATAGATTGTTTCCGGAACCGGTGTGGAAACTGCCTCCTCCCCGACCGCTTCGATGGCGAGGGGGGTCCCCGGCTTTGCCGGGGGGCAAAAATCCGGCTTGCAGGATGCCTTTTCAACATTGGCGGCGTAATCGCAGCTTTTACAGAGAAGCAGGGTATTGTCGCCTATTTCACTTTCCACCATGAATTCTTCGGAACCGCTACCCCCCATAGCCCCGGAATCCGCCTGCACGGGGATCACCGTAAGGCCGCAGCGCCTGAATACCCGCCGGTAGGCCCGGCCCATGTCCCGGTAGGTTTTGTCCAGGCACTCCTCATCCGTGTGGTAGGAATAGGCGTCTTTCATGATAAATTCCCGGCCCCGCATCACGCCGTAGCGGGGGCGGATCTCGTCCCGGTATTTGCTGTTGATCTGGTACAGGGAAAGGGGAAGCTGGCGGTAACTGGAAAGCTCATCCCGAACCAGGGCGGTAACCGCCTCTTCCGCGGTGGGGGAAACCACCAAATCCACACCCAGCCGGTTCTTGGCCCGCAGCATGGCGTCCCCCATAGCCTCCCAGCGCCCCGATTCCTTCCAGACTTCACCAGGCACCACCACCGTGGGTTTGATCTCCTGGGAATTGATAGCGGCCATCTCCTCCCGGATGATCTGTTCCAGTTTGCGGAGGGAACGGAGTCCCAAAGGCAGATAGGCAAAGAGGCCGTTGGCCAGTTTGCGGATCATCCCCGCACGAAACATGAGCCGGTGGCTGGCAATCACCGCATCCGCAGGAACTTCCCGCAGGGTGGGGATGAATGTCCGGGTAAGCTTCATGGCGCTTTCCTTAAAAAATGATGTACCGCATAATAGCCCGGTATACCGAAATGTACAACCGGTTTAGTATCACGCCGTGATACTTCACGGTTTCACTATGATGTATGCTGCAGGGGGATTGCCGTATTTATGAAACTTTCCAGACTATTCAGCGACAAACAGTTCTACCAGGATCTTTTTGCCCTGGCGATTCCCATTATGCTTCAAAACCTTATCAATTCCTTTGTGAATGTCCTTGATACCGTGATGATAGGCCGGCTGGGGACCGTGGAAATCGCCGCGGTGGGCCTGGGGAACAACGTGTTTTTTTTCTACATGATCATCCTCTTTGGTCTTTGCTCCGGTGGCGCCGTGTTTATCGCCCAGTTTTGGGGCAAGCGGGATATTGGAGGAATACGGAAAACCGTAGGTCTGTGCTGTGCCGTAAATCTTTTTATCGGCGGAATTTTTACCCTGGCGGCAGTTCTGGTTCCGGAGCGGATCATGGGGATCTACTCCACCGATGAGGAGGTAATAGCGGCGGGGGCCCGGTATCTGTGCTGGCTTGCCCCCTCGTTCCTCCCCTTTGCCCTAGCCCAGGTCCTTGTCCTCTCCCTCCGTTCCATTGAACAGGTTAAAACCCCCATGACGACTACGGTAATTGCCCTTTCGATCAATGCGGTCCTTAACTGGTTTTTGATCTTCGGTATCGGGCCCTTTCCCGCCCTGGGGGTGGCGGGGGCGGCCCTGGCCACTACGGTATCCCGGATTATCGAGGCCCTGCTCCTGCTTGTTCTCTGCTGCCGGAAACGTTTTCCCATCATCGGGCCCCTGGGGGAGATGTGCGCCTTTAGCCGGGCCTTTACCAGCCGTTTTACCCGGATCGTGTCCCCCATAATGGCAAATGAATTTATCTGGTCCCTGGGAGTTGCCATGCAGAACATCATCTTTGCCCGGACCCATACGGACGCTATCGCGGCCTTCAACATAACCGGTACGCTGTCCCAGCTTACCTGGGTACTGTTCATCGGCCTGGGGAACGGGGTGGGGGTACTTATCGGCAAGAAGATAGGGGAGGGGGATCACGCGGGGGCCCGGGATTATGCCCTTAAGATCATCTTCTTTGCCCCCCTGGTGGCGGTTGGGGCTGCTGCCGCGCTTATCCCCATCTCCTGGCTTATCCCCTTCGTGTTCAGGGTACATGAGACGGTCCTCCGTACCGCCACCCAGATGCTCCTTATCCTGGCCGCCATGTACCCCTGCCGGGCCTTTAACATGTCTATGGTCATAGGGATCTGCCGGGCCGGAGGGGATACGGTGTTCTGTGCGGTCTACGATGTGGCCTTTATGTGGCTTGTTGCCCTGCCCGCCGCGGCCATTGCCAGCCTTGTTTTCCATGCCCCCTTCTGGCTCAGTTACCTGTTAGTCCTCTCCGAGGAGCTTTTTAAGATGATGGCGGGGATATGGCGTTTCCGCAGCGGCAAATGGCTCCACGATGTAACCACAGGGTGTTAGACACAATACTAATTGACAATTTCTTAAATATGGTCTAAAAGATGATGGAATAGGCAAATGTGTATACAAATTTATACGCAGAAGGTGATAATCATGGAGAAAATTTATGACGGTGAAAGTGTTTTCCTGAAATTATTATATTATTGTAACCAAAAAAAG
>JAITJW010000184.1 GCA_031278715.1 Treponema sp. | reverse complement strand
GAAGCCCGGCGCCTGGCCGCTGCCGAAGAGGCACGGCGACTGGCCGCCGCTGAAGAGGCCCGGCGTTTGGCCGCCGCCGAGGAAGCCCGGCGTTTGGCCGCCGCTGAGGAAGCCCGGCGCCGGGCCGCTACCGAAGAGGCACGGCAGTCCTCAGAAATTGAGACCCGCCGGGCCTTAGCCGATGCGGCTGCGGTTAAATCCGTGCGCATCCAGTTTTCGCCGGACAGGACAGAGCTGACGGAAGCGGAGAAGGCCAAGATTCGGGAAATAGTTCCTCTCCTGTTGCGGTATCCGGGCAGGAGGATCCTTGTGGAGGGTTATACTGCCCTGGCGGGGAACGAAGCGGGAAGGCTGCGGATTTCGACGGAGCGGGCCCAGGCGGTGGCGGATTTCCTGGTTTCCCTGAATGTCCGCCGGGCCGGCGAGATCAGTGTCCGGGGTTACGGGGCACAGCGGCCGGTGGGTAATAACGCCACGGCCGCCGGCAGGACGATGAACCGGCGGGTCGAGATTACCTTGTTGGACGAATAGTGTTGAATGATATGGTGGAGACAAGGCTTGTGAAAAAAGGGTTGTTGTGTAGTGTCCTGGCCTTGCTGTTTTGTGCTTCATCCGGGGCTGCGGATTTTGGACTTCTTCTTTCTCCATCGGGAGGCTACGGGTCCGGCACAGACAGCGCCGGTTTTACTTTAGGCGGTACCCTTGTGCCCTGGTTCTCCGCTTCGATTGGCGAAAATATGAACTTGTACCTTTCAGGGAAGCTCACGCTTAAAGGTTTTGAATACGGTAAAAAAACATGGGTATGGCCGCCGCTTGTCGAACTGGGCCGGACGGAACTGAGTTTTCGTCCCACCCAGACGGTTTATCTTACCCTGGGCCGTCAGCAGTTTAGGGACATATCGGGGACGCTTGTCTCCGGGTTTTTTGACGGTCTGGCCGGTAATATTGGTTTGGGTAAAGTCCGTCTGTCCTGTGGCGTTTATTATACGGGCTGGCTGTACAAAGGAACTGCGGAGATCCTCATGACTCAGCAGGATAACACGGAGCACTCCAAAGCTCTGGATTATGGCGATTTTCTTAACACCTACCCTGCATCCAGCCGCATGCTTGTCTCTGTTACGGGGGATTTTCCGGATTTAAGTTCCCGGACTTCTCTGGTCCTCAGCGTTCTTGGTCAGTTCGATCTGAATGACTATGAGGATTCCGGGGATGCCGCCCTGCACAGCCAATACCTGGCAGCCTCTTATAGTGTAGAACTGGTGGATCCGCTCCGTTTTACGGTTACCGGTGTTGGGGGACTGATGGAAACGAGCGGGATGGATACGGAACTTTGTCTTGCCGCTATTTTTGGAGCGGACTGGGAAGTTTCCGGCAGACTGGCGGATATGCTGAGTGCGAAACTGTCCTGGGGAAGCGGGGCGGTCAACAAGTTTATCGGACCCTTTCGCCCGGTAAGCGGCATTGCCCAGGGCTTTGTTTTTACCCCGACCCTGTCGGGAACCATGAATGGTCAGGTTTCTTATGCCGCCCGGCTCCACCGTACCCTTTCTTTTAGCACGGCGGGGCTTGTTTTTTGGCGGACCGATGTACAGACGTTTAAGGATACGGAACTGAACGGCGCTTCAACGGACCGTTTTTTGGGCACCGAATTCTACGGACAGCTTGTCTGGGCACCGGAATCGGCGTTACACTTTAGTGTCGGTGGCGGGGTCTTCCTTCCAGGCGGCGCCTTTGTAGCTGATGCGTCACCACGGTGGAATGTCAACATGGAACTGGTTGTGTCGTTATAACTATGGGTGTTCCCCAGGGGGACAGGTTTTGCCTGTCTGATGTTACCCGGATGGAGGTTTCCTGTGAGAAAGGTAGTGTTATGTGTACTGTTCCTGTTGGGAACCATGAGTCTTTGCGCACAAGATGAGTCGCGGGTCCTTCTTCAGGAGATAAACGGTACGGTGGAGCTAAAAGAACCGGGAGCGGCGGACTGGATTCCCGCCCGGCAGGGGCAGAACCTTGCCCGGACGGCGGTAATTTCCACCGGTTTCAGGAGCAGCGCGGTCATAGCGGTAGGCAATTCCCTGATCGCGGTACAATCACTTACCCGGTTAACGGTGGATGAAATTCTGGCAAATTCCGGTAATGAGCAGGTCAATGTCAACCTGCAAACGGGACGGATCCGGGCCGATGTAAAACCTCCTGTCGGGGGAAGGACGGAATTTACCGTGCGCAGTCCTACGGCCACCGCTTCGGTACGGGGGACTTCGTTTGAATTCGATGGAGTACGTCTTGCGGTGAACGAGGGCAGGGTCCACGTTACCGGGGGAGACATGAGCGGAACCTATGTAGGCGCAGGCCACCAGGTAAGGGTGGAGATGGACAGCGGCAGGACAGTGGGTACTGCGGAAATTGTACAAGAGGAACTTACACCCTCTGTCCCTGCGGGGATGAGTAGCACTCCGGAAATTAAGCTGGTCCCTTTAACCGCAGGGGATATCGAATTCGGTTTTACCTGGGATTAGCGGTGAAAGAATCGGGAGGATTTGACATGGAACGCTTGCTGAAAGTATTCGGCCTTGTGCTGGTCATGGCGGGCTTGGGAAGCTGTGATTTCATTCTGGGGCCCGATGAACCGGCCGGCAGTACCAACGGGAATCTTGTCATCAGTTTGGGGGCGGATGAGGGCGGACGTGCCATTACCTCCGGTGTGGACCTGCCCGCCAGTGTGCGTGACATTCTGCGCTATGAATTGAGTCTGACCGGGCCCAGTGATGAAGTTTTTGCCATAACCGCCAGGGCCGGTGAAACGCATAAACTGACGGTGGCTGTGGGACAGTGGCGGATAGATGCGG
The DNA here is from genome assembly GCA_031278715.1 of Treponema sp. Classification (GTDB taxonomy): domain Bacteria; phylum Spirochaetota; class Spirochaetia; order Treponematales; family Breznakiellaceae; genus JAISFT01. The sequence goes on along the minus strand of JAITJW010000184.1, from coordinate 7,525 downwards.
CGGCGTACCAGGAGCAGGCGCTGGCGGGGACGGGGAGCGTAAGCCTTACGGTGACCTCGGGGACGAACACGGTACGGCTACCGATGAGGATGAACGGGCCCTGTTATGAGGTAAAGCTTGACCCGTCTATTCCTCCGGGGACGGTGAAGGCGAACTTCAGCGCGGCTTTTGAGGGGACTCCGATAACCGTTGCGGTGGTTGCGCCGGAGGATCAATTTTATTATAGATTAGGATCTCTCATTTATTACTACGATGGAACTTATCATTATTCTTCCGGTGATTCCCTTGTTTTTTCCATGCCCGCGGCAGATGTGCGGGTAGAGGCGAGTATTTTCCAGTTTGTCCGGTATGTGAAGACAAGCGGAACTTCAACTGGAGACGGCCTGTCCTGGGAAACCGCCTCCAACGACCTTCAAAAGATGATGGACGAATTGAAGACCTCCTCCTTGACAGCCGGGTACTATGGTTCATGTATCGTGAAGCTGGGGGCGGGGACTTACAAGCCCCAATGGGAACCCATGGTGCCGTCTTCTTCGGTTGACCCCTATGTCCGTAGTACGCCGACAGATCCCCGGGACGCGGCCTTTATACTGCGGGGACAGGTGGAACTGTGGGGCGGGTACCCGGCCTCCGGCGGGGATGAGGCAAGCCGGAATATCACGGCGTATAAAACCATCCTGAGCGGGGACATTGGGACACCGGGTGTTAACACCGATAATAGTTACCACGTTGTGCTGGGGGTGGATATACCTGCCGGCCCCGCGACAATCCTGGACGGACTTACGATTAGCGGGGGCAAGGCTGACGGCAGCAGCAGCATTACGGTGGGCGGCCAAACCATTTTGCAAAACGCCGGTGGCGGCATGTACAACGCCTCCTCCTCGCCGGAGCTGACCAATGTAACGATCTCCGGCAATTCCGCAGGCAATGTCGGCGGCGGCATGTACAACGACTCCTCCTCCTCACCGGTGCTGACCAATGTAACGTTCTCCGGCAATTCCGCAAGCACCGATAATGACAGGCACGATGCCCCCTGAATATTTACATTGTATACCACGGAGAAGGAGCGCCGTCTATGTCCCTGTTAAGAAATGTCGTGATCGGCTTGGCCGCGGGGCTTTTCTTTGCCCTGCTCTATGTGGCGGGTGTACTGGGGCTTTTGGAAGACCGGATCTACGATTTTTTCCTCCGGGGTAGGCCTGGCCGGGAACGGATAGACAATGTGGTGTTTCTGGATGTGGATGACGCTGCCATTGCGTACAACGGGATCTATCCCTGGCCCCGGTCGGTAATAGCCGACGGTTTTCTCCGGCTCAAGGAATACGGGGCCGCGGCGGTGATACTGGATATTGAGTTTATCGACAAGGGGCCTGAGGGGATCGATACGGTCTACCTTAACCGGGACTTTCCTGTGGATTTTGAAAGAACTTTTTACAATGTGAGTGCCGGTGTTTCCGATTTGCTTGGGGCTCTGCGTTCCGGGAGGATCAACGAGAGTGAGGCACAGAAGTACGAGGGGGAACTTCTGTCCTTTATCCGGGAAGAAAAAACGGGGCTTTTCCAAAAGACCTTGGGTATAGCCCGTGATAACGATGTGTACCTGACCCAGGCTTCTGCCCTTCTTGGTCGTACTTGGGCGACGTTGAATCTGCAAACTGATTCTTTGAGTGGGGAACAGGCGGAGCGGCGTTCCCTGGCGGAGGAAAAATTTGCGTATCCGGTAGACGCCGTTTCCGATGCCTGGGGGGGTGATTTTGTGGATCTGCTTCCGGCCTTTCCCTCATTTGCGCAGGTGGCGCGGGGAGCGGGTTTTACCAATGTGGATATTGACGGGGATGGGGTAAGGCGGCGGATCTACCTTGTCCAAAATATACACGATTACTGGTATCTTCAGCTTGCCTTTGCCCCCCTGATGGAGTATCTTGGCAATCCTGAAATCCGTCTTGAAAAGCGGCGGCTTATCCTGAAAAATGTCCGGTTTCCCGCTGAAGCGGCGGGGGCGGGGTCCGGTTCTGTCCGTGATGTTACAATTCCGCTGGATACCAGGGGCCGGATGATGCTGGACTGGCCCAGGACGGATTACCTGGACAGCTTTAAGCCCCACGTTTCTTTTGCGGACTTCTCCCTTCTGGATGAACTTGAATCCCAAATGGATCAGTACCTTACGGGACTTGAAAATACGGGGCTTTCTTTTTTTGCCCAGTTTGATGAAAGTCTTTTTCCGGCTGCCGGGATTGTTTACCGGATCAACGCCCTTTTCGGCGATGCACGGGAGGCGCGTTCTCTTGCGCTGGCGGAATGTTCCGACGATGCGTTTAACCGTTATCTGGAACTCCGTTCTGAAGCGATGGATCTTACCCGGTCTTTCGAAGAACTGGAACCGGGTCTGCGGGTGCGGGTCCTGGCAGAGGTTTTGGAGCGGGATTATCCGGAAGACGCGGCGGCTATCCGGGACGAGGCGGAGTATATTGCGATGCTGGCGGAGTACCTTCATACGGTACGTGAACAGTACGGTGTCATCCAAACCCGTCTGCGGGAGAGTTTTGAGGGGAAGTTTTGTATTATCGGCCGGGTTGATACGGGAACTACCGATATTGGGGTGAATCCCTTCTACAAGGAATACGTTAACGTTGGTACCCATGCGGTGGTACTGGATACTATTCTGCGGGAATCGTTTATCGTTCCCCTTTCTCCGCTGTGGAGCGCGGTGTTCTGTGTTGTGCTGGCGATCCTTTTTATGCTGGTTCTGGGCGGCTTGAAACCTGTACCCCGTACCGGATTGGGGGTAGGCGCCGCGATCTTTGTTGGGGCGGTCTGTTTTGTCATCTTCCGCTACACCGGTATTTTTATTGGTCCTCTGGGACCGGTTCTGGCCGTTCTGGTTGCGGTTATTGTCCGGGAACTGGTCTCGTACGTGTTTTCCGAGCGGGAAAAGCAGTTTATCAACAAGGCTCTTTCCACTTATGTTTCCAAAGAGGTGGTGGAAGAACTGGTGGCCAATCCTTCGCTTCTGCAGTTGGGGGGAAGCAAGCGGCAGATGAGCGCCATTTTTACGGATATTCAGAGTTTTTCGACTATTTCGGAGCAGCTTGACCCGGAGCAGTTGGTACAGATGTTGAACCGCTACCTTACGGTGATGAGCGATATTATCATGGAAAACATGGGGACCATCGATAAGTACGAAGGGGACGCTATTGTGGCCTTCTTCGGCGCGCCGGTACACCGGGCTGATCACGCAATTCTGGCCTGTCGTAGCGCCGTTCAGATGAAAAAGGCGGAATTGGAATTAAACCGGGAACTTATTGAGCAGGGGCTTATCACCGATGGGATATTTGAGGCACTGAAAAACAAGGGGGTCAGGCTTGACCCCGATGTTCCCGTTCCCCTTTACACGCGGATAGGGGTAAACACCGGGGAAATGGTCGTGGGCAATATGGGAACCTCCAACAAGATGAACTACACCATCATGGGGAACGCGGTGAACCTTGCCGCCCGGCTTGAAGGGGTCAACAAGCAGTACCATACGGGGGGTATTATGATAAGCGAGTATACCAGGAATGAACTAGGGGATGAGTTTATCTGCCGCAGTCTTGACCGGGTACGGGTTGTCGGGATTAATACTCCGGTAAGGCTGTACGAGGTTCTGGGACTGCGCAGTGAAGTCGGCGCCGCCGGACTGGAAGCCTTTGCCAGATGGGAAAAGGCCCTTGTCCTTTACGAAACGGGGGAGTTCCAGGCGGCACAGAAGGCGTTCAGTTCCCTTGCGCTTGAAAATGAAAAAGACGATGTGGCCCGTTTCTACGTGGATCTGTGCCGGGGCTATAGTGCCGTTCCGCCCCCTGCCGGCTGGAGCGGGATCAATAACCTGAGCGAAAAATAAAAATCCCTGTTTTTCCGTCTATCCCTGTCCCGCCCCGTTGAACCGGACTGGATATTTCGCTATTATCTGCCTAAACTAAAAGCGGGAGGTCGTATGACTATAGCTGAAATGTTAGGGCAAAGCGGAGCCCTTACGATGTTGGGTATGGGGATAGTTTTCGGATTTTTGATCATCCTCATTATTGCTGTAACCCTGGTAGGGAAGATTATCCGTGCCCTGGGTCTGGACAAGAATACCGGGGCCCTTCCAAAGCCCGCCGCTTCCACCGGCCCTTCTGCGGCTGCCAAGAGCGCCGCCGTTACCGCGGCCATCACCGCCGCCGTTACCGAATACCGCAAAAACGAAGGAAAGTAAAACACGGGGACCGGAGCGGCCGGAAATTTTTCCCCTTTCCTATTTTTAACATAGAAGCTTTCTCAAAACCAGGCGGGTTTTGGGATTGGCGTATCACGTAAGGAGAGTATATGCCTAAGGTAAAACTTACCGATCTGGTTCTACGGGACGGTCATCAGTCCCTGTTTGCCACCCGTATGACGACCGCCGACATGGTCCCGGCTCTGGAGCGGCTGGATAAGATCGGTTACTGGGCCCTGGAAGGCTGGGGCGGCGCGACATTTGACAGTTGTATCCGTTTTTTGAACGAAGATCCCTGGGAACGGCTGCGGACCCTCAAGAAAGGGCTCCCCCGTACCCCGATTATGATGCTTCTCCGGGGCCAGAACCTTCTGGGTTACCGTCACTACGCCGACGACGTGGTAGATAAATTTGTGGAGAAGGCAGCGGAAAACGGCGTGGAGGTGTTCCGCATCTTCGACGCCTGTAACGATCCCCGGAACCTTAAGCGGGCCGCGGACGCTGCCAAAAAAACCGGTAAGCACGTCCAGATGGCCATTTCCTATGCCACCACCCCCTACCATACCAAAGAAATTTACGCAGGTCTTGCCCGGAGTTTTGCCGATTCCGGGGCGGATTCGATCTGCATTAAGGATATGTCCGGCCTTCTTAAACCTTACGAGACCTACGAACTGGTTAAGGCTATCAAGGCCCAGGTGGATCTTCCCCTGGAAATCCACACCCACGCCACCACCGGTCTTTCGGTGGCCTCCCTTATCAAAGGGGCGGAGGCGGGGGCGGACATTCTGGACACCGCCATTTCTTCCCTGGCTATGGGAACCAGCCACAGCCCCACGGAAACCATTGTAGAGGCCTTCCACGGTACCGAATTCGATACGGGCCTGGACATCATCCCCCTCCTGGACATTGCCGCCTACTTCCGGGAGGTCCGCAAGAAGTACGCCAAATTTGAATCCAGCTTCCTGGGGGCCGACACCCGGATTCTCGCCTCCCAGGTGCCCGGCGGCATGCTTTCCAACCTTGAAAACCAGCTTAAAGAGCAGAACGCCTCCAATAAGATCGACGAGGTCCTTAAGGAAATCCAGGTGGTCCAGAAGGACTGCGGCTACATCCCCCTGGTTACCCCCACCAGTCAGATTGTGGGAACCCAGGCGGTGTTCAACGTCCTCTTTGGCCGCTACAAGAACCTTACCGCGGAAACCGCCGATCTCGTAACCGGTCGTTACGGCGCGCTGGCGGCTCCCGCCAACCCGGAACTGATCAAGCTGGCCCTGGAAAAGAACAAGTACGAAAAAGTTCTTACCAACCGGCCCGCGGACGAGATTCCCAACGAGTTTGAAAAAATTGAAGAAGAGGCCAAAAAAGCCGGCGCCAGGACCGTGGAGGACGTACTTACCTATGCGATGTTCCCCAAGGTTGCCCCCGGATTTTTCCAAAAGCGGGATCAGGGGCCGGTGGACTCCGCCTCGTTTGTGGTCAAGGCCGCCCCTGCCACATCTGCCGCGCCCCCAAGCGCCGGCCAGGGCGCCAATGTGGCCGCCAAGTACAACGTGAACGTCAACGGTACGACCTATGCCGTCGTGGTTTCCCCCGCGGGGACCGTGGCGATTGCCCCCTCTGCAGGTTCCGCTCCGACCCGTTCCGGGGGCCCCCGAAGCGGGGGGGGAGCCCAGGCCATCCCCGCCCCTGTAGCCGGTACGGTACTCCGCTACGCCGTAGACGAGGGGGCCCAGGTAAAGTCCGGGGATACCATCGTCATTATCGAATCGATGAAGATGGAACTGGAGATCAAATCCACCGCATCAGGGCCCGTCCACTTCCTTGTCCCCACGGGAACCCAGGTGGCGGCCCAGCAGCCTATCGCGGAAATCGGCGGTTCCGCCGCGGGGGAGGCCCCGCCGGAAGCCGCGGGCGGGGAACCTACGATCCCGGAAGCCGCCGCGCCTTCCGGCGGGGAGGCGGTGAACGCTCCCGTGGCCGGCACGGTGCTTCGCTACGCTGTTGACGAAGGGACCCAGGTAAAGTCCGGCGATACCATTGTCATTATCGAATCCATGAAAATGGAGCTGGAGATCAAGGCCACCGCCTCAGGTCCCGTTCATTTTCTGGTAGCCCCCGGGACCCAGGTAGCGTCCCAGCAGCCCATAGCCCAGATAGGCTAAACAGGAACAAGGATTGAAACATGTTGAACCTTAAAAAAGATCCGGTATTGGTTACCAAAATATGTATGTTTCTGGTAATAGGGGCCCTGGCCTTTTCCCTGGTGAATGTGGCCTTCGCCCCCCGCGCCCAGGCCCAAAGCCAAACCCAGGCTTCAAGCGACGATCTCCCCTCATTCAGGAATTTGGACGGGAAGATCCCCAACAGCGACAACCTTCCCCGTGTTTCCGTAGGGACTTTTCTGCGGAACATAGCGGAGACCACCGGTATCTATGCCTTTATCACCGATGTATCGCAGATGGAGACCCCGGCGGGGCTTCCCGTAACGATCTTTGGCTGGCAGGAACTCCTCATGGTGGCGGTGGGTTTTCTTATCATCTACCTGGGCGCCGCCAAAAATTTTGAACCCCTGCTCCTTATCCCCATCGGCTTTGGGACAGTCTTTGTGAACATACCTTTCGCCGGTATGGGGAACCCTCCCCACGGGATGCTGCACATCATCTATGAAAGTGGCGTGGGCAACGAGTTCTTCCCCATGATCATCTTTATGGGCATCGGGGCTATGACCGATTTCGGTCCCCTTATCGCCAACCCCAAAACCGCCCTGCTGGGCGCTGCGGCCCAGTTCGGGGTCTTCGGTACCCTGTTCGGCATTTCCCTAGCCAACTACCTGCCCGAGGTTGCCTTTAACCTCAAGGAAGCCTGTGCGGTGGCCATCATCGGCGGCGCCGACGGCCCCACGACGATCTACATTGCCGCAAAACTCGCCCCCCACCTCCTGGCCACCGTAGCGGTGGCGGCCTATTCCTATATGGCCCTGGTACCCATTATCCAGCCTCCCATCATGAAACTCCTTACCACCAAGGAGGAGCGGCTCATCAGGATGAAACAGCTGCGGCCCGTATCCATCACGGAGAAAATCACCTTCCCCCTGGTGGTGTTTACCCTGTCCATCTTCCTCATCCCTTCGGCGGCCCCCCTTATCGGCTGTCTTATGTTCGGTAACTTCATTCGTGAGTGCGGTATTGTTGACCGGCTTTCCAAAACCATGCAGAACGAGCTTATCAACATCGTGTCGATCTTTCTCTCCCTGGGCGTGGGCAGCCAGATGACCCCCGACCGCTTCCTTAA
>JAITJW010000168.1 GCA_031278715.1 Treponema sp. | reverse complement strand
CTTAGCCGGGAACGGGAGACGGCCATCCGGAAGCTGATGGAGGCAGGCGTATCACGGGAACAGCTTGCCACAGCCGGTCTTTTGGAGACGGCGGCTGAGTAGGGTCAGCATCTCTAAATTACGAAATCCGTCGAGTTTCCTGTAAAACCCTGGGAACCTGCAGGGTCTTGAGGTTGTATGCGCAAAGCGCAACAGGCTGCTAGGAGTCAGGGCCGGCGCTGTCTCATCACCTCGTAGAGGAGTACCCCGGCGGCTACGGAGACGTTGAGAGACTCGATGCGGCCACGGGAGGGAATGGAAACCATGCGGTCGCAGTGTTCGGACAGCAGCCGGGAGATACCGGCCCCCTCGCCCCCCAGGACCAGGGCTGTGCGGCCCCGCAATTCAACTGTATGGACCGGGTCGCCGTCCATGTCGGCGCCGTAAATCCAGAAGCCCGCGCTTTTCAGGTCCCCGGCGGCCCGGACCAGGTTGGCCGTTTCCGCGGCGGGTACCCAGTCTACGGCGCCGGCGCTGGTTTTGGATATTACCTCCGCGTGTTTGGCGTTGCGGCGATTCCGGCTTATCACCAGATCCACGCCGAACTGATCACAGGAACGGAGGATGGCTCCATAGTTGTGGGGATCCGTGATCTCGTCAAGGATCAAAACGAGGACATCTTTTTTCTCGCCCAGGGTCCCGATAAATTCATCCAGGCTTATGTCCGCCTGTGGCCCGGTATCCGGTATCTCCAGGGCGATACCCCGGTGATCCGCGGCCAAGTGGTCCAGATCGTGGGTACCCACCCGGTCTACCCGTACCTTGTACCGGGAGGCCAGGGACAGAATCTCACGGGCACGGGGTCCTGCCTTGGCAAGCAAGATGGGCCCGTGAGGTTTGCCGGATTTGATCCGTTCCCCGATAGCGTGAAAACCTGTTAAGTAGGCCATGCGGTACTCCGCCGCTACTGCGCGGGATCATCCTAAAAACCGGAGGAACTCCGATTACTGGATGACCACTCCCTTTTTCAGGAGGATATTGGCATAGCGGGCCGGTTCCCCGGTAGCCACAGCAGCGTAGGCGGCGGCGCCGCGTTTATAAAACTCGAAGCGCTCGATGTTGCCAATCTGAGTACCGGGCTGGTGTGTCTGAACGATCTGCCGGTAACGGTCCCAAATCTCGGGGACATAGCTGTCCCCCGGCTTAACCTGCATCAAGCTCACAGGCTCGGCCACGTAGGTATCCAGGGGCAGGAAGCGGAGGATGGCGTCCAACAGTTCCGGTATGCCGTGCCCGTCGTACCTGACAAGCCGCTGAGGATGTCCAAGGCGGGGGTAGTTGCCATCGCACAGGAGCAGCTCGTCGCCGTGGCCCATTTCCATCAGGACCTTCAAAAGGTCCGGTCCCAAGATTGCAGGAATACCCTTCAACATAATGTTCTCCTTAGAATTCAGACTTTAAGGCGAATTCAGCCTCAGTTTTTGGAAAAACCTCATTAATCCCACAGATCTTCCCAGCTTTTCGCGCCTTCCCACAGAAAAACCTGCCCTTTGATAAGCCGGCAATTTTTATCGGCCCCTTCGATTGCCTTCATCTCCGCTTCGGTCAGGGGATCCTCAAGAAGCGCCAGAAGATTGGCGCGGTAGTTTTTTTCATGCGCCGAAAACGGAATAGGTATTTGTCCCCGCTGGACCGCCCATTTAAGGCACACCTGGGCGGGGTGTATGCCGTGGGCACGGGCGGCGGCGTCTACTTCCGGCAGCTCCATATCCACTACATCTTCGGCGCTCCGGTCCCTGCCGGGCCGGTTGGGGGAACCCAGGGGGCTGTAGGCGATGGGCTGTATGCCCCGGCTCAGGCAGTACCGGAAGAGTTCGGGCTGCTGGAACGAGGGGTGCAGTTCCATTTCCACCAGGGCCGGTTTAATCCGGCAGCGGGGAAGAACCGCCTCCATCTTGGGGATGGTCATGTTGGACATGCCGATACAACGGGCCAGTCCCATATCGTGTATCTTCTCCATCTGCCGCCACACGTCCATGTAAGAATCCGCGGAGAAGGGAACCGAATCGGGGTTGCGGGCGTCCCCATCACAGCCGGGGGCGTGGTAGTTGGGGAAGGGCCAGTGGACCAGATAGGCGTCCACATAATCAAGTCTTAGGTCCCTAAGACTCCTGGCCAGGGAAAGAAGCACATCGCCCCGGCCGTGCATATCGTTCCACACCTTGGAAATGACAAATATCTCTTCGCGTTTGACGAACCCGGCGGAAAAAGCCTCGTCGAATACCTTACCGATCTGGTCCTCGTTACCGTAAACCGAGGCGCAGTCGAAAAGCCGGTATCCAAAACGTATGGCCCCCGCTACGGCCCCGGAGATCTCTTCCGGCCCGTAACGGTCGGAACCGAAGGTCCCCATCCCGATGCGGGGTATGCGTCTTCCCGCAAGTTCACAACAGGGTACGCGCCGGGGGTCTACACTGTCTGGCGTCATGTCATCCCTCCTTATCATGAGGTTTCCCAACACTAATCGAGTTTTGGGGAATATTCTAGCAGCCAGGTCCCCGCCAGACTTTTCAGGGCGCCGTTTCATGCTTGAAACTGAGAATTGCTGTTGCGGAATTATGCCAGATCGTAAGTCCGGCCATAGCGGACAATTTCTACCCGGGAAAAGCCATGCTCCGCCAGGTGTTTCTTGAAGCCCTGCTGGGCGTCGCGTTCCCCGTGGACCAGGAAGATCGTTTTAAGGCGGGACGTATCAAGGGCCTTGAGCCACTGCAGGGCCTCCGCGTAGTCGGCGTGGGCGCTGAAGGCGTTGATCTCTTCCACTTCGGCCCGGCGTTTAAACCACTGCCCGTGTATTTTCAGATCGGTTTCCCGATCCCGAATCCGCCGCCCCAGCGTGTGTTCCGCCATGTAGCCCACCAGTAGAACCGTGGTCCGCGGATCGGTGATGTTGTGGATCAGGTGGTGCTGAATACGGCCTGCCTCACACATGCCGTCGGCTGAAATGATGATCAGGGGCCCTTTGTGTTCGTTAAGGGCCTTGGATTCATCAACACTGGTGGTAAAGTTAAGGCTGTTAAACCCAAAAGGATTCTTGTGGTGTTTAACAAAGGCCTCTTTAATTTCTTCGTCATAACATTCCGGATGTACCTGGAAAATGGTCGTAGCGTTGGTTGCCATCGGCGAATCGACGTAGATTGGAATTTCCGGAATTACCCCGTCGTCTACCAACAGGTGGAAGTAGTACACCAGTTCCTGGGTACGCTCAATGGCGAACGAGGGAATGATGATCTTCCCCTTTTGCTCCACACAGCGGAGGGCAAGCTTGGCAAGTTTAGCTACCGCGTCATCCTTGGTACCGTGAAGGCGGTTGCCGTAGGTACTTTCCAGCACGATGTAATCCGGTGCCGGAGGAATGGTCGGATCACGGATAATCGGTTTCCCCCTGCGGCCCAGATCGCCGGTACAGAGAATTCTGGTTTCCCTGCCGTCTTTTTTCACCGTGATAAAGGCCATAGCGGAACCCAGGATATGCCCGGCATCGTAAAATTCCAGATTCACCCCGTCTCCGATGTACATGGGGCGGTTGTAGGAAACCCCCAAAACCTGGCCGGTGGCCTGGATAGCGTCTTTTTCGGTGTAGAGGGGCTCCCAGTCAAATTTTTCGCCTTTTTTGCGGGCCTGGCTGCGCAGATACATGGCGTCTCTGGCCTGAATACGGGCGGAATCCATCATGATAAGGCTGGCAATATCCCTGGTAGCGGGAGTGGCGTAAATATTTCCCCGGTACCCGTTTTTTGCCAGGAGGGGCAGGGTGCCGCAGTGATCCAGATGGCCGTGGGTAAGGATGGCCGCTTCTATCCGGTCCGGCTCTATACCCAGGGTCCTGTTCTTCCGGTCCGCCTCCGCACGGGAACCCTGAAAGGCCCCGCAATCGACAAGATAAGCTGCCCCGTCCAGTTCCAGTACGTGCTTGGAACCTGTTACCTCTTCGGCGGCCCCAAGGGAGTAGAATTTCATGCCCATCGGCCTAATTTTCCTCCCGGATCAGGGCTTCTGTAAAGCCCACCCTGCCAAGAAGCCGGGCTACGGAGGGCATGTCCATGGCGGGAACGCCGGGGATGACCACCCGGATATAGTCCCCGTAACGCTCGTAGGCAGGCTGGAAACCCACGGTGGTAAGCCGGTCAAAGGCTTCTATGGCGTGCCAGGTAAACTGGTACGATCCTACCTGTACCCGGTAGATCTTGGTGTTATCCGCGTTGGGCATATAGGGCTTGATGAGGGCGGTTCCCCGGTCTACAAGGGGTGGCAGCGGTGAGGATTCCGATGGTTGTACTGGTTGTACCGGCTGCGTTTGGGGCTGCCGCACCTGACTGGTCTGCGGCTGCTGGACGGTCTGCTGGGGCTGGGTTTGCTGGGGCTGCTGTTGAGGCTGTACGGAGGGGACGGAACCCTGGGCCATAATCTGAGCTGTGGCGGTAGCCACCGCGGGTGTGGTCTCCGGCGTTGCCTGGGCCGGCGGCAGGGTGGTTGTCCGTTCAGTCCTGGAAATCTGGGACGAAGGGGCCGCCGCGATAATGGAGGGGGGGACGGCCTGCTGGGTATTCTCCGAACTTACGCCGGATGTGGGGGCCGTAGCGGCAATGGGGCCCTGTCCCGTGGCGTTTACGGGAGCGGAATCTGTAGCAAAAGAGTTGGGAGACCCCATGACGTTGTAAATCGTGATATTCGGCGACTGGGCCGATACCGGGGCGGTCGTCTGGGTCTTGGTATCATTGGTAGTAAGCGACGGGGCCTCAGGATCCGGGCCGGGAACGTATTCGGTCTCCGGTGGAAGTTCCTGGGGAACGGGCTCCGCCGGGGCCGGCTCCCTTGAAGGGTCCTCATGGGGCGGCAACATCGGCTGTTCTTCACCGGGGGGCTCCGGTTCGGGTTCGGGCTCCGGCTCGGGCTCCGGCTCCGGTTCGGGCTCTGGTTCAGTCTCGGGCTCCGGCTCCGGTTCGGGCTCCGGTTCAGGTTCGGGTTCCGGTTCAGGCTCCGGCACCGGTGTAAGGGGTCTCCGCTCGGACACAAGTTCCAGAATTACCGGGGAACGTACCTGATCGGGCAGTTCCAGCTCCGCGGCCGCGCCGGTGGAAAGGTCCACAATACGGCCTTCCGTTGCCGGAATACGGCCCGTAATCTGTACGTTGACCTGTTTACCGTTGCGGGGGTTGGTTACCCGTATCTGGGTTCCCAAAGGCAAACTTGGATGACTTGCGGTTAGCTGATCCGTGACAATGTCATGAGACGCGGGACCTTCCTGATGAAAATTACGGAACTGGCTCTGGGCAACAGAGGGACCGATAAAGATAACAGCGAATAATATTACAATAAAAGACCGCTTCATCATTAATATTCCCTCACCAGGCGCCAATAATGCCAAAATGACAATAAATCCCTTAAGTATCGGCAGATAATCCTGCTTTATTTACCCTGATAATTGAGCTTGTTCCAAAACTAATTGACGGTGCGCTAAACGCGCACGGCTTTGGAACAAGCTCTTGGAAAAACCGGCAAAGGCCCGGTTTTTCCACCAAAATCAAGGTAGCTGTTCCAAAAACTGAAGTTTTGGAACAGCCTC
>JAITJW010000151.1 GCA_031278715.1 Treponema sp. | reverse complement strand
GCGTAGCGGAATGACCTAGCCACACGGAACCCCGAGGGCCTTTAGGCCCGAAGCGCATACAGTCCTGTTATGCGAAGTACGGGCGTACCCCATTATTTTTTATATTTCTATAATAAAATCGTTTATATTTTCTTCAACGTATTTCCTTATGATTTCGGTTTCTTTATCCATAACTTCATAAAAGTCTGTTTCAAGTTCCTTAAAGTCCTTTATCTTTGTATATTGCTCAGAAAATTCTTCCATCGTTTTTTCTTGTTCAAGTTCTCCTTTATGTTTATCATAAACAATTTTTGCCCCATCAACAATTTCAGCGGTTTTTAACGCACCCCATGATTTAACTATTTCTGAAAATGGACCGTAAAATATATAACCGCCATATCCATTCTGAATAAGCTGTATAAAACCACCATTACTTACCTGCCCATAAAAAATATTATACGCCAAAAGTGTATGCTGTGAGTTATTAAAACTTTCCATCTTTTCTCCATCGGGTTTTTTCTTCATAATTTCAAAATATTTATGAAGGAAAATAGACAAAAAATCCCAGGCATCCTCAAATAATTTTCTCGTTTCACTTTCTTTAAGTTTTTCCAATATTACCGAGAAATTTTCTTTGTAAAGGGCTTCTATTAAGCTCCTTTTAAGCAAATCATACGTATCTTTGTAATTATCGCCGAGTTCAATCGCCTTTTTAAAATACTCTGCCGCCTCCGCTTCCCGTTCAAGATAATAGAGTGAGTAACCTACCCGAAAATGCCAAAAACCGTCATTTTTTCCCTGTCGCTCAAGAGCTAAAAGAATTTCCAGCGCTTCCTCATACCTGTCAAGATTATTCAGCGCCCGGGCGTAACAACTGGCAATATCATAATCCCATTCCTCTCTGGCAATTTTTTCAATAGAATCGAGCACCTTTTCGTGTTCATCGTTCTCGTGCAACTCCCTCAGTTCGGCAAGTAATTCTTCATGGTTTTCTTTATTCATGTTAATTTCCTTTTATAAAAGGCTATCATAGTAATTTTAAAGTGTCAATATTTTCTTAAAAAAGCATAAGATGTTAGCCCGTATTTCGCATAACTGGGAAATGAACGAGGGGAGATAACCGGACTGCCCGTACATATCAAGGTAGCTTTGGAGCATGAGCTCCTCGTTTTCCCGGTCTATCAGCATACGGATGGGATGGGCGGTACGAAAGGTATCCCAGAGCTGGTCCCGGGTAAAAAAATGATCGCCCCGGTGAATTTTAAGATCAAAACCGCTGAAGTATTCGCCGTATTCGGCGTTGTCGATCATGCGGCGGAAAACCCGGTACACGGCGGTATAGAATATGATGCGCCGGTCTTCGGTGTTCCCTTCAATCCGGAAACGGCCTAAATAGCTGTTCCAGATTCTTTTTAATTCATCAACAGCGGCGTCGAAACAACCCGGGGAGATCTCTTTAGAAAGACTTTCTCCGGCTTTTTCAAAGGAGATAAAGGAAACAGCCGCATAGTATTCGGCGCCGCCGGCCGGCGCATCAATAACAAGACCGGTTCCGGAACTTGACAGCACCGTAAAAGGTTTATCGGATTTAAGGATAATAAACTGGCCGGGAAGTTCCCGGTCCCGGTCTTTGAGGGGGGCGTGGATACGGATAGTATCATTCTCCGCCCTTAGGACCCCCCCGGGGGGAAAGGAAACCCTTAGCTCCCCCGCGCCGGTAAAACGGTACAGGTGGCAGTGCCGGGCGGCGGTCATTTCGGCCTTGATCCCGTATTTTTCAAGGATAAGCTCATTCTTAAAGCAGCGGCACCATTCCCGGGAATGATCCAGGGTATTTTCAAAATCGCCCCCCCTGCCGGGCATAATGGAAGCGGCGCCCAGGGGAAAACCCAGGACCTCCTCGTTGCAGTACCGGTCTACACAGCCTTCGCCCAGGGGGAAGGCCCGAATATAGCTGTACGGGACGAACACCTCCGGTATGGTGGTAGTAAGCAGATGCGATATGCTCCCGATATAGGGATTCACCAGATCGGCGGGGGTACTCCCCCCCGCTTTGTTTAGTTCCATAGCCATCCTCTCCTTCGGCGTTAAGCCAGCCGTATTTTTACCGTCGCTATTTTCCAGGGAAGCATGTCGAAGTGTACGGCCTTCCCCTCCGGTGTCAGGACGCCAAGCGGGTTCCCGTCCAGGTCAACCAGTTCGGCGGTTTTAATGGCGGAGGGGACCGTAAGGGTAACTGAGTCTTTCTTGCCTGCGGTTTCGTAGACCCTTATAAGAAGCGCGTCGTCGCCGGCAAGACCCGTGGAACTTAACACCGTGGAGGAAGCGTCCAGGCGCAGGAGTTCCTGGACGGGGGGCAGTTTACCCGGATGGCTGCTGCCGGAAATGACGCTCATGCCGCGGCACAGGTCTCCCGCCGTCTCGCAAAGGGCCTTGGGGTCGGCTTTTTCCAGGGCAAGCCAGAGTTTTACGGCGTGTTCGCCCCGTTCAGGATAGGGATCGGGGCTGGAAGCGGTGTTGATAAGGGTGGCGCTTAAGACCCCCCCGCAGCCCCGGTAGCCGTATTTTGAATCGGTAACCAGGGCCGCCGCTTCCCCGCCGGAGACGGCCGCCGTGTACTGCAGGGCCGGAATATCCTGGAACGAGGAGGGACGGCGCCGGGCCCCTGCGGGGACATCGGACATATAGGCCTCCGGCTCGGCGGCCAGGGGCAGGGAGAAGCAGAGGACCGGCACGTGTTTATGGTCTTCCGCGGCCTCGTTCCAGACGATGCGGAACCGGTAGGCAATGGCCCCGGCGCCGTCATCAAGAAACACCTCGGTTTTTATGCGGGATCTCAGGATCTCCTGCTCAATTTCAAAACCTTTCCGCAGCGAGTCCGCCCCCCCAAAGGGGCTGATCCTGGTAGGACGGGAAACCTGCTCCTGCTCAACCGTGCGGCCGATAAGCCACGCGTTGTTGGTCTTCTTTTCCGACCAGTTAATGACGAGTCCGGCAGAAGCGCCGGGGGCGATCTTTTCCCTGCCGGTTTTCTTGTCTTTCAGGGAGCGGAGGGCGCCGGAGGCCGGATCGAATTCCGCCCGGAGAAGATCGTTTTCCAGAACGATGGGGCCGTGGGGCGCCTCAAGCCGGGGATCGCGGCGGTTCAGCAGAGAAACGCCGGAGTATTCCTTTTCCCTGAGAACAACGGTGGTGTAACCCCCGGCGGGAACTTCTATCCGGGCGATAAAGCGGACATACCGGTGATCCCAGTAGGTAACAGGCTCCCGGTCTAAAAGCTGGAAGGGGAGCGTATGCCCGGCGTAGTCGGTAAGTTCCGCCAGGCTAAGGTCGTAGTCCCAGTCCCACAGCGTAAATTCCACCACTTCGCGGCGCCGGTGGGCACTGGAATTGAATACATGGTAGATGCGTACTGCCCCACGGCCCCGTTCGGGGCTGGGGACTCCGCTAAAGAAATCAAGACCAAACCCCGCGCCGGCGCCCTCCGATATGGTCCCCCGCGCCGGTCCGGTTTGTATCGCCGAGGTGTCGATCTCCCCGGCCAGGCGCAGACCTGCCTTTTCCCGGGCCGTTCCGGCTATTGCCTGGACTTCCGCGTAGTTTGCCATGGCGTAGTCCCGGCTGTCCCGTACACAGGACCCGGTGATAATGTCGTGAAAGTGGTTAAACAGAACTTTCCGCCAGGCCTGTTCCAGTTTCTCCGGAGGGTACTGCCTGCCCGTCAGGACCTTGCTCATGGAATCCAGGGCTTCCGCGTCCAGAAGGGCCGCCTCGCCGTGACGGTTCCCCATCTTGATTCTGCTCTGGGTGGTGTAACAACCGGTGAACACGAAGTTAATCTCCTTGTCCAGCAGGGGAAGTTTGTCCCGCACCGTTTCGGCGGCCTTGAAGTACTCAGTAAAAGTACCAAAGCGCAGCGCCGGATATACAGGCCATTCCCTGAGTTCCCGTATTGTTTCAATATCCCGCCGGGTGGGGCCGCCGCCGTGATCGCCCACGCCGTACACGATAAGGGAAGTTTTAAGACCGCCGCAGGATCGGGCCAGCTCGACCGCGTCAAGGGCTATTTCATCCTGAATACCCCGGTTGTACCAGTAGGGTTCCCGCTGGCAGATAAGTTCCGCCCCCGAAGGGGAACGCCAGCGGTACAGGACATGGTTTTCCTGAAGGCCCCGGCAGTGGTACAGGTACTTTACCCCGCCACAGGCGTCAATTTCCGGGATATTGGCGCTGTGGCCAAAGGTATCGGGTGAAAAATCAATGGTAAGGCTTGCCGGGTCCACAGCCCAGGCAGAGCGGAGGTAGTTCTTTGTATACTTGATATGCCTGAGGAGGGACTCGGTGTTGGGCATGTTTTTATCGGTCTCCACCCAGGCGGACGCGGTTACCTCCCAGCGGCCTTCCTGTATGCGCCTTTTGACGGCCTCCATCATATCGGGATCGTACTGTTCCACCAGGTGATAGCAGGACGCCTGGGACTGGGAGAACGTGAAGTCCGGGTATTCGTCCATAAGGTGAAGGATGGTACGGAAGGTCGCCAGCGCCGACTGAACGGTTTCCTGCCAGCTCCACATCCAGTTCATGTCGATATGGGCGTGGGAGGCGAACAGGACTGTGTATTCCCTGGCGGCTTTTCCCAGGGGGAGAATGGCCTGTTCAGCTTCTGCGCAGGCATCCCCGGTAAGAACCCCCTGGGCCTCAAGGCTTTTTTCGAGTATTTCCAGGGCCCTGGTAATTTCGTCGTTCCAGGCGTCCCCGGAAGCCCCTGACAACTTGAGGGCAAAACCAAGTTCAGCAAGGATGCGCCGGTTTGCCGCGCTGGGCGCTG
>JAITJW010000110.1 GCA_031278715.1 Treponema sp. | reverse complement strand
GCGGTGATCACCGGGACATTGGCCAGGGTTTCCACGTTGTTGATAATTGTGGGCCGCTGCCAAAGCCCCTTGTTCGCCGGGAAGGGCGGCTTGGGGACCGGCATGCCCCGGTTCCCCTCCACGGACTTGATCAGGGCCGTTTCCTCGCCGCAGACAAAGGCCCCGGCCCCAAGCCGGATTTCAATATCAAAATCGAAATCCGATCCCAGGATGTTCTTCCCGATAAGGCCGTAATCCCTGGCCTGATCCAGGGCCTTGCGGAGCCGTTCAATGGCCAGGGGGTATTCCGCCCGGATATACACAAAACCTTCGTGGGCCCCAATGGCCTTACCGGCGGTGATCATCCCCTCGATAACCGAATGGGGGTCCCCTTCGATAGTGGAACGATCCATGTAGGCCCCGGGGTCCCCCTCATCGGCGTTACAGATCACGTATTTGATATTCCCCTGGGCCTTGCGGGCCAGATCCCACTTGAGCCAGGTGGGGAAACCCGCTCCCCCGCGCCCCCGGAGGCCGGAGATCTTCATCTCTTCGATAAGCTGTTCGGGACTCCACTCAAACAGGACTTTCTCCAGGCCCGTATAACCCTCACGGGCAATGTATTCATCGATATTTTCAGGGTTGATAACGCCGCAGTTCCGCAGCACCACCCGGAACTGCTTTTGGTAAAAGCCGATATCCTCTACCGCGACGGTGGACTTCTTTTCAGCTTCCTCTTTGTAGAGAAGCCGTTTAACTTCCCGGCCCTTGACGATCTGCTCGGCGATGATCTCCCAGGCGTCTTCGGGCTTTACGTCAACGTAGAAGGATTCTTCCGGCAGTACCTTGACAATGGGTCCCCGTTCACAAAAACCGAAACAGCCGGTTTTGACGATTTGAACCTGATCCCGAACCCCCTGCTTTTCCGCTTCCAGGTTGAGCCGCTCATAAATTTCGATTCCTTTGTTGGATTCGCACGCGGTTCCCCCGCAGGTAAGAATGTAATGACTGTATGGCATGATGTACCCCTTATCTGGAAGCGATGATGTCCGCAGCGGGGCGATCCAGGATGTGATTATCCAGGAGCTGTTTCCCCAGGATATGTTTGGTTACGATCTCGTCCGCGACGGTCCCGTCCACCCTGCCATAGATAACCGCAGGCATGCCCGGTACGACCACCTCCACGGTGGGTTCCGAATGACACAGCCCCATGCAGCCTGTCTGACGGACCAGAACCTGCTCCACCAGATTATGCTCATCAAGGGATCGGATGAAGGCGTCAAGCGTAACCTTGGCCCCCGCGGCAATACCGCAGGTACCCATACCCACGATAACCTGGATTTCCTTACCCTCGGCGTCCCGTCTGCTCAGATCCGTTTTTTTTGAATCCCGCAGCTTCCTTAGTTCTTCTAATGTCATCTTTGCCATATTCCTCTCCTATACGGTTGAGATCTGTCTGTAAAACTGCCGATCCGCAATGGCCGGTAGCTTATGCGTCTTCTTCCAGGGAACGAAGGTACTTATCCAGCAGTACCAGCGAACCCGTCTCCTCAAGGCCCCCCAGGACCTCGCTAATCTCCGTCTTGCGCAGTTCATAGGACGGCCCCCCCGTTCCACGGGACCGGGTGATATGGATCTCACGGGGGCCCTGAAACATCAGGATGGACCGGAACATACCGGGAATATCCCCCACCGGGGGCATGTCCACATTGCCCGCGTCGAACCATGCGCTTACCGTGGTACCTTTCCCCTTCTCGGACTTTATGTCCCAGCCCCCGCCGGACTGCTCCGCGGTCTGGATAAGGAAGGGAAGCCCCAGGCCAACCTTGCGGTGGGGATGCTTGATCCCATCGCTTACGAAGGGATCCACCGCCCGTTTGATCTCGTCGGCGCTCATGCCCTTGCCGTTGTCCCGCACGGTAAAGCGGAATTCCCCGCCACCGCCGGAATTTCCGGTCTGTGAAACCTCAAGTTCCACCAGGGCCGCGCCGGATTCCGCCCCGTTCTGGGTAATATCGGTAACCAGATCGGCCAGGGTGAAGTGCATGGTCAAAACCCCTCCGGGGTTTTGACCGGAAACTCCGGGGTTTTGACCGGAAGCTCCGGGGTTTTAGCCGGAACATGAGGCCTTACAGTGCTATGGGGCATTTTGATATTTGGCGATAATATCCGGCAGTTGGTCTTTGGTAAGTTTGCCGTAGGTGTCGTTGCCCACGGTCATTACCGGGGCCAGACCACAGCAACCCACGCAGCGCACCGGGTCGATGGAAAAGAGCCCGTCTTCCGTAACGGCCCCCGGCCCGATACCCAGGATGCTCCGGGCCTCTTCGATAAGGTCCTGACCGCCCTTGAGGTAACAGGCGGTCCCCAGGCACACGGAAATTTTGTATTTGCCGGGCTTGGTTGTCTTAAAAAAGTGATAAAATGTAATAACCCCGTAGATCCGCGCCAGCGGAATTCCCGTAAGCCGGGACAATTTTTCCGCCGCCTGACGGGAAATGTACCCGAATGTTTCCTGGGTCTTATGCAGAATCATGATAAGACTACCGGGCTTTTCCTTCCATTCGGTAATGAAAGAAACCAGTTCCTGGGGGAATACCATGTCCCCCACATCGACCGTTGCCATGAAAACCCCCCATTCATATAACGACATGCTGAAGCTTTCCCAAAACCCGTTTGGTTTTAGGATTGACTTTACTGTTATTCTATAGCCTGAGAGGTTTTTAAGCAATCATGGGCTTAGCGCCAGACGGCTTCGTAGCTGAGGGGCTGGGCCAGGACCAGCAGTTCCACCAGGGGGATGACAAATTCCGCAGTTCTGCCGGAAAAACTCCCCCCCCGGACCGAAAGCAGGGCCCCGGGAAAGCTTACGGACACGCGGATTTCCGAACGGGACAGTTCTTCCGCCACACCGGGGCTGTGGAACAGGCTAACCTGGGCCAGATACTCCTCCCTGTCGATCTGTTCCCCCGTAACAACAGGGGCGAATATGAAGTTCAGGTAGTACACCACGTCGGGGGAGATAAGACTGAGCATGGCGGGAACGGTTTCGCGGTTCAGCGTGATAAGCGCCCGCCCGCCGCCGTCGGGATTCTCCTTAAAGTCAATGAAGCCCGCCCTGCCGGAAGGGGCAAGAAAATCCCCCAGCCGGGCGATTTTTACCGGTCCTTCAAGGGCGGCCGGCCCGGTGTTGCGGAAGGAAACGCTGTCCATTCCCGGCGCGCCGGACATGGAACGGGCAATCTCCTGAGCGTTAATCAGGGCCCCGGAGGCGTCCGCTTCCCCGGAGAAACTCATAAAATCGCCCATTTTGGCGGCAAAAACCGGGCTTAACGCAGCCGACACCTCAAAATCCCCGGAGCCCCCCCGCTCCAGGACCCCTGAGATCGCAGCGCTGCAGGAGCCAAAGGCCAAAGACCACAGCAAAGGCCAAACCAGAGACCATGCCTTTGGCCAGAACCGGGACAAAACGGGGACAAAACGGGGCAGGTACAGCCTTTGAAACCACATCATCATACCACCATACTAACAGCCAGACCGGGAATAATGAAGTCCCCGCAATTTTCAGTTCCAGGCATGAAAGGGCGCCTTGACTTGTGGTGGAGGTTTTAACCTGGGAATTACTGCCATCGGGTTCTGTGCCACTATCTTATGATACCATCTTGTATTTTATTTGAAATTTTTGGTAGTGTTTTTTTATCGGCGAACCTGGCGCCCCCAAGGGTGCTTGCGGCAGGTTACGCCGAATCGAATTGAAAAAGGAGTTTCTTTATAATGGTTGCAGGTGTAATGGCTTTAATTGTGATGATTCTCATCGTAATGGTGCTTGTTACACCTGGGCTCACAGGCAGGCCTGTGCCTGCCTTACATCATGGCATAAGCGGAGCCCTAATGGGCATTTGCGGCCGCTTACACCAATCAGAAGGAAGTTTCAATGAAACAAGAAAAGTTTTTCCCCCTGGCCTTGGCGCTATTCGCGCTCATAGGC